>DATDKW010000358.1:0-20512 GCA_036519715.1 Mycobacteriales bacterium
CGCGCGCTCGGGACCGAGCTGCGCACGCTGTTCGAGCGGATGGACACGGATGTCGCCAGCGCGTTGGCCGGGCTGGGTCTCGACGGCTACCGGCCCCGGTTCTCGCCGGTGGTCCGGGCGCTGGTGGCCGGGCCGGCCAGCATCCGGGAGCTGGCCGAGGCGACCGGGGTGACCCACTCCGCCGCCAGCCAGACCGTGGCCGCGATGGTGCGGGCGGGCTGGGCCCGGCAGCGGGTCGGGGCCGATGCGCGGGAGCGGATCGTCGAGCTCACCGACGCGGCTCTCGACGCCCTGCCTGCGATCCGGGCGGAGTGGGAGGTGACGGCCCGGGCGCTGGCCGCGCTCGACGCCGAGCTGCCGTACCCGCTCTCGGCCTTCGCCGGCGACCTGCGCGCCGCCCTGGAGCGCAGCTCGTTCCGGCAGCGGATGGCCGCGGCGGCGTCCGATCCGGCCGCATCGGCCGACGTCGCCGCCCACCGCGAGGCGCTGCGCGATGTCTGAGGGCCGCCGCCGGATCCTGCTCGACGTGCGTCCGCTGCGGGTGTCGCCGGACTTCCGCCGGCTGACCCTGTCCTCGACCGTGTCGCAGCTCGGCGGCCAGATGACCACGTACGCGGTGGTCCTGCAGGTCTTCACCCTGACCCACTCCTCGGCCGCGGTCGGCGGGGTCGGGCTGGCCGCCGCCGTGCCCTCGCTGGCGGCCGGTCTGCTCGGCGGCCCGCTGGTGGACGCGGTGGACCGGCGCAAGCTGGTGCTGCTGCTGAGCAACGCCCAGGTCGTGGTGTCCGTGCTGTTCGCGGTGCAGGCGTTCGCGGGCTCGCGCAGCGTCGGGCTGCTCTACGGCCTGGTCGCACTCCAATACCTCGTCGCCGCGGTGAACGCCCCGGCCAAGCGGACGTTCGCGCCCCGGCTGCTGCCGCGGGAGCTGATCCCGGCCGGCTCCGCGCTGACCATGCTGGGGATGCACCTGAGCCTGATCCTCGGCCCGCCGCTGGCCGGCGTGCTCACCGCCGCCGGCGGACTGCGGTTCTGCTACGTCGTCGACGCGGTCAGCTTCCTCTTCTCCCTGTACGCGGTGTTCCGGCTGCCGTCGATGGCGCCGGACGGCGGCCGGGCCACCCCGGGGCTGCGGGCCCTGGCCGACGGCTTCCGGTTCATCCGGAGCTGCAAGGTCGTGCTGGGGGCGCTGCTGTACGACCTGTCCGCGACCGCGCTGGGGATGCCGTTCGCGCTGTTCCCGGCGGTCAACGCCGACCGGTTCGGCGGCGCGCCGCAGACGCTCGGGCTGCTCACCGCCGCGGTCGCGGCCGGCGGCGTCCTCGGTACGGCGCTGTCCGGGCCGGTCTCGCACGTGCGCCGGCCCGGCCGGGCGATGCTGCTGTCCGCGCTGGGCTGGGGCGGCGGGCTGATCGGGTTCGGCCTGGCCGGCGGGCTGGTGGCGACGCTGGCGTTCCTGGTCGTGGCCGGGGTCGCGGACGTGCTGTCGGTGGTGTTCCGGTCCACGGTGCTGCAGACGGCGACCCCGGACCACCTGCGCGGCCGGACCGGTGCGGCCGAGTTCGTGGTCGGCGCGGGCGCACCCCAGCTGGGCAACTTCCGGGCCGGGGTGCTCGGCTCGCTGACCTCGCCCGGGACCAGCGCGGTCGTCGGCGGGGTGAGCACGCTGGCCGGGGCGGCGCTGATCGCGGTGGCGGTGCCGGCGCTGCGCCGCTACCGGATCGACGAGGCGCCGGTCGTGGTGCCGGCGCCGGTGGCGGTGCCGACCCCGGATCAGTCCGTGTAGGCCTTGCGCCACTCGGGGGCGTCGTCGCCGCCGGCCGTGATCCAGTATTCGGTCGCCTCGGCGACCAGCCCGTCCCGTACGGTCCAGATCGTCACGGCCCGGCTCTCCACCCCGTCCATCGGGACGGAGACCTCGGAGACCACGGTCTCGCCGTCGGCCAGGATCCGGAGAACGTAGATCGACCAGCCCTCCGGGTACTCGGCGTTGATCGCGACCAGGTTGGCCCGGCCGGCGAAGCGCTCGCCGGTGTGCGGATACTCCAGCCTGACGTCCTCGGCCAACAGGGCCGCGAACCCGTCCCAGTCCCGGGCGTCGATCCTCTCCCACACCTGCCGTACCACCTCTGCCGGTGTCATGTGCGCATTCTGGCAGCGGTCCGGTCCGGCGGTTGTCCGCTCTGAGCGGAATGAGATACGAGACCAGCCCGTTCCATATCCTGGGTCTCATGGTCTAGATTCGTTACGAGTCCGTTCCGTATCGAATCTCAAGGAGCACGATGACTCCGCTCGAACCTGTGGGGCACCCCCGCCGGTGGACCATCCTCGCCGTGATGGTGGTCAGCCTGCTCGTGGTGGTGCTCGACAACACCATCCTCAACGTCGCGCTGAAGACGATCGCCGACCCGCGGGCGGGTCTGGGCGCGAGCCAGAGCGACCTGGAATGGTCGATCAACTCGTACACGCTGGTCTTCGCCGGGCTGCTGTTCACGGCCGGGCTGCTCGGCGACCGGATCGGCCGCCGCCGGGTGCTGGTCACCGGCCTGACGATCTTCGGCATCGCCTCGCTGGCGTCGGCGTACGCCCAGAGCCCGGGCCAGCTCATCGGCGCCCGCGCGCTGATGGGCCTGGGCGCGGCGGCGATCATGCCGGCGACGCTGGCCATCATCTCCAACGTCTTCGAGCCGCGGGAGCGGGCCCGCGCCATCGGCGTGTGGGCCGGCGCGGTCGGGCTCGCGGTCGCCATCGGCCCGGTGGCCGGCGGCGTGCTGCTCGAGCACTTCTGGTGGGGCTCGGTGTTCCTGGTCAACGTGCCGATCGTGATCGGCGGCATCGTGGCCATCGCGCTGCTGGTGCCGGAGTCCCGCAACCCGGCGCCGGGCCGGATCGACCTGGTCGGCGTGCTGCTGTCCATCGCCGGTCTGGGCACCTTCGTCTACGGGATCATCACCGGGGGCGACAGCGGCGAGTGGGGCTCGACCAAGGTCATCGGCCCGATCCTGGCCGGCGCGCTGATCCTGACCGCCTTCGTCCTGTACGAGCGGCGGGTCGAGCACCCGGCCCTCGACGTCCGGCTGTTCCGCGACCCGCGGTTCTCGGCCGCGACCGGGTCGGTGGGCCTGGTCTTCTTCGCGGCCATGGGCTCGCTGTTCTTCGGTACGTTCTACCTGCAGCTGGTCCGCGGCTACTCGCCGCTCGAGACCGGCCTGCTCTTCCTGCCGTTCGCGGCGGCGCAGCTGATCTTCGCCCCGCGCAGCGCCGGCTTCGCCGCGAAGTACGGCCCGCGGGCGGTCGTGGCGGCCGGCATGCTGGCGGTGGCCGCGAGCCTCGGCGCCTTCCTGGTCGTCGGCGAGACCACCCCGATCTGGGTCCTGGGCCTGCTCTACTTCGTCCAGGGCGCAGGGATGGGCTCGGTCATGGCCCCGGTCACCGAGGTGGTCATGTCGAGCCTGCCGCGGGAGAAGGCCGGCGTCGGGTCCGCCATCAGCAACACGGTGCGGCAGGTCGGTGGCGCGCTCGGCGTCGCGGTGCTCGGCTCGGTGCTCTCGCAGGTCTACCGCAACGGCATGGAGGGTCCGCTGGCCCCGCTGCCGGCGGCGGCCCGGGACGCGGCGTCCGAGTCCCTCGCGGCGACGTACGCCGTCGCCGACAGCTCCGGTCCGGCCGGCGCGGCCCTGCTCGGCCCCGCGAACGCCGCGTTCGTGGACGCCATGCACTGGGCGGCCGGCGGGTCGGCGATCGTCGCCCTGATCGGCGCGGCCGCGGTCGTGCGGTGGATGCCCGGCCGCGCGGTCCGGCGTACGCCGGAGATGGTGACGGCCGAGGAGGCGGCGCTCGTCACCGAGTCCGCGTAACCTGTACGTCACCATGAGTACCCCGACGACTGATTCCGCGGCCGGTCCGGCGACCGGCCGCGGAGCCGTCGAGCGCGCCGCCGTCGAGGACGGCGGCCCGCGGCCGCCGGGCCGGCCGCGCAGCAGTCATGCTGACGCCGCCATCATCGACGCCGTGCTCGGCCTGCTCGCCGACGGGACCGCGATCGAGGCGCTGACCATGGAGGCGGTGGCGGCGCGGGCGGGCGTGGGCAAGGCGACGATCTACCGCCGGTTCGCCGACAAGGACGACCTGGTGCTGGCGGCGGTGGAGGCGGTGAAGCCGCCGCCGCCGCAGCCGGTCGGCAAGTCGGTGCGGGCGGACCTGGTTGCGATCGCCCGGCACGCGGCCCGCATCCGGACGGGGATGGCGGCGCAGATCATGCCGTGCATGGTGCCGGAGCTGCAGCGGCCGGGGCGGCTGCGCGACCTCTACCTGTCGCTGCTGAACGAGCGGCGTGAGATCACCCGGTCGGTGCTGCGCCGCGGGATCGCGACCGGTGAGCTGCGGCCGGACACCGACATCGAGCTGGCCGCGGTGCTGCTGTCGGCGCCGAACATGGTGTCGTCGCTGGGCTTCGCGCCCCGGCTGGACACCGAGAACCTGGCCGAGCGGACCGTCGACACGGTCCTGCGCGGGATCGCGGGCCCGGCCGACCTCGCCGACTGAGCCCGTCCGGGAGCCTCGCCATCGACCCGTCGTCGGGTCGGTTCCTCGCACGACGCTCGGGCCGATCCGCAGGCGTACGGCCCGGACGTCCGGGCCGAGCGGGCGGCCGGTCGTTCGCGCTGACCGGCGCGACTGACGCCTAGCGCCGGGCCGCCTAGCGCCGGGCCGGCTCCGGTCCCAGCAGGGCGCCGGTTGCGTGCAGGACCTCCAGCCGGTCGACGGTCGGCTCGGTGGCCGGCCGCTTGCCGCCGAAGGCCGCGTCGACGGCGGGGTGGATGCGCTCGTCGAAGGCGCGGGCGCAGGCCTCCTCCGACTCCCAGACGTCGATGTAGCGCAGGCCGCCGTCGGGCCGGCGCACGCACAGGTGGAGGAGGCTGCCCGCGAGCGGCTCCGGTCCGAGCTGGTCGATGATGCGCTGGTAGAGGGTCTCGTCGATGGGGACGTCCTGCGTGAAGGCGTACATGGTGATCCTCCCGCTATAATTGACCCGAACCGACTTCGGATCAATAACCGAAAGGTAGGGCTGGTGGCGGAGGACGTCAAGGGCGGGCGGCGCTACCACTCGCCGCGCCGGGCCGAACAGGCGGCGGCGACCCGCCGCGCCGTGCTGGCGGCCGCCCGCGAGGTCTTCGTGGCCAAGGGGTACGGCGCGGCGACGGTGGCCGAGATCGCGGCTCGGGCCGGCGTCGCCGTGGACACCGTCTACGCGTCGGTGGGCCGCAAGCCGGCCCTGCTGCGGGAGCTGGTCGAGACCGCGCTGTCGGGGCAGGACGTGGCGGTGCCGGCCCGGCAGCGCGAGTACGTCCTGCGGGTCGCCGCCGCCCCGACCGCGGCCGAGAAGCTGGCGATCTACGCTCGGGCGGTCACCGCGGTCCAGGAGCGGCTGGCCGCGGTCTTCCTGGCGTTGCGGGACGCGGCCGTCACCGATCCGGACTGCGCCCGGCTGTGGGCCGAGATCGATGAGCGTCGGGCCCGCAACATGCGCGACTTCGCCGCCGACCTGCGGGCCACCGGTGAGCTGCGGGCCGACCTCAGCGACGGGCAGGTCGCCGACGTGGTGTGGAGCATGAACGCGGCCGAGTACTGGGACCTGCTGGTCGGGCGGCGGGGCTGGAGCCCGGACCGGTTCGCCGGCTGGCTCACCGACGCCTGGACCCGGATGTTCCTCGAGGCGCCCGGGGGATCTCAGTCGTAGGTCGCCTCCAGGTGCCAGCGGGTGGGGTCGCGGGTGACCAGCCAGGCCGTGCCGTCGGTGCCGACGAGCTGGAAGCGGGCCTGGCGGGTGGCGGTGGCCGGGTCCCACCAGCGTTCGTCGGCGGCCCAGGGGCCGGTCCAGGACGCGATCTCGACCGGCGGCCGGCCGGCGATCGCGAGGCGGGCCGGAGCGCCGGTCACCACGAACCGGTCGGTGACCCCGACCGGCACCCCGGCGGCGTCGGTGACCTCGACCGGGATCGGGTCGGGCAGCACGGTGGCCGGGGACGGCGCCGGCAACCGACCCGGCCACGGCGGCTCGGCCGGGCGGTCGGGGATGCGGCGGTCGCCCCACGGCACCAGCTGCACCTGGTCGTCCGGGCCACGGCCGCCGCCGAGCACCGCGGTGAGCACCCGGTCCGGGCCGAGCATGCCCTGGACCCGGGCCAGCACCCGGCCGGCCCGCTCGTCGGACTCGCCCATGCCGCCCCACAACCCGAGCTGCATCCCGCCGTACGGGATGACCTCGTCGGGGACGAGCCGCAACAGCACGATCCCCGCGGTCGGCCGCTCCGGCCGCGGGCCTGCGCCGCGCGGGGGCGCCGGGGGAAGGTCGGAGTCGGCGCCGATCACCGTGGGTGCGGCCGGGAGCGTGGCCGGGGGTGGGGCGGCCGTGCGGGGGAGCGCCCGGGCCGACCCGGACAACCACCCGTCGAGCTGCCAGCGCACCCGGTCCGCGATCGCCGCCGGGGTGAGCACGCCCTCGTGCCGCCACAGCCGGGTCAGCTGCTCGCCGTGCTCGGTCTGGGCCTCGATCGCCACCCGGGTGCAGGCCAGGCCGCGCCGGGCCAGCCCCTCGTGCAGCTGCTCGGCCAGTGACTTGGCCGCGAACGCGACCGTGTCCACCCGCTCCACCGGCGGGTCCAGCTCGGTCTGCACGGCCAGCTCCGGGGCGGCCGGACGGGCCGCCAGCGGCCGGTCGTCCAGGCCGCGGGCCAGCCGGTGGGCGCGGGCGCCGTCCGGGCCGAACCGGGCCAGCACGTCCCGCGACGGCAGCTCCGCGAACGCGCCGAGCGTCCGCAGCCCCAGCCGGCGCAGCAGGTCGGGCAGGTCGGGGACGCCCAGCGTCTCCACCGGGTAGGGCGCGAGGAAGGCGCGGGAGCCGCCGCGCGGGACCACGAGGTGGTGCTGCGCCGCCAGCGCGGCGGCGAACCGGCCGTCGGCCACCCCGACCAGGCAGCGGGCCCGGGTCCGGTCGGTCACGTATCGCGCCAGCCGGTCGGCCACCACCCGGTCGCCCCCGAAGTAGCGGGCGGGGCCCCGGGCGGCGACCGCGCACAGGCCCGGGCGGATCACCTCGACGCCCGGCGCCAGCTCGGCCACCGCGGCGACCACCGGCTCGAACGCCCGCGCGTCCCGGGCCGGGTCCGGTGGCAGCACCACCAGCTGCGGGCAGCGGGACTGGGCTTCGCGGCGGCGCAATCCGCGGCGGACGCCCTCGGCCCGGGCGGCCGGGGTGGTCGACACGACGCGGTTGGCGAACACGACCGCGGCCGGGATGTCGCCGGCACCCTCGGCGTCCACGCCCGCGGCAGCCATCGCGCTGAGGACCGGCCAGTCCGGGCAGCGGACCACGACCGTGCGCACCGCCACGGCTCAGCCCTCCGCGGCGCGGGCCGGCCGGGGCGGGCGGGGCAGCGACGAGGCCGGGCGCAGGCGGGCCAGCACCTCGGCCGGGATCCCCGGCCGGTCCCCGGCACCGGCGGTCCCGGGCCTCGGCCCACCCCTCCCCGTCCCCGGCCGCCGTCCGGCACCCGCGGCACCGGGGCGGGGACCGGTGCCGGGGGTCCCGGCCGTGGTCGGCCGCGGTCCGGTGCCGGCCAGGCCGGCGGTGACGGGGCGGGTTCCGGTGCCGCCGGTCCCCGGGCGGGGTCCGGTGCCGGCCATGCCGGCCGGGGTCGGCCGTGGTCCGGTGCCGGCCATGCCCGGCCGTGGTCCGGTGCCGGCGATGCCGGCGGTGGCTAGGCGGGGTCCGGCGCCGGCGGGGCGGGTTCCGGTGCCGGCAACTGCCGGCCGTGTGCCCGGGCCGGCGACCGCCGGCCGTGTTCCGGTGCCGGTGACCGCCGGGTGCGGGGTGCCCGCGGTCGGGGGCGGCGGTGGTGACACCGGGGGACCACCCCCGACCGGGGCGGGGCGTCCGGCCGGCACGGGGGGACCGGCCGGACGAGCTGCGGGGGCGGGGTGCCGGCCCACCGGCACGGCACCCCGCCCGGCCGGGTGCGGGCGCGGATCGGCACGTGGCCCTCCTGCACCCGCCGGCCGGCGATCCGCCGCGAGGCCGGCCGGGTGGGCGAACAGGCCCGGATCGACGCGCGACCCGCCGGGCCGGCGGTCCGCACCGGCGGCGGCCGTACCCGGGCCGGACCGCCGGATGCCGGTGCCGGGAGTGGCGGGGCCCGAAGTGCCGGGGCCTGAAGTGCCGGGGCGGGGAGTGCCGGGGCGGGAAGTGCCGGGGCCGGGAGTGGCGGGGCGGTGGGTGACGTCCTGCCAGAGAGCGGCGATGGCCGGGGTGGCGACCACCGGCTCCGGCTCGGCCGGCGGCGGGACGGCCGGAGGTGGCGCGGGGAGCGGGCGGGCGACGGTGGGAGCGGGGAGATCGGGGACGGCGCGGAGGTGGGGCGCGTCCCCGGCGGAGGACGGGACGGGCTCCTCGACCAGCGAGGGGAGCGCTTGCAGGGCGGGCTCGGGGACGGCACTGATCTCCCCGTCCGGCCCCGGCAACCACAGCGCCAGCTCCCGGGCCCGGGCCGCCGACCCGCGCCCCTCACCCCGGACCAGCACCCGCCGCGCCCGCAGGTGACCGGACCCGTCGCCGAGCCCCTCCCACGTCCCGGAGGCCAGGCTCAGCCGCAGCTCCGCCCCGGGCCACGCCATCGCCCCGAACGGCACCAGCACCGCGCCGCGCTGTCGCGCCCGGGCCGCCAGCCGGCGCACGTCCCCGTCCAGCACGCGGCCCGGCGGGGCGACAACGACCACCTCCATCGCGTCGAGCAGGGCGGCCGCGACCGCCGCCCAGTCCCGCCCGGGATCAGGGACCAGCGCCAGCCGCTCCAGCTCGATCCCGGCCTCGGCCGCGGCGACCAGCCCCAGCCCGGGCAGCCCGACCACCCCGCACCAGGCGCCGCGCCGGGACGGCCCGGCCAGCAGCGCCAGCAGCAGCGAGGCCGATCCCCGGACCGTCACCGCCGAGCCGCGGCGCAGCCCACCGGTGCTGAACAACGGCTCCAGAGCGGGCAGCACCGGAAGCGGACGGTCGCCCTCCGCCCGCCCGTTCGTCTCCGGCCGGGCCCGCTGCGCGGGCGCCGACACCACCGCCGCCATGCCGACGATGCTCGAACATACGTTCGAACCTCGTCAACCCCCGATCCGCGTGCCGCCCCGGACACGCGGGTCGCCGCGCTGGGTGCGGGCACGGTGTCATGACCGGTGTCATCCGTTCGGCCACCGCCACCACGGAGTGTGCTTGAATCTCCCCCGTGATCGCGGACGGGTCGTACTGGGTGGGGCGTCGAGCCCACCACTTCGACCAGCGCTGTCGCTGACGCCACCGGCCTGAGCGTGAGGTCGGAAGCTGCGTCCGCCGACCGTCCCGCACCCCGAGTGAGCAGCCATGACCGCCGCCCTGGCACCTGTCCGTACGCGCCCTGACATCCCGGGCACCGTCGTCGTCTTCCACGCCCACCCCGATGACGAGGCCATCTTCACCGCCGCGACCATGCACCGGCTGGCCCGGCACGGCGCCCGGGTCGTGCTCGTCACCGCCACCGCCGGTGAGCTCGGCCCGGTGCTGCGCCGGTTGCGCTCCGGAGAGACCCTGGCCGCCCGCCGGAAGAAGGAACTGGAGCGGGCCGCGGCCGTGCTCGGGGTGGCCCGGCTGGTGCTCCTCGGCCACCGCGACTCCGGGATGGCCGGCTGGGACGACAACGCCCACCCGGACGCGCTCGCCGCCGCCCCGCTGCACCGGGTGACTAGCACGCTGGCCGACCTGTGCGTGCAGGAGAGCGCCGAGGCGCTGGTGCACTACGACCCGCGCGGCATCTACGGCCACCCCGACCACGTCGCCGTGCATCGGATCGGTGCGGCGGCGGCCCGTCGGGCCGGGATCACCGCGTACGAAGCGACGGTGGCCGGCGACCGTCCCCGCACCCGCCGCCCGCACCTGGTCGACCGGGCCGCGGGCGTCCGGGTCGGCTGGGACACGGCCGACATCGCCACCGTGGTCACCGCCGACGCGGCCGAGATGCGGGCGAAGCGGCGGGCCATGGCCGCGCACGCCAGCCAGATGCCGTCGGACGCGGTGCACCGGTCCGGGTTCGCCGCCGCGTACGGGCGGGAGTGGTTCCGGCGCGTCGGTGATCCAGGACTGATCGACCGCCTTTCCTAAAGGAACCTCAAAGATCCCTCCGTACGTTGGGCAGGACGACACCGACGCGAGGAGGACGACATGGGGCTCCTGGACCGACTGCTCGGCCGCGAGGACCGGAACCGCGGCAGCGGGCCGGCCTGGAACGGGCCGGGCCAGCAGAGCCGGCCCGCGCCGAGGACCGACGACGAGCAGGCGATCGAGCGCTACCGCTACCTGCTGCGCACCGCGCCGCCGGACCAGGTCGAGCAGGCGCACGCGGAGGCGTTCGCCAAGCTGACCCCGGAGCAGCGGCGGCAGGTCCTGGCCGACCTGTCGGCCGAGGTGCCGGAGGGGGAGCGGGCCACCTCCGACGACCCGCGCTCGCTGGCCCGGATGGCGACCCGGGCCGAGATGCGCCAGCCCGGCACGATGGAGCGGACGCTGGGCCGCAGCGGCGGCATGGGCATGGGCGGCCTGATCGCCGGCGGTCTGCTGGCCAGCGTGGCCGGCGCGTTCGTGGGCACCGCCATCGCCGACGCGATGTTCGACTCCAATGACAGCGGGGAATCCTCGGAAGCGGCCGGGGACGGCGGCGACGGTGGCGGCGACGGTGGCGGCGACGGTGGCGGCGACGGTGGCGGCGACGGTGGCGGCGACGGTGGCGGCGACGGTGGCGGCGACGGTGGCGGCGACGCCGGGGGCGACTACGGTGGCGACTACGGTGGCGGCCAGGACTTCGGCGGAGGCAGCGACTTCGGTGGCGACTTCGGCGGTGGTGGCGACTTTGGAGGATTCTGATGGCTCGGGACGACCTGTCCAACGGTGAGGACGTCCGGGACGACGTGATGTCGGCTCCCGGCCCGCCGGACGTGCGCCGCGACCGGCGCGAGCACGGCGGCGCGCCCGAGCGGCTCGACGACGACGCGCTGGCCGAGCGGACCGAGGCCGAGCGGGTCGACGCAGGGCTGGACGCCTTCAACCCGGACGACGTGCCGGCCGCGACGGACGACCCGGTGCCGGTCGACATCACCGAGACCGAGCAATACCAGGACGAGCGGCGCGAGATCAACCGCGAGATCGACGAGGGCCTGATCGCCACCGGCAACGAGCGCCCGGATTTCCCGCCCACCCGCTACCCGGGCAACTGACACAGGTCTACGGTTGCGGGCGGGAGGCCGTCAGCGACGGACGGTGATCGGGGGCCCCGTGGATGGCACGCCGTGCCGTAGCATTGCTGCCGCACGTCTCCCGAGCCCCCCGGACGGGTGATGACCAGCACCAGGCAACCCAGTTTCCGGCACCACAGCTCCTATCGGCACGAGGCGTTCCTCTACCGCGGTGACGACGACTTCCTCGACGGTGTGGTGCCATTCGTGCGCGACGGGCTCGCCGCGGGCCAGCCGGTCATGGTGGCGCTCCGCGGCACCCGGACGCGGCCGCTGAAGGACGCGCTCGGCCCGGACGGGTCCGAGGTCCTGTTCGTCGACATGACCGAGCTCGGCCACAACCCGGCCCGGATCATCCCGGGCTGGCGCCGGTTCCTCGACGAGCACCGCGCCGACGGCCGGCCCGTCCGCGGCGTCGGCGAGCCGATCTGGCCCGGGCGCCGGCCGGCCGAGGTGGCCGAGGCGCAGCTGCACGAGGCGCTGCTCAACGTCGCCATCGACCCGGACACCCCGATGTGGCTGCGCTGCCCGTACGACGTGAGCGCGCTCACCGAGGCCGAGCTGGCCGAGGCCGCCCGCAGCCACCCGATCCTGGTCGACACCGGCGACCTGCGCGGGTCCCGCAGCTACGGCGGCATGCAACACGTCGAGGACCTGCTGGCCGCCGATCTCCCCGAGCCGGAGCCGACGGTCGACGGGATCGCGCTGCCGGCCGGCGGCACCGCGGTCGCGGACCTGGTCAACGCGCACGCGGCGGCGGCCGACCTGGAGTCGGAGAAGGCCTGGGCGCTGGCGCTGGCGGTCCGGGCGGTCGCCGCCTCGGACGTGCCGGGCTGCACGCTGCGGGTCTGGACCGAGCCGGCCGCGCTGATCTGCGAGGTCCGCGATCCCGAGCCGGTCGTCAACGCGATGGCCGGCCGGGTGCAGCCCCGCGACGCCGAGCCGGACGAGCGCGGCCTGTGGCTGGCCAACCAGATGTGCGACCTGGTCCAGGTCCGCTCCACCCCCGACGGTTCGACGATCCGGATCATCACCTGGCTCTGAGCGGTCACGCAGGTGGCGCTCAGGCTTCGACCATGTCCGATGCGTACGTCCGGGGCACCGCGAACCCGTTGAAGTCGCTGGCGTAGCTGGTCGTGTAGGCCCCGGCCGTGCCCAGGAAGACCCGGTCCCCGACCTCCAGGTCCGCCGACAGCGGCACGTCGAACATGATCGTGTCCTGGCTGTCGCAGGTCGGCCCGGTCAGGTGGGCCGGCTCCCGGACCGCGGACCCGCGCGAGTCGGTCACCGGGAACCGCAGCAGGTTGCCGCTCTCCAGCGCCTCCATGAACCCGTTGAATGCCCCGACGTCGAGATGCACCCAGCGCCGCTCGCCCCGCTCGGCCGTGCCGATGACGGTGGCGACCATGACCCCGGCCTCGGCCACCAGCGCCCGGCCGGGCTCGACCGCCAGCACCGGCGGCCGGTACGGCAGCCGCTCGATCCCGGCCCGGATCACGGCGGCGAAGTCCGCCAGCGGCGGCGGCGTGACGTCCGCGTACCGGGCCGGGAAGCCGCCGCCGAGGTCGAGCAGGTCGAGCCGGATCCCGTCCGCGGCCAGCTCCCGCAGCACCGACCCGGCCTGCACCAGCGCCGCGTCCCAGGCCACCGGCCCGAGCATCTGCGAGCCGACGTGGAAGGCGAGCCCGTGCGGCCGCAGCCCGGCGTCCCGGGCCGCGCGCAGCAGCCCGGCCGCCTGCCCGGTCGAGACGCCGAACTTCCCCTCGCTGGGCACGGTGTTGCCGCCCAGATGCGTACGCAGCCTCACATAGACCGCCGCACCCGGAGCGTGCAGCGCGATCTTGGCCAGCTCGGACGCCCCGTCGAACGCGAACCGCCACACCCCGGCCCGGGCGGCCTCGGCGACGTGGGCCGCCGGCTTCACCGGGTTGCTGTAGAGCACGTCGGCCGGGTCGACGCCGATCTCCACCAGCGCCCGCAGCTCCGCCACCGACGCGATCTCGAACCGGCCGCCCATCCCGCGCAGCCGCCGCAGGATCCGCTCGTCCGGATTGCACTTCATCGCGTAGTGCACGTCCACGCCGGGCAGCGCGGCGGTGAAGCCCAGGTAGGCCGTGGCGACCCGGTCCAGGTCCAGGACCAGGAACGGGGTCGGCCCGGGCAGCCGGGCCAGCCGGTCGGCGGCCAGCGGGTCGGTCATCGGCGCATCAGCTTCTTCCGCAGCTCGTACGAGGGGATCACGACGGCGTAGAAGCCGAGGTCGGCCAGCAGCTTGCCGATGAGCAGGCCCCAGACCACGCCGGATCCGGCCCGGCCGGCGGCCAGGAAGATCAGCCCGGGCCGGACCAGCAGCGTGTCCAGCAGCTCCGCGGCCAGGAAGTCGGAGACCTCGGTGAGGACGTCCCGGCCGGTCCGCACCAGCCGCGACAGCCGGCCAGCCCCGGCGTGCCGCCGGAGCAGCACGGGCAGAATTCGGCGCAGCACCACGCCGTAGTACCCGACCGATTCGGCCACCGAGCCGGCCACGGCGGCGCTGGCCAGCGACCCGGTCAGGGCGTGCACGGCCAGGGCGGCGGTGAGCGCGGCGATCGTGCCGGCGACCTCGGCCAGCAGGTAGCGGCGGCCCCACTCGCGCAGCTTGTCCCGCACCACCACCGGTAGCCGGGACGGCCGGTGCACCGAGGGTGCGCCTGCGACGCTCCAGCGCCGCCCGTCCCGGTCGGTGGCCCAGCCCCAGCCCGGGGATCGCGCCGGCGGCGCCGGCCGCAGCGCGGTCCAGCTCCAGCCGTGCAGCGCCCCGGCGTCGAGCCGGACGCCGGCCGGGAGGGTCAGCGGGGTGGTCCTCGGTGCCGGCCCTGGTCGCACGGCGGCAGCACGGGACCCACCCCCGGTGTCCCGACCCGTCGCGCGAACCGGCTGGTCCGCGACGGTGATCATCCGATCGGCTGGGCCGTGCGCACGGGCTCGGACTCGGCCCATCCGGTGCCGATCCAGTCGGCCAGCGCCGCCGGCGACATCGGCTCGCCGACCGCCGCGCCCTGCACGGCTCGGACCCCGTGGTCCCGGACCCGCCTGAGCAGGTCGGCGGTGTCGACCCCGTCGGCCACGGTACGGATCCCCAGCGACCGGGCCAGGCTGACCGTCGACCGGACCACCGCCTCGTCCGGCCCGTCCTGCAGCACCGAGGCGACGAACGACCGGTCCAGCTTCAGCTCCTGCACCGGCATGGTCCGCAGCCGGGTCAGCGACGGCGCCGACCGGCCGTAGTGGTCCAGCGCCAGCCGGACCCCGAGTGTCCGGAACTGGGTGAGGGCCCGGCGGGTGCGGCCCGGGTCGACCAGCAGCAGGTCCTCGGCCAGCTCCAGCTGGATCGCCGCCGGTGGCACGCCGGCCTCGCTGACCAGCCGGGCCAGCTCGTACGGGAGCCGGCTGTCGAGCACGTCGGCGGTGGTGAGGTCGGCCGACACCCCGAGCTGGACCCCGTTGGCCTGCCACCACGCGCACCGGCGGACGGCCTCGGTCAGCAGCACCCGGGTCAGCCGCCGGGTCAGGCCGGCCCGGGCCGCCAGCGGGCGCAGCGCGGTCGCGTCGAGGACGCCGTGCTCCGGGTGGACCCAGCGCAGCTGGGCCTCCAGATCCACGGCGGCCCCACGGCCCAGGTCGACCTTGGGCTGATACCAGGCGACGATCCGCTGCGTCTCCAGGGCGCCGATCAGCTCGGGCAGCAGCCGGGGGCCGAAGTCGCGGCCGATGTCCTGGGCCGGGTCGTAGACCTCGACCTCGGACTCGGTCGCCTTGGCCCGGCGCAGCGCGTCACCGGCGCAGCGCAGCAGGCCGCGGCTGTCGGTGGCGTGCATGGGCCCGGCCGCGATCCCCGCCGACAGCTCGATCTCGACCTCGACCCCGGCCACCCGGACCGGGGCGGCCACGGCGGCCAGCAGGTCGCGGACCGACTGCTCGGCCCGGGCCAGGTGCCCGTCGAACGGCTGCAGCAGCGCGATCTCCGCGCCGCCGAGCCGGGCCGGCACCGCGCGGTCGCCGACCTGCTCGCGCAGCCGGCCGCCGAGCGCGCCGAGCAGGCCGTCGCCGTACTCGTAGCCCAGCGTCTCGTTGATCTCGGACAGGTGCCGGATGCTGACGATGGTCACCAGCACCGGCCGGCCGGCGGCGGCGCCGGCCGCGAGCGCCGGCAGCTGGTCGTCGAGCACCCGCCGGTTGCCGACGGTGGTCAGCTCGTCGGTCTTGGCCTCGGTCTGGCTCCGGGCCAGCGCCCGGGTCTGCTCGAAGGTGAGCGCGGTCCGGCCGCCGGCGGCGAGCAGGCAGGCCGCGGCCAGCACGACCGTGACCGGGTGCAGGTCGGCGAACGCGCTGACCACCAGCACGACCAGCGCGGCCAGCGAGAACAGGATCGGCACCAGCAGCGCGGCGAACCCGCCGATCACCGCGGGTTCGGGCCGGCGGCGCAGCGACCCCGCCAGCGGCACCAGCGCGATGCCGATCATCCACAGGCCGTCGACCCAGGAACCGTCGTCGTACCAGGTGTTGGAACCGAGCAGGTAGGCCGTGTCGGCCACCGCGAACAGCGCGAACCCGGCCACCAGGAGCCACCACACCGGCTCGGCCCGCCAGCGCACCATCGCCAGGGTGGCCACCGCCACCACGATGAGGACCAGGTCACCGACCGGGTACGACAGGTTGGTCAGCACCTCGGCGGCCGAGCCGTCGACGCCGGAGATGACCTGCTCGATGGTGAACGCCGAGAACAGCGCGCCCACGGCCAGCGAGGTGACCAGCCCGTCCAGCAGCACCGACGCCGGCACCCGGTGCAGCACCGAGCGGGCGAGCAGGACAAGACCGACGTACGCCAGCGGGTAGAGCCCGACGTAGCCCGCGTCCGCCGGGGACGGGATGGGGATCTCGTCGGCGTCGGAGAAGGCGAGTGCCCAGTACACGTCGCCGACCGCCCAGGCGATGGTGGCGACGGACAGCAGCAGCCACGGCAGTCGCTCCTTCCGGACCAGCAGCGGCCGGGCCAGCCCGGCCAGCGTCACGCCCATGATCACGACGCCGTAGAACCAGGTGTCGACCCAGTCGGGCTTCGAGTCCGACGGCAGCAGGGTGCTGGCCGCGTACGCCGCGGCGAGGCCGCCGACGACCCACCGCCCGGCCCGGAAGGTGGCCGAGTCGAGGATCTCGTCCCCACCGGGTCTGTCCGGGCCGCTCTCCTGCGCTGATTCCATGAAGGCGCACAGTAGGCCGATGTGACCCATGGGTCACCAGTTTGGATACCGAACGGGCAAGAACGGCCCGATCGGGTGACCTTATGGTGATTCAATGAGGAATGGTGTTACCAATCTGGTCGAGACGTGACAGGACCGGACCGAGAGCGCCGCTGCCGTGCGTCGCGCTCCCGGTCCGGAAGCCCTGCTAGATATGGTGAATCAGTGTCCGAACGTGAACCAGTTGACGTTCACGAAGTCGGCCGGCTGCCCGCTGGTGAAGGTCAGGAAGACCGTGTGCACCCCGGTGACAGCGCTGATGTTGGCCGGGATGCTGCGCCAGCTCTGCCAGCCGCCGGTGTTGCCGACCGCGAAGCTGCCCACCGGGCCGTTGGCCCGGCTGTCCAGCCGCACCTCGACCAGCCCGCTCACCCCGGCCCCGGCGCCGGAGGCGACCCGGCCGACGAACTGGTGCGCCGCCGTGCTGCTGAAGTCCACGTTGTTGTACTGGGCCCAGTCGCCGTTGCCGATGAAGGCCATGTTCTGGCCGCCGCCGGCGTCCGTGGTCGCCTCCAGCTGGGTGCCGCTCTGGGCGTTGTACGACTCGGCCTGGATCGTGCCGTACGCGCCGGTCCCGCCGGTCGGCGGCGGAGGCGGCGGGGTGGTCGTCGGCGGCGGGACGGTGCCGCCGCCGGCGGAGTAGACCGCGACGTAGTCGACCAGCATCGGCACGCCGGGCTGGGTCGCCGCGGTCGGGCCGCCACCGAACGCGGCCGGGAAGCCGCCGCCCATGGCCACGTTGAGGATGACGAAGTAGCCGTGGTTGGTGGCGTTGGTCCAGGACGTCGCGTCCACCTGGTTCTTGTTGAGGGTGAAGTAGACGGCGCCGTCGCGATACCACCGCAGTGTCTCCGGGTTCACGCTCTTGTCCCACTCCACGCCGTACGTGTGGAAGCTGGTCAGGCAGCCCGGGCAGGCCTGCTCGCCGCTGCCCAGCCCGGTGGTCTCGTTGCAGGTGCCCGGAATGGACGGTCCACAGTGGAGGGTTGCGAAGACCGAGCTGCGGCCGTTGACGTTCTCCATGATGTCGATCTCGCCGACGCTGGGCCAGTTGGTCGCGCCGACCGGGCGGGCCGGGGCGCCCAGGGCCCAGAAGGCCGGCCAGTAGCCGGCGGCCGCGGCCCCGGTGACGTTGGGCTGCTGGATCGAGGCCTCGATGCGCAGCTTGCCGCCGGCCGGCGGCTGGAAGTCGGTGCGCTGGGTCTCGATCCGGGCCGAGGTCCAGTTGCCGGCCGCGTCCCGGCGCGGGGTGATGGCCAGGTGGCCGGCGCCGTCGTAGCTCACGTTGGCCGAGTCGCTGGTCATCCGCTCGACCTCGCCGGTGCCCCAGTTGGCCGCGCCGCCGGGGTAGGACGTGCCGAGGTCGTAGCGCCAGTTGGCCTCGTTGATGCGGGTGCCGGCCGGGCCGGTGAAGTCGTCGCCGAAGACGAGCGAGTAGCCCGAGGGCGGGGCCGGCACGGCGCCGGCCTGGTCCGGTGCCGCCACCGCCAACGCGGTGACCGCGGCGGCGGCGAACCCGGCGGCGGCAAGGATCCGCCAGCGCATGCGGGGCGGGGACGTGGCTGACGTCATCTGGGGTCTCCCTACTCCTGAGGTCCCCCCAAGGGTCTGGGACGGTCTGGGACCGTTCCCAGCCGTACCGTAAGCACGATGGTTCGAGTGGTCAATACGGCTCACTCGTACGGCGCAATCGGCCTATCGCAGCGCGTCCGGCGAGGTCGACCAGATCTGGGAACGGTTCCAACCGGACCGGGTCCGCCGCGCCGGCACCGGCATGGGGACGGCCGACCGGGCCGGCGCGGTATAACGGGCCCATGACCAGGCCTCCCGACGCGCCGCGGACGATCAAGGAGATCGCCGCGGTCGCCGGGGTGTCGAAGTCGACCGTCTCCCGGGTGCTCAACGACACTCCCGGGGTCAGCCCGAAGGCGCGGCAGCTGGTGCGCACCGCGATCGAGCAGACCGGCTACCAGCCCAACCGGGCCGCGCGCAGCCTCGTCACCCGGGCCACCGGCTCCATCGGTCTGGTCGTGTCCGAGGCACAGGCCCGGGTCTTCTCCGACCCGTTCTTCGCCAGCATGGTCCGCGGCGCGACCGAGGTGGTCCGGCCGCGGGGCGTGCACCTGGTGCTCATGCTGGCCGAGGACAAGCGGGCCCGCGACCAGCTGCTGGACTACCTGCGGCACGGGCACGTGGACGGGGTGCTGTTCATCTCCACCCACGCGGCCGACCCGCTGCCGCGGATCTTGGTGGCCGAGCGGCTGCCGGCGGTGCTGTCGGCCCGGCCGGTCAGCCCGCTGGCGATCAGCTACGTCGACGTGGACAGCGTCGCCGGCGCCGGGCTGGCCGTGGACCACCTGGTCGAGCGCGGCCGGCGCCGGATCGCCACCATCGCCGGCCCGCAGGACATGCCGGCCGGACAGGACCGCCTGCGGGGCTGGACCGAGGCGCTGGCCTTGCACGGCCTGCCGCACGGCCCGGAGCTCGTCGCGTACGGGGACTTCGACCGGGGCAGCGGGGCCCGCGCCATGGAGGAGCTGCTCGGCCGTGGGATCGAGTTCGACGGGCTGTTCGTCGCCTCCGACCTGATGGCGCTGGACGCCGTGGCGGTGCTGCGGGAGCACGGGCTGCAAGTGCCGCAGGACGTCGCCGTGGTCGGCTTCGACGACTCCGACGCCGCCACCCAGGCCCGGCCGGCGCTGACCACGGTCCGGCAGCCGGTGGAGGAGATGGCCAAGGCGCTGACCCTGACCCTGCTCGACCGGATCGGCGACCCGGACGCGCCGATCACCTCCCGGGTGTTCCCGCCGAAGCTGATCCGGCGCGCGTCGACCTGAGCGCGGTGGCCATGGCCCGCGACTTGACCACGGTCTCGGCCCACTCCTCGTCCACATCGGACAGTGCGGTGACCGCGCCGCCGACGCCGACCGACACCGTGTCACCGGCGGCCACGATGGTGCGGATGACGATGGCCAGGTCGGCCGCGCCGGTGAGCGAGAACCAGCCCAGCGCGCCGGAGTAGACCCCGCGCGGCCCGCCCTCCAGCTCGTCCAGGATCTCCATGGTCCGGATCTTCGGGGCGCCGGTCATGGAGCCGCCGGGGAAGCAGGCCCGGACGCCGTCGACCGCGGTCAGGTCCGGCCGGAGCCTCCCGCGCACGGTCGAGACCAGCTGGTGCACCGGCGCGTACGTCTCCACCCGGAACAGGCTGGGCACGTGCACCGAGCCGACCCGGCAGACCCGGTTGAGGTCGTTGCGGAGCAGGTCCACGATCATCACGTTCTCGGCCCGGTCCTTGTCCCGGGTCAGGAGGTCGGCCCGCAGCCGGGCGTCCTCGGCCGGGGTGGCGCCGCGCGGGCGGGTGCCCTTGATCGGCCGCGACTCGATGACGCCGTCGGAGCCGATGGACAGGAACCGCTCCGGCGACGCCGACAGCACGGCCACGCCCGGCAGGTCCAGCAGCGCCCCGTACGGCACCGGGCTGATCGAGCGCAGCGCCGCGTACGTGGCCGCCGGGTCGATCGGGCCGGGCGCGGTGGCCTCGTTGGTCAGGCAGATCTCGTACGACTCGCCGGCCCGGATCCGCTCCAGGCACACCTCGGTCAGCCGCCCGTACGCGGCCCGGTCGTGCCGGAGGGTGAGGCCGCCGTCGTCCATCCCCCGCAGCGGCAGGGGGTCCGCAGTGGACGGTGCCGGCCGGAGCCGGCGCAGCCGGGCGGCGGTCGCGTCCAGCCAGCCGTCGTCGCCGTCCAGCGCCAGCAGCCAGCCGCCGCCGTCGCGGTGGTCGATCGCCAGCATCCGGTCGGCGAACACCATCTTGGCGTCGGGTGTCCGGGCCCGGTGCACCGCCGCCCCGCCGGTCTCGGCCTTGAGCTCGTAGCCGAGGTAGCCGACGTAGCCCAGCGCGAACTCGAACGGCAGCCCCG
>DATDKW010000359.1:0-10746 GCA_036519715.1 Mycobacteriales bacterium
GAGTTCGAGTCTGCCCACCTCCACCAATGGGGCCTGGTCAACGACCAGGCCCTTTGCTTTGCCCAAAGGGCAGCCACCGCGCCGTCGGTACACGCTGGGGACCCCGAACAGCTGGACCAGGGTCGTGTTGGACTGGGCAACCGCGGTCTTGATGCGCGCCTCCACCGCGGCGATCCGCTGCTCCAGCTGGCGCACGTCGGCCACGAGGTCGACGGCAAGCTGCCAGCGGATGACCGCCGGCGCCCGGTCGGGGTCACCTCACTGAGCAGGGCGGCGGCCCGCTTGGCGCTAAGGTTGCGTCGGGCCCGCCGGGAACCAGGTCCATCAGCAGCCGGTGCAGCCGGTTGATGGTCTGGGTCCAGGCGGCCACCAGGTCCTGGCGCCGCTTGGCCAAGGCGGAGCGGCTGGCCGGCGCGGTGGAGGCGGCCCTGGCGAGCCGCTCCGAGGGCTACCAGGTCACCCTGCGCTGCAGCTCTGAGCCGCCGCAGCTGGGTCAGACCGACAGCCTTATGCGGCCGAGCGAGCGATACCGTAACGCCGAAGGTGCCGTTCACCGTCGCTCCGCCAGGAACCCGGTGACCAGCGCTGCCATCTCCGCCGGCCGCTCCAGGAGGAACAGGTGTCCACCGCCGTCCACGACGTGCAGGCGGGCGTCGGGAATGCGGCCGGACGAGGATGCGTCCGTTGAGCAGCGGGACGATCGGGTCGTCGTCGCCGGCCAGCACGAGCGTCGGTTGCCGGAGCCTGTGCAGCCAAGGCAGGCTGGTCCAGCCGGCGATGGCGTACATCTGGCCGAGGTACCCGCGGACCGAGGGCCGTTCCACGAACCGGGCGGGCGATCCGTGCAGCAGTGCGTCGGGGTCGCGGCGGGCCTGCCCGCCGTAGATCCGCCCGGCGATGCGCCGATAGTGTCCGGCTGGTGGTAGCGGCGCGGTGTCGCCAGGGCCAGCAGGACACGCGGGGAGCCGGGCGCGCCGCCGAGGCCGGGGCCAGTCGCGGCGAGCACCAGCCGCCGTACCCGCCGGGGCGCCTGGTGGGCAAGCTGCTGGGCGACGACCCCGCCGAGCGATACGCCCAGCACGTCGACGCGGTCGTAGCCGAGGGCGTCGAGCATCGCCTCGATGGTGCGGGCGATGCCGGGCATCCGGCGCGGCAGGGTGTAGGCCGTCGACTCGCCGATCCCGGGCGCGTCGAACGCGACCGTCTGGACCCCGCGCGCGGTCAGCTCCTGTTCGAACGGCCGGGCCATGTCGAGGCTGGCGCCCAGCCCGGTCACCAGAAGCAACGGCGGTCCGCAGCCCCGCACCGAGGTGCGCAGCCGGATGCCGTCGACGTCGACGAACCGGATCGTGGGCTGGTCAGGTGAAGGCGCCGACACCGGTGATGTCCCTGCCGACGATGAGGGTCTGGATGGTCTCGGTGCCCTCGTAGGTGTGGATCGCCTCGATGTCGGCCATGTGCCGCATCACGTGGAAGTCCAGCAGGATGCCGTTGCCGCCCAGCAGGTCGCGGGCCTCGAAGATGACCTGGCGGGCCTTGCGGGTGTTGTTCATCTTCGCCAGGGCGGCGATCGTGTCGGTCAGCCGGCCCTCCTCCATGAGCCGGCCGAGCCGCAGGCAGTACAGCTGCATCGAGCAGACCTCGGCCAGCATCTTCACCAGCCGGTCCTGCACGATCTGGAAGCTCACCAGCGGCTTGCCGAACTGCTGCCGCTGCTGGCAGTAGGCGACCGCGACCTCGTAGGCCGCAGTCGCGTGCCCCAGCGCCCCCCACGCCACCGTGTTGCGGGTCCCGGCCAACACCCGGCCGGCGTCCTTGAAGCTGTTCGCGCCGGGCAGCCGCCACTCCTCGGGCGCCCGCACGTCGGTCAGGGTGATCTCCGCCTGCCAGACCGCGCGCAGCGAGCCCTTGCCGTCCATCCGCCTGGCGTCGTACCCGGGTGTCCCCTTCTCCACCAGGAACCCCTTGACTTGGCCGTCGGCGACGTCGCGGGCCCACACCACCACGACGTCGGCCAGGGTGCCGTTGCCGATCCACTTCTTCTGGCCGTTGATGACCCACTCGTCGCCGTCGCGGCGGGCCGAGGTCTCCAGCGCGACCGAGTCCGAGCCGTGCAGCGGCTCGGTCAGCGCGAACGCCCCCAGCTTCTCCAGCCTCGCCATGGGGGGCAGCCAGCGGTGCTTCTGCTCCTCGGAGCCGAGCAGGGCGATCGACTGCATCGCCAACCCTGCCTGCACGCCCATGAAGGTGCCCAGGCTGCCGTCGCCGCGGTTGAGCTCCATGTTCACCAGCCCGGCGGCGATCGGGCTCATCGGCGGGCAACCGTAGCCCTGGATGCCGTCGCCGACGATCTCCAGCTTGACCAGCTGCTTGACCAGCGGCCAGGGGAACTCCGCGCGCTCCCAGAAGCCGTTGATGACCGGCAGCACCTGGTCGTCGACGAAGTCGCGGGTCCGCCGCAGGTAGCCCCGCTCCTCGCCGGTGAGCTGGTCGGCGATGTGGAAGTAGTCGGTGCCCAGCGAACGGCCGATACCCTCGTACATGATCCCGTCCCTTCAGCTGTCGAACACGTAGGTGCCCGGGGCGTCCATCAGCGGTCGCATGCCGCCGCCGCCCAGCTTCCGCGGTGCCGCCTTGTCGGCGCCGCACCGCTCGCCGAGCCAGGCCAGAGCGTCCGGCCACCAGCTGCCCTGCTCGGTGTGCGCCGTGCGCAGCCATTCCTGCGGGTCGGCGGGGTTCTCCTTGTTCACCTGGTAGCTGGCCTTCGGGTTGCCCGGCGGGTTGACCAGCGCGGCGATGTGGCCGCTGGTCGACAGCACGAACCGGCTCTCCCCGCCGAGCAGCTGCGTGCTGCGGTAGCAGTTCTGCCACGGTGTCAGGTGGTCGGCGATCCCGGCCACGAGGTAGGCGTCGACCTCGATGCGGGACAGGTCCACGGGTACCCCGAGGACGGTCATGGCGCCCGGGGTGACGAGCGGGTTGTCCATCGCCAGGTCGACGAAGTCGGCGTGCAGCTGCGCCGGCATCCGGGTGGTGTCGGCGTTCCAGAACAGGATGTCGAAGGCCGGTGGCTTGCGCCCGAGCAGGTAGTTGTTGACCCAGTAGTTCCACACCAGGTCGCCGGGGCGCAGCCAGGCGAACACCTCGGCCAGCGACCGCCCGTCGAGGTACCCGCGCCGCCGCGACAGCGCGGTCGCCGCCGCGGCCAGCCGGCGGTCGGCCAGCGCGGCGGCGGTACCGGCCCGGGCGTTGTCCAGGACCGTCACCGCGAGACCGAACGCGGCCAGCCGATCCTGCTGGCCGGCACTCGCCAGGTGTGCGGCGGCGATCGAGGCGATGATGCCGCCGGCGCAGATCCCCATCAGCGCCGCCCGGTCGGTGCGGCAGATGCGCTGGACCGCGTCGAACGCGTCGAGCACCGACCGGACATACGTGTCCAGGCCCCACGCGGCATGCCGGGCGTCCGGGTTGCGCCACGAGATCACGAACACCTGCTGGCCGCCCCGCACCAGGTACTCGATCAGGCTCCGCCCAGGTGCCAGGTCGAGGGCGTAGTACTTGTTGATGGTCGGCGGCGCAATGAGCAGCGGTATCTCCCGGACCCGCTCGGTCTGTGGCCGGTACTGGATCAGCTCCAGGACCTCGGTCCGCAGCACCACCGCGCCGGGCGTGACGGCCACGGTGCGGCCGACCGCGAATGGCGAGGTGTCCACCATTTCCGGGATCCGCGGCGGCGCGGCCATGTCGCGCAAGAAGCTCAGGCTGCCGTGGGCCAGGCTGCCGACGGCGGTGTCGATGGCCGCCTTCGCCGACTCGGGGTTCAGCAGCGGCAGGTTGCTCGGCGACAGCGCCTGGACCAGGTTGTCCACCAGGAAGCGCACCCGCTGGTCGTCGCGCCAGTCCAGCCCCGCGTCGTCGACCAGCGCGCCGGCGGCCCGATTGGTGGCCAGGTAGCCCTGCACGGCGCGGTGCAGCAACGGGTTCTGCGACCACGCCGGGTCGGCGAACCGGCGGTCCCGCTTGGACGGCGCGATGGTCGAGGTGCCGACGCCGACCCGGGCCAGCTCCGCGGCCAGGCTGCCCAGCCGGCGGCCGGTCGCCACGGGGTGGCTGGCCAGCCGGGCGGCGAACCGGACCGTTGAGGAGTTCGGGGCCAGCCGGCGCCTCGGGCCCAGCGCGGCGTCGACGAGCAGCGCATCGAGCGGAGCCGCCCGGTCGGCCAGCTCCTCCGGCTCCGGATCGGTCATCTCAGCACGGGTCATGGCACCCTCCTCGGGATCGGTTCCCGCGTTGCAGGTCCAGGCCGCTCACAGCGCCGCGGCCAGGTACATGCCGCTGACGGCCAGCACCAGCAGGGTAGGCAGGGCTTCGCGGACGCTGTCGTGTGCCCGGAGGTGCGCGATTAGGGCGCCGAGCAGCAGCAGGGTCATGCCGGCGGCGCCCAGCACTCCGGCGGGCCGCCAGAACAGTCCGATGAGGATACCCGCAGCGGCGGCGAGCTCGGCGACGCCGATGAGCCGGTAGTGGCGCCAGGCGATGCCGAAGTGGCTGGCGGACCGGCGCATCTTGGGGAGGCCGGCGAGCTTGCCGGCGGCCGGAATGAGGCAGGCGGCGGCGAGGAGCAGTGAGACAGCGACGAACATCGGAGAACCTCCGGTCAGAAAACGATCCAGGGCGGGCGGGGTGGCTGGGATTGGGTGGCCACGGCGGCGATGACGCGGTCGGGCCGGACGAGGACGGTCAGGGTTGGGTCGTCGGCGAGGGCCTGCAGGCGGGTGGTCCGGCCAGGGACGAGGCCGGCGTCGACCCATGCGGTATCGGCGGACGTGGCGGCTTCGGCGGTGATCCGCACCGGGGTGATGCCGTGCCGGCGGCACAGGGCGAGAAGGTCGGCTTCGGGCGGGCGTGCGGTCACCATGGCCGGGGATCCATCGAGGACGTCGTCGAGGCGGACCTGCTTGCCGTTGGCCAGGCACAGCAATGGGTTGGGGATCAGGGCGCCGACGCGCAGCGTCCGCGGAGGGTGGGACAACCTTGGCGGGTGGCGCAGGGCTCCGGTGCGCAGCGGGGGCGTGACGGTGGAGGCGACGAGCTCGCGGATGCGAGCGCTGCGCACGGCTGCGGACAGCAGCAGCTTGCGGACGGCGGCGGCGCGGTCCTGCCCGCCGGTCATCGCCCAGCCGACCAGTTTGGCCTTGCGGATCATGGCTCGTGCGTGGGGTCGGCGTTCGGCCTGGTAGGTGGTGAGCAGGTCGGGGGTGGCCCGGCCGGAGCGCACAGAGGCGATCTTCCAGGCGAGATTGTCGGCGTCGCGCAGCCCGGCGGCCAGGCCCTGCCCGATGAACGGCGGGGTGAGGTGGGCGGCGTCGCCCAGCAGAAAGACCCGCCCGACCTGGAAGCGGGTCGCCAGCCGGGCCCGGAACGTGTACACCGCGCTGCGGATGACCTCCAGCCCGGCGAGGTCGGGCTGCCCGGTCCAGGGCTGGAGCAGCGGGCCGAGGGCGGAAATGAGGTCGGTCTCGTCCTCACCGTCGCGGAGCTGGAACTCCCACCGGTACCGGTCGCCGGTGACGTGCATGAAGGTGGCGGCACGGGCCGGGTCGCACACCTGCTCGACGCCGTCCCAGGTGTCCAACGGCGTCGCGGCCCGGATGTCGACGACCAGCCAACGTTCGGTGAACCGCAGGTCCTGCATGTGGACGCCGACCAGCCCCCGGATGGTGCTGTTGGCGCCGTCGCAGCCGAGTACCAGGCTGCCGGTGAAGGTACGGGCGGCCTCGTCGGCCACTCGGCGGGTGTGGACGCGTACCGGTGGGGCGGTCAGCGGGCCGTGGGCGCCGTCGATCGCGTGGACTTTGACGCCGCTGTGCAAGTCCACGAGGGGGTGCCGGTCCACCCGGTCGAACAGCAGGGCTTCCAGGTCGGGCTGGTGGAACATGTTGGCCCCGGGAAAGCCGTTGTCGGTCGCCTCGGTGGCGCGGCTGAACTCGGCCATCACCCGGTGCCGGGCGTCGAGCAGGCGCAGCCCGCTGGCGGGCCGGGAGGCGGCCAGGAAGGCGTCGCTGACGCCGACGCGGTGCAGAGTGCGGGCGACCTCGTCGTCGAGGTGGACCGCGCGGGGCAGCGGGTGGGGCTGTGGGTGGCGCTCGATCAGGGTGACCGGGATGCCGCGGTCGGCGAGCAGCAGCGCGCTGGTGCAGCCGACCGGGCCGGCGCCGACGACGATGACGTTGCTGGAATCCATGGCGGTGGCGTCCTTCCGGTAGGCCGGGTCACGGCACGGTGGTGACGGTGAGGGCGTACCCGGCGACGGCGTCCCGGACCTGCCGCGGGTCTGCGCCGGCCACGGTGACGACCAGGCGGCCGTCCTGGTAGCCCGCGCTCACGCTCCCGACGGGTATCCCGGCGTCGGCCAGCACGTCGCTGATGGCTCGCGCGGCGGCGTCGGCCACGAGTGCCGGCTTGTACTGCTTGCCCACGGCGGTCATGGGGATCTCGGCGACGGAGTGGATCCGCTTGGGGCGGGCGGCGGGCTCCCCGATCGTCGTGGCGGCCCAGGCCAGGAGCTCGCCCTCGTCGAACCGCTCCGGCTCGCTCGGGACGACATAGGCGACCGGGACCTCCCCGGAGTGCCGGTCGGGCCGCCCGACCGCGGCGGCGGCGCGGACGGCCGGGTGGCGCAGCAGCCCGTCCTCGATGACGCGCGGGTCGATGTTGTGGCCACCCCGGATGATCAGGTCCTTGGCCCGGCCGGTGAGGTAGACGTAGCCGTCCGGGTCGACGCGGCCGAGGTCGCCGGTGTTCAGCCAGCCGTCGTGGACGATGCCGCCGCGGCTGACCCGCGGGCCGCCCTTGGCCGGGTCGGTGACGTACCCGGCGAACACGGCCGGTCCGCCGATCGCCAGGACGCCGACCTCGCCGGGGGTGCAGTCGGTCCACGACCCGTCCTCGCCGATGTGCACGGCCTTCACCTGTTGGCCGGCCAGGGCCCGGCCGACCGATCCGGCGCGTTCCCCGCCGGGCGGGGTGAAGGTGGTGGCACAGGTGGCCTCGGTCAGGCCGTAGCCTTCCAGCAGGCGCCGGCCGGTGTGCGCGGCGAAGCCCTCCCGGACCGATGGCGGGAGCGGGGAGGCACCGACGATGGGCAGCCGCAGGCTGCTGATGTCGGCGTCAACAGGTACCCGGGACAGGCTGGCGTAGACGGTGGGGACCGCGGACATCGCGGCGATCCGGTAGTGCTCAACGAGCTTCCAGAACCGCGCGTACAGGCTGGGGTCGCGGTAGCCGGCGGCGCCGGGCCACACCACCCGCAGGCCGGCGAACATCGGCGCGATGCCGGTGACGATCAGGGCGTTGACGTGGAACAGCGGCAGCCCGCCGAGCATCGCCTGGCCCGGCGCCAGTCCAGTGGCCGTCGCGATTCCGAAGCCGCAGGCCAGCTGGTTGGCGTGGGTTTGGGCGGCGATCTTGGGGGCGCCGGTGGTCCCTCCGGTGTGGACGAACGCGGCGAGATCGCCCGGCGCCGGCGGCCGCGCGCCGACCAGCCGGTCGGCCGGCTGGCCGGCGATCGCGTCGTCGAGGTAGGCCATGTTCACGCCGGGAACGGCGGGCAGCGGCGGCGGGGCGCCGGTGGCCGTGTCGGGCCGCAGCGCCAGCACCGCCTCCACCCCGGCGTCGGCGCAGACGGCCAGCAGACGCTGCCACAGCGCCTCGTCCAGCTCGGGCCCGGCCGCGACCAGGACCCGGGATCCGGTGCGGCGGATCAGCTGCGTGACGTGCTCCGCGCTGAGCACGGGGTTGACGGGTGCGGCGATGCCGACGGCCTGCGCGGCCAGCGTCGCCGCGTACAGCGTCGAGGTGTTGACCCCGCACAGCGTCACCGCGTCGGCGCGCCGCACTCCAAGGGCGGTCAGCGCGTTGGCGATCTGGGTGACCCGGCCGGCCAGGTCGGTGTAGGTCCAGGTGAGGCAGTCGGTGTACGCCGCCGGGTCGGGGATCCACTGGGTGGCGACGGCGTCGGGCCAGGTGTGTGCGGCGTCGCGCAGCAACTGGTACGTCGACGCCGGCACGGGCAAGAGGTGGGTGGAGCTCATGATGCCTTCCCAATGACGCGGGTGCGCTGGGTGCCGAGGTCCAGCGCACGGTCGGCGGTGGCGATGGTGGCGGTGATGAGGTCGCCGTCGTGCAGGTAGCGGGGGTTGCCGGCCTGCCGGCGGAAGAACAGCTTCCAGCGGGTGGCCGGGGGCAGCAGGGCGGCCAGCTTCTCGGCCGGCTTCGGGGGTGCGGTCAGCGCGGTCCCGCCCGGGGTGCCGGTCAGCAGCAGGTCCCCGGCGGCCAGGGGCTGGAACCGGGACAGCAGGGTCAAGGCCCGCGCCGGACGCACGATCATGTCGGTGACGGTGCTGTCCTGGCGCACCTGCCCGTTGACCGACAGGGTCAGCCGCAGCGTCTCCAGCCGGTTGAGGTCGGCGGCGTCGACCAGGGTCAGCCACGGGCCGACCGGGGTGAAGGTGGGGTAGGACTTCGCCTCGTAGAACTGGGTGCGGGTGAGCTGGATCTGCCGGGCGCTGACGTCGTTGGCGACCACCAGCGCGGCGACGTACCGGGGCAGGTCGGCGTCGGTGACGGTGGTGCCGACCGGCAGCTCCCGGCCGATGACCAGGCCGAGCTCGATCTCGTAGTCCAGGAAGCCGATTCCGGCCGGGCGGATGATGTCGCCGGTGGGGCCGGTGATCGAGTGAGAGGTCTTGCGGAAGAACGCCGGCGGCACCCGGTCCGGGTCCATCCCGGAGTCGTTGGCGTGCGAGCGGTAGTTCACCATCTGCGCGACGACCCTCGCGGGGGCGGTCACCGGGCTCAGCAGGCTCAGCGACTCCGCCGGGCGCGCGTGGTCGGGCGCGGCGGCGAGGGCGGCCTGAACCGCGGTCTCCAGGGCCGCCCGGTCGGCCAGCAGCTCGCCGGTGCTGGCGGCGGGCAGGTCGAGCCGGACCATGCCGGCCGGCGCCTGCACCCACCACCCCTCGGCGGTACGGGCGAGGTTGACGCTCATGACGACATCACCTTGATCAGGCCGCGCAGGGCGGCGAAGTCGATCTCGTTGCCCTTGTCGGTCAAGGCTTTGATCGCCGCGAGCAGGACGCCGGGGTCCCTTGCTCCGGTGAACTCCGCGGTCGCCTTCGGACCCCACTGGGCCAGCCCGCTGACCGACATCGGCGCCCACCCCGGCTGCATGGAGCAGTCGAACACGTCGCCGTCGGTGTAGTGCTCGAACATCAGCCGCTCCGGGTCGCGCCAGTAGTCGAAGATCTGGCTGCCCTCGATGTGTCGGCCGATCCCCCAGGCGTGGGTGTAGCCGCGCTCGCGCAGGTACTCCCCCGCGGCCGCCACCTCGTCCAGGTCGGTCACCTGGTAGGCCGAGTGCAGGTACCCGGTCTGCGGCTGCAGCGCCATGGCCAGGGTGTGGTGGTCGGACGGCACGCCGCCCAGGTCGCAGCGGATGAACGCCATCGCCGGCCCGCGCCCGCGCTGCCCGTCGAAGTACAGGAAGTCGCTGACGATCATCCCGAGCGTGTCCAGATACCAGTCCAGCGCCGCCGCGAACCGGGTGGTGCCGATCGCCACGTGCCCGAGGCGCTGGATCTGCGCCGCGCGCCGGTCCGGTCGCTGGGTGCCGTTGGCCCGTGCCGGGTCGGGGCCGAAGTTCAGCTGCAGCGGGTCGCGCTCCGGCAGGCCCGGCAGTTCCGGGACGCCGTGCATTACGCGGACCGGGAACCCGCTTGGATCGGTCAGGTCGACGGCGAGGCCGCCGCGGTGCGGGACCACCCGGGTGTCGGTGGCGCTGGCCAACCGGTCCAGGTCAGCCCGGGCGTCGGCGGCGAACGCCGGCCCGACGAACCTGGACTTGGCGCCGCGGCGCACCACCAGGCTCGGCGTCCCCGCCCAGTGCCCCCGCAGCACCAGCGCCTCGGGCGTGCGGTCGGTGACCGTGAAGCCGAAGTCGGCCAGGAACCGCTCCGCCTGGGCCAGGTCGGGCTTCTCGAACTCCAGCCAGGCCAGGCCGACGGTCTTGATCAGGGGGTTGTGGGACCGTCCCGGATGCTCCCCGGGCAGCCCTCCGGTCTCGCTGTGCAACGACTGGTGCGGGTCAACCGCACGCTGAGTGCGCAGTTCCATCACGATCGGTCCTCCTTGCCTCGACGTGATTTACCATGTACCATCACTCTTGTGATCTAGTATCAGTTCTGATGGTACGTTCTGTCAAGAGGCATTTCACATCGATCGACCGGCGATGCGACGGCTGCACAACCAAGGCCCGGCGCCGGCACGCGCGGGCGGCTATCGTGGTGGGCCGCAGGAAAGGGGCGAGATGACGCAGACGGCGACGACGGGCAAGGCATCCGGAGCCAACCGGCTGGACCGGCGCAAGGCCCGCACCCGGCGGGCCCTCGTCGACGCCGCGGTCAGGCTGATCGCCGAGGGCCGCGGCGAACGCGCCAGCATCCAGGAGATCACCGAAGCGGCCGACATCGGCTTCGGGTCCTTCTACAACCACTTCGAAAGCAAGGAGGAACTGTTCCGGACCGCCTCGGAGGAGGTCCTGGAGCGCTGGGGCCAGATGATCGACCGCGCCTGCGCCGGCCTCGACGACCCCGCCGAGGTGTTCACAACGTCCTTCCGCATCTCCGGCCGGCTCGGCTGGACCCACCCCGACCTGGCCCGCTTCATCACCGGAGCCGGCCTCGAGCT
>DATDKW010000360.1:0-3595 GCA_036519715.1 Mycobacteriales bacterium
CCCGCTGCCGGGCGCGCTCCCGGCCGGGGTGACGGTCCGCACGGCCGGGCCCGCCGACGCCGACGAGGTGGTGGCCCTGCACCGGGAGGCGATCGCGTTCCAGGCCGGAGCCAGCCCGTACGTCCGGCTGCTGCCGGAGGGGCTGGACGGGTTCCGGGCCCGGCTGCGGGACGGCACGTCCACCTCGACCGTGCTGGACGCCGGCGGCCGGCTGGTCGCGGTGTGCGAGTGGTGGCCGGTGGGCGGGGCCGGGCCGCCGCTGCCGCCGGGCCGCCACGTCTACCTCAACTCGGTCGCGGTCACCGCCGGCGCCCGCACCGGAGGCCTGGGCCGTGCCCTGGTCGCGGCGGCCCTCGCGGCGGCCGGGCCGGACCTCGACGGCAGCACGCTGTGGTTCTCGCCGCAGAACCCGATCGCCAGCCGGGTCTGGCCGCACCTGGGCTGGCGCCCGTACTGGACCTCCTGGGAGCACCGTGCCTGACCTGATGTCGTCGTCGTTCGTCCGCACCCTGCGGGAGGTGCCGGCCGAGGCCGAGGTGCCGAGCCACCGGCTCCTGCTGCGGGCGGGCTACATCCGCCGGGTCGCCTCCGGCGGCTACGCCTGGCTGCCCCTCGGGCTGAGGGTGCTGCGCAACGTCGAGCGGGTGGTCCGGGAGGAGATGGACCGGATCGGCGCCCAGGAGGTGCTGTTCCCGGCCCTGCTGCCGCGGGAGCCGTACGAGACCACCGGCCGCTGGGACGCGTACGGGCCGGACATCTTCCGGGTGGTCGACCGGCGCGGCGCCGACCACCTGCTCGCGCCCACCCACGAGGAGCTGTTCACGCTGCTGGCCAAGGCCGAGCTCAGCTCGTACAAGGACCTGCCGCTGAGCATCTACCAGGTGCAGACGAAGTTCCGGGACGAGCCGCGGCCGCGGTCGGGGCTGCTGCGGACCCGCGAGTTCGTCATGAAGGACTCGTACTCCTTCGACCTGACCGACGAGGCCCTGCGGGCGTCGTACGCCGCCCACCGGGAGGCGTACCTGCGGATCTTCGCCCGGCTGGGGATCGACGTGCGGGTGGTGTCGGCGGTGTCCGGGGCGATGGGTGGCTCGGAGTCGGAGGAGTTCCTGGCCCCGACCCCGGTCGGCGAGGACACGTTCGCGTCCTGCGCCCGCTGCGGCTACGCCGCCAACACCGAGGCGGTGCCGTCCCCGACCCGGTCGGCGCCGTTCGCCCAGCCGGGGCCGGTGGAGGAGCTGGACACCCCCGGCACGCCGACGATCGAGACGCTGGCGGCGGTGCTGGGCGTGCCGGCCTCGCAGACGTTGAAGAACCTGCTGGTCCTGGCCGGCGACGAGGTCGTCGCGATCGGGGTGCCCGGCGACCGGGAGGTCGACCTGGCCCGGGTCGAGGCGGTGCTGGGACCGGTACGGCTGTTCGAGCCGGCCGACTTCGCCGGCCGGCCGGAGCTGGTCCGCGGCTACGTCGGGCCGCAGGGGATGGCCGGGACGGCCTTCCGCTACCTGGCCGACCGGCGGGTCAGCCCCGGCACCAGCTGGGTCACCGGCGCCAACGCGCCGGACCGGCACGCCCGCAACGTCGTCGCCGGGCGCGACTTCGAGGTCTCCGGCTACCTGGACGCGGTCGTCGTGGTCGAGGGCGACCCCTGCCCGCGCTGCGGCGAGCCGCTGACCCTGGAGCGCGGCGTCGAGGTCGGGCACGTCTTCCAGCTCGGCCGCAAGTACACCGACGCGTTCGGCCTCGACGTCCCCGGCCCGGACGGCGCGCCGATCCGGCCGACCATGGGCTCGTACGGGATCGGCGTGTCCCGGGCCGTCGCGGTGATCGCCGAGCAGCACCACGACGACCGCGGGCTGGTGTGGCCGCGCGAGGTCTCGCCGTGGGACGTCCACCTGGTCCCGGTCGGCCGCGGCGACCAGCCCGCGTACGCCCGGGACCTGGCCGGGCGACTGGAGACCACCGGGCTGCGGGTGCTGCTGGACGACCGGGACGCCTCGGCCGGGGTCAAGCTGGCCGACGCCGAGCTGCTCGGCGCGCCGCACGTGGTCGTGGTCGGCCGCCGCGCCGCCGACGGCGTGGTCGAGGTCCGCGACCGGGCCACCGGCTCGACGACCGAATCGAGGATGGACGACGTGATCTTCGCGGTGGTGACCCCATGACGGTGGCGGCGGTGCTCTTCGACTGGGGCGGCACGCTGACGCCCTGGCACACGATCGAGCTGGCCGACGCCTGGCGGGCCTGCGGACTGGACGAGGACGCGGCCGCCCGGCTGGTCGCGGCCGAGGACACGGTCTGGGCCCGGGCCCGGGAGACGCAGCGCAGCGGCACCATCGACGAGGTCTTCGCCGCCGCCGGGGTCCACGCCGGGCCGGCCGAGCTGGCCGCGTACTACGCCTGGTGGGAGGAGCACACCTTCACCGACCCGGACGTCCGGCCGCTGTTCGAGGCGCTGCGGGAGCGGGGGATCAAGATCGGCGTGCTGTCCAACACGCTGTGGCCGCGGACCGAGCACGAGCGGGTGTTCCGCCGCGACGGGGTGGCCGACCTCATCGAGGCGGCCGTCTACACCAGCGAGATCGAGTGGACCAAACCGCACCCGGCGGCGTTCCGGACCGCCCTGGACGCGGTCGGCGGGGTGGCACCGGAGGACGCGGTGTTCGTCGGGGACCGGCCCTGGGACGACATCGCCGGGGCCAAGGGGGTCGGGATGCGGGCGGTGCTGCTGCCGCACAGCGCGATCCCGCGCTACCAGCAGGGGCCGGTGCAGGGCGTCCCGGACGCGGTCATCACCCGGCTGTCCGACCTGCTGCCGCTGATCGACGGCTGGCGCTAGGTCGCCCTGGTCGCTCTAGTCCCCGGGGAAGGCGAGGGTGGCGGGGGTGGCCGGGAGGAGGAGGCGCCAGCGGGTGGCCCGGACGGCAGCCTCGGTCAGCCCGGTCAGCGCGGCCCGGCGGACGGTGACGTCGTCGGTCGCCGCGACCGCGTAGCGCCAGGCCGCGGCCGCACCGTCCTCCAGGTGCACGGCCAGCCGGAGCGCGGAGGCGCGGTTCGTCACCGGGAAGGGCAGCGCGTACGACGACGCGGTCGGCACCGGGTCCCCGCCGTACCGGCCGATGAGGGTGACGGTGGCGTCCCGGCGGGCGCGGTGGGCGTCGTCGGCGTCCCGGACCTGGGGCTGCAGGTCGTCGCCGGCCCGGGCGCCGACCAGGCCGTAGCCCCAGATCACCGCGTGCTCGGCCGCCAGCGCGGTCTGCAGCGCCGGCACCTGGCCGGTGCCGTCCGGGGCCGGTGTCGCCGTCGGGGTCGCGGGCCCGGTCACGCCAGCACCACCAGGTGGCTGGCCTCGCTGGCCGAGATGCCGGCCAGCAGCCGGGCCCGGTCGGCCCGCGCGGTCAGCGCGGCCGTGCCCCGGGCCGAGGCCGCGGCCCGCTCCGCCGCCCGCAGGCCGGCCAGCGCCGCCGCCGCCGACCCCGGCACCGTGACCGCCGGACCCGACGGCGTGCCGCCCGGGGTCCCGCCCGCCGTGCCGCCCGCGGTGCCCCCCGCGGTGCCCCCCGTGGTGCCGCCCGGGGTGCCGCCCGGGGTGGCGGCG
>DATDKW010000361.1:0-2560 GCA_036519715.1 Mycobacteriales bacterium
GGCCCCCGCCGGTCGGGCCGGTCCCAGCTGGTCGGGAGCAAGCCGGACCGGGTGACCGGTCCCGGGATTTGCCGCAGACCCCGGCACCCCACGGGGGTGCCGGGGCCTACGGCTGTCCGAGCTAGGCAGGCTCCGCCAGTACCCGTGTTCGCCGGGAGGCCCGGGGGCCCGAGCCGGCGCATACTCCAGGGCGAGGCTGTCCCAGGGTTTCGGCAGACACGGTCCGGTGCGGAAGGCATGCTCAGGCGACCGCCACCGTGCGTGACCCGTCTGTCCGCTCGACGAGGAGAGGATCCGCCGTGAAGACGAAGGCCGCAGTCGTGTACGAGGTCGGCAAGCCGATCGAGGTCGAGGAGCTGGACCTCGACGGGCCCCAGGCCGGCGAGGTCCTGATCCGCTACACGCATGCCGGGCTTTGTCACTCCGACGTCCACATCGCGCACGGCGACCTGCCCGCCCGGCTGCCGATGGTGCTCGGGCACGAGGGTGCCGGCGTCATCGAGGACGTCGGGCCGGGCGTGACCCGGGTCCAGGCCGGCGACAACGTGGTGTGCTCGTTCATCCCCAACTGCGGCGTCTGCCGCTACTGCGCGACCGGCCGGCAGTCGATCTGCGACATGGGCGCGACGATCCTCGAGGGCTACCTGCCCGGGCCGCGGTTCCCGATCACCGGCCCGCGCGGCGACTACGGCGCGATGTGCATGCTCGGCACCTTCAGCCAGTACGGCGTGATCCACCAGAACTCGGTCGTCAAGGTCGACGACGACCTGCCGCTGGACAAGGCGGTCCTGGTCGGCTGCGGCGTGCCGACCGGCTGGGGCTCCGCGGTCAACACCGCGAACGTCAAGGCCGGCGACACGGTCGTCGTCATCGGCGTGGGCGGCATCGGCATCAACGCCGTGCAGGGCGCCCGGTACGCCGGCGCGAAGAACGTCATCGCGATCGACCCGCTGGAGAACAAGCGGGAGAAGGCGATGGAGCTCGGCGCGACGCACGCATTCGGCACCGCCGACGAGGCGATGGCCGCGATCACGGACATGACCCGCGGGCAGATGGCGGACTCGGCGATCCTCACCGTCGGGCTCATGAGCGCCGACGTGGTCTCGGCCGGCTTCAACGCCGTCGGCAAGGGTGGCACGGTCGTCGTCACCGGCCTGAACAAGCTCGAGGAGGCGACGATCCAGCTGTCCGGGTCGGTCCTCACGCTGTTCCGCAAGCAGATCAAGGGCAGCCTGTTCGGCGACTGCAACCCGACCACGGACATCCCGAGGATCCTCGGGCTCTACCAGGCCGGCGACCTCAAGCTGGACGAGATCATCACCCGGACGTACACGCTGGAGCAGGTCAACGAGGGCTACGACGACCTGCTCAACGGCAAGAACGTCCGCGGCGTCATGGTCCACGACCACTCCTGACCGCCCGAGGCCGCCGCCCCGGGGGATCCCGGGCGGCGTGGGAGGAGCCGTGCCAGTGAGCGACCTGACCGTGGTCGGCCGCGCCCGGGAGGTCGAGCTGCTGGTGGCCGGGCTGGAGTGCGGTGCGCACATCCTGCTGGAGGGGCCGCCGGGGACCGGCAAGACCACCGTGCTGCGGTCGGTGGCCGACGGGGAGGCGGTGCCGTTCGTCTTCGTGGAGGGCAACGCCGAGCTGACCCCGGGCCGGCTGATCGGCCACTTCGACCCGTCTCAGGTGCTCACCGGCGGCTACACCGCCGACACCTTCATCGACGGTCCGCTGGTGCAGGCGATGCGGACCGGCGCGCTGCTCTACGTCGAGGAGATCAACCGGGTCCCCGAGGAGACCCTCAACGTCCTCATCACGGTGATGAGCGAGGGCGAGCTGCACGTGCCCCGGCTCGGCCACGTGAAGGCCGAGGTCGACTTCCGGCTGGTCGCGGCGATGAACCCGTTCGACTCGGTCGGGACCGCGCGCATCTCGGCCGCGGTGTACGACCGGGTCTGCCGGATCACCATGGGCTACCAGAGCGCCGGCGACGAGGCCGCGATCGTCGGGCTGCGGGCGCCGGAGGTGCCGTTGGACTGGCGCGGCCAGGTGGTCGAGCTGGTCCGGCGCACCCGGTCGCATCCGGACGTCCGGGTCGGCTCGTCGGTGCGCGGGGCGATCGACCTGACCCGGCTGACCGTGGCGCTGACCCGGCGGCGAGGCACGCCGGTCACCGAGTGGCACGCCGGCCTGGATGCGGCGCAGGTCGCGCTGTCCGGCCGGATCCGGCTGCACGAGTCGTGCCTGCGGCCGGTCGAGGACGTGGTCCGCGAGCGGTACGAGGGGGTCTTCGGGGCCGAGCCGCGGACCGAGCAGGACACCGGCCCGGGAGGCGATGCCCCGGGGGGAGCCTGAGCCCGCCACCGGCGGGCACCGACCCTCCCTCCCGGCAGCGCGGTCAGCAGCAACGCAGCAACGGCCGGGCCGAACTGTCCCGGCACGCCCAGTTCGCCGAGGTCTCGCCCGAGGTCGGCCGGCTGGACGAGGACGCGTTCGACGCGGCCATGGCGGCCGACCCCGACGCCGCGCTGACCCTGCTGGCCGACCTGGCCACCGC
>DATDKW010000362.1:0-2911 GCA_036519715.1 Mycobacteriales bacterium
CCGGCGGTGCCGTCGGTCTGCTCCAGCAGCGCGCCGAGCAGGTGGGTCGGCTCGACCGAGGGGTTGCCCCGGTCGACGGAGTGCCGGACGGCGGCCGACAGCGCCTCCTGGCTCTTGGTGGTGAGCTTGTTCGCTTCCATCTCCGCGTCTCTCTCGTGGTGCGGTCTCTGCGATGGACAACGAGCCAGAAGTTGAGTCTGTTCCACTCAACCTCTGGCTCGTACGGTCCTATCGCCGGCGGCCGGGCTTCCAGACGACCAGCGCCGTGGACGGGCCGCGGGCCTGGTCCAGCTCGGAGACCAGCGCCGTGACCTGCTCCTGCAGCGCCTGCACCTCGTGCTCGAGCGCGATGATGCGCTTGATCCCGGCCAGGTTGACGCCCTCCTCCTGGGACAGCCGCTGCACCTCGCGCAGCAGGGCCACGTCCCGGGCCGAGTAGCGGCGGCCGCCGCCCGGCGTCCGGCTCGGGTTGACCAGCCCGAGCCGGTCGTACTGGCGCAGCGTCTGCGCGTGCATGCCGGCCAGCTGGGCCGCCACCGAGATCACGAAGACCGGCGCGTCCTCGGGGAACTGGGTGACCCGGTTGTCACGCACGGCCGTCCACCGCCGCGGTGATCTGGGGCCGCGGGTCGTCGGGCTGGGCCGCCGCATACTTCTCCAGCGCCTCCCGGGCCTCGGCCGGCAGGCTCGCCGGCACCGCGACCTCGACGGTGACCAGCAGGTCACCCGCACCGGACTTCTTCGGCACGCCCCGGCTGCGGACCCGGAAGGTCCGCCCGGACGCCGTGCCGGCCGGGATCTTCAGCGTGACCGCGCCGTCCATGGTCGGCACCCGCACGGTCGTGCCCAGCGCCGCCTCCGGGAAGGTGACCGGCAGCGTCAGCGTGAGGTCGTCGCCCTTGCGGCCGAACAGCTCGTGGGACCGGACGTGCACCCGCACGTACAGGTCGCCGGCCGGACCGCCGCCCTGGCCCGGCACGCCCTTGCCGGCGAGCCGGATCCGCTGCCCGTCGGCCACGCCGGCCGGGATCTTCACCGTGATCGTGCGGGTCTGGGTGGTCACCCCGGAGCCGTGGCAGTCCGGGCAAGGCGTGTCGATGACCGAGCCGGTCCCGCGGCACTCCCGGCACGGCTCGCTGAACGCGAACGCGCCCTGGTTGCGGGTGATCAGCCCGGTGCCGAGGCAGGCCGGGCACTGGCGGGGGGCGGTGCCCGGACGGGCCCCGTTGCCACCGCAGGTCCGGCAGGCGGCCGGGCTGGCCAGCTGCAACGGCACGGTCACGCCCTGCACGGCCTCCGGGAAGTCGAGGGTCACCTCGGTCTCCACGTCGGCCCCGCGGGACGCTCCCGGCGCGGTGCCGCGGCCGGGCCGGGTGCCCGCGCCGCGGCCGCCGCCGAACAGTCCGCCGAACAGGTCACCCAGGCCGCCCGCGCCGGGCTGGGCCCGGGTCGCGCCCTGGCCGAACAGGTCGTTCAGGTCGAACGTGGTGCCGGACGCGCCGGTCCCGCCGCCGGGCCGGAACCCGCCGGAACCGAACCCGCCCGGGAAGCCGCCGCCCGGCACGCCAGTGCCGAACAGCGACCGGGCCTCGTCGTACTCCCGCCGCCGGGACTCGTCCGAGAGCACGTCGTACGCCTCGGACACCTCCTTGAAGCGGGACTCGGCCTTGGCGTCACCCGGGTTCTTGTCCGGATGCAGCTCGCGGGCCAGTGCCCGGTACGCCTTCTTGATGTCCGCCTGCGAGGCGTCCTTGGCGACGCCCAGGGCCTTGTAGTAGTCCTTCTCCACGAAGTCCTTCGTGCTCACCGGGCGCCTCCTCTCCTACTCGGTCTTCTGCTCATCACCGAACCACTCGGCCGGCGGCTCGGCACCGTCCACCGAGCCCCCGGCCGGGTCCGGCTCGGCCACCGCGACCAGCGGCACCCGCAGCAACCGGTCGCCGAGCCGGTAGCCCCGGCGGAGCACCGCCACGGCCGTCGGCTCGGTCACGTCCGGGCTGGTCTGGTGGGCGACCGCCTCGTGCAGGGTCGGGTCGAACCGCTCGCCGGCCTCCCCGTACGGCTGCAGGCCCAGCTTCTCCAGCGTGGCCTCCAGCTGGTCCGCCACCGCCTTGAACGCGCCGGTCAGGTCGCCGTGCTGACGGGCCCGGTCGATGTCGTCCAGCACCGGCAGCAACGCGGCCAGCACCGAGCCGGTGACGGCCTCGGCCATCGCCGCCCGGTCCCGGTCGACGCGCTTGCGGTAGTTGGCGTATTCCGCGGTGACCCGTTGCAGGTCCGCCGTCCGCTCGGCCAGCTGCTGCCGGGTCTCGTCGGAAGGGGCCGGGGCCGGCGGCCCCTCCGGGGCGGGCGTGGTGCCCGCCCCGGAGGTCCGGGGAGCCCCGGTCTCGGGGTCGATCCGCCGCTTGTCGTTGACCACGACGCGCGGCTGCTCCTCGGGGTGCGGCCCATCCGCCGGTCGTGGCTGGGTCACTTGCGGTCCTCGTCCACGATCTCGGCCTCGACCACGTCGTCGTCGGCCGCGCTGGCGCCGGTGGTGTCACCGGTCGGGCCGCCCGCGGTCGGGTCGGTGAACTGCTCGCCGGTCGCGCCCGCGGCCTGCTGCTGCGCGTACATCGCGCCGCCGGCCTCCTGGGAGATCCGGGAGACCTTCTCCTGGGCCGCCTTGATCGCCGCGATGTCCGAGCCGCCGAGGGCCGAGCGCAGGTCGACCAGGGCCTCGTTCAGCTCGGTCCGCTTGTCCTCGGGCAGCTTGTCGCCGTTCTCCGCGAGGAACTTCTCGGTCTGGTACTGCAGGGACTCCGAGGTGTTGCGGGTCTCGGCCTCCTCGCGGCGGCGCTTGTCCTCCTCGGCGTGCTCCTCGGCGTCGCGCATCATCCGCTCGATGTCGTCCTTCGGCAGCGCGGAGCCG
>DATDKW010000363.1:0-2419 GCA_036519715.1 Mycobacteriales bacterium
CGCTGGTCGACCCGGCCGAGCTGGCCGGCCGCTAGGACCGGGGCGGGAAGGCGAGGTAGACCGCGGCCATGTCCTCCTCGCCGTGCCCGGCGTCGACGGCCTTGCGGTAGACGGCGGCCAGCCCGGCCAGCACGTCGTCCGTCACGCCGGCCCCGCGGGCGGCGGCCCGGATCAGCTCGACGTCCTTGAGCGCGCCGTCCAGGGTGAACGCCGGCGGGAAGTCGCCCTTGCTGATCAGCTCGGCCTTCATGTGCAGGTACGGAGCGTCCATCGCCCCGCCGCCCACCGCCTCCAGGAACAGCGCCGGGTCCAGCCCGAGCCCCTCGGCCAGCGCCATCGACTGGCCGATGGCGGCGTTCATCGTGGCCACCCACGCGTTGGCGACCAGCTTCAGCGCGCTGGCCTGCCCCAGCTCCGGCCCGACCGCGACGGAGCGGGCCGAGTAGCCCCCGACCGCCGGCCCGGCCGCGGCCACGTCGGCCTCGGCACCGGACAGCAGCGCGACCAGCTTGCCCTGCTCGGCCGGGATCCTGGTGCCCAGCACCGGTGCGTCGACCAGCCGGAGGTCCGGGTGGGCGGCCGCGACCTCCCGCATCCCGTCCGGGCCGATCGTGGACGCCTGCAGCCAGACCGCGTCCGGGCCGCGCCCGGAGGCCTGGGAGAGCACGTCCAGCACGGCCGCGGTGTCGAACAGCATCACCACGACGACCTCGGCGCCGGCCACGGCCTCGGCCGCGGACCCCGCCACGGTCGCGCCGTCGTCGGCCAGCGGCGCCGCCTTCGCGGCCGTCCGGTTCCACACGGTCACGGCATGGCCGGCCCGCAGCAGCGAGCGGGCCATCCCGGCGCCCATGATCCCGGTCCCGAGCACGGCGACCTGCATGTCACTTCTCCCTACGGTTTGCGGCCGGTGAAGGCGATCAGCTTGGTCTGCTCGTCGGCGTCGGTCGGCACCGGGACCGGCGCGTCGAACAGCCCGCTGGCGGCGAGGTCGGTCTCCGGCTCGATCTGCCCGTACACGGCCTCCACCAGGGCCGGGTCGACGGTGTCGTCGACCGAGATGCCGCGGGCCAGGTCCCAGCTGTGCACGACCAGGTCGAAGATCATCTCCCGGGCGTACTCCTCGCCCGGGCGGTCCGCGTACGACAGGTGCACGGTCCGGGTCAACGCGCCGGCGTCGGCGAAGGCGGCCTCGGCCGCGGCGGCCGCGGCGTCCCAGGCCCCGATCGGGTCGGCGCCGAGCACGTCGCCGGCGGCGAAGCCGTCGCCCAGGTCGGCCACCCGCCTGCCGGCCAGCAGCGGCGGCACCCACAGCTGCTCCGCCACCAGGTGGTTGACCAGCAGCCGGACCTCCCAGTCCTTGCACGGCGTGGGGCAGCCCCACTGGTCCGGGCGCACCGCGTGCACCCGGCGGCCGAACTCGGCCAGCGCCCGGCGGTGCAGGTCCCTCACGTCGTCTGTGCTCACTTCTGTCTCCCGTCCCAGCGGGCGAGCCGCATGTCCACCTTGTCGCCCCGCATCGGCGTCTTCTCCGCCCGCAGCAGCCGCAGCGCCTCCACCGGCGAGGCCGGGTTGGGCCCGCCGGTCGACTGCACCACCCGGTGCCAAGGCACCTCGTGCCCGTGCCGGCTCATCACCGCGCCGACCGCCCGGCCCGACCCCCGGCCGACGAACTCGGCCACGTCCCCGTACGACATGACCTTGCCGCGGGGGATGCGGTCGACCACGGCCAGCACCTCGGCCGCGTACGGCGTGGGCCGGCCACCCTGGATCGGTCTGGTGGCCAGCCCGGCCGAGATGCTCGCGGTCTGCTCGGGCACAGCTCAGTAGGTTGGCAGAGAGGGATCCACCTGGGTCGCCCAGGCCGTCACCCCGCCCTGCACGTGCACGGCGTCCCTGAAGCCGGCCGCCTTGACCGCGGCCAGCGCCTCGGCCGAGCGGACGCCGGTGCGGCAGTAGAGCACCAGCGGCTTGTCCTGCGGCAGCTCGGCCAGGGCCTCGCCGGACAGGATCCGGTCCTTGGGGATGAGCACGCCGCCCGGGATCTTGACGATCTCGAACTCGACCGGCTCCCGGACGTCGACCAGGTACGGGTCCTTGCCCGCGTCCAGCATCTCCTTGAGCTCGGTCGCGGTGATCGTCGAGCCGGCCGCGGCCCGCTGGGCGTCGTCGGACACGACCCCGCAGAACTCCTCGTAGTCGATGAGCTGCGTGATCGGCTCGCCGGCCGGGTCCTTGCGGACCTTGATCGTCCGGTACGTCATCTCCAGGGCGTCGTAGACCATCAGCCGGCCCAGCAGCGTCTCGCCGATGCCGGTGATGAGCTTGATCGCCTCGGTGACCATGACCGACCCGATCGACGCGCAGAGCACGCCGAGCACGCCGCCCTCGGCGCAGGAGGGGACCATCCCCGGCGGCG
>DATDKW010000364.1:0-15791 GCA_036519715.1 Mycobacteriales bacterium
GGACGAGTCCGAGGTGCTCACCCCGGCCGACGAGGCCTACCACATCGACAAGTGGGCGTTCACCGTCCCGTTCGTGTGCGGCGCGACCGACCTGGGCGAGGCGCTGCGGCGGATCTCCGAGGGCGCGGCGATGATCCGCTCGAAGGGTGAGGCCGGCACCGGCAACGTGGTCGAGGCGACCCGGCACATGCGCTCCATCCGGGCCGGCATCCGCAAGCTGTCCGGCATGTCCCCGGAGGAGCTCTACGGCGCGGCCAAGGACCTGCGCGCGCCGTACGAGCTGGTCGCCGACGTGGCCGCGGCCGGCAAGCTGCCGGTGGTCCTGTTCACCGCGGGCGGCATCGCCACCCCGGCCGACGCGGCCATGATGATGCAGCTCGGCGCCGAGGGCGTGTTCGTCGGCTCCGGCATCTTCAAGTCCGGCGACCCGGCCCGACGGGCCGAGGCCATCGTCAAGGCGACCACCTTCCACGACGACCCCGACGTGATCGCCAAGGTTTCCCGGGGGCTGGGCGAGCCGATGGTCGGCATCGGCCTGGACGAGCTCGCCCCCGAGCAGCGTTACGCAGGCCGCGGTTGGTGAGGATCGGCGTCCTCGCCCTCCAGGGCGACGTCCGGGAGCACCTGGCGGCGCTGGCCGACTCCGGGGCCGAGGCGGTCACCGTCCGCCGGGTCTCCGAGCTGGACTCGGTCGACGGGCTGGTCATCCCGGGCGGCGAGTCGACCACGATCGTCAAGCTCGCGGTGGCGTTCGACCTGCTCGACCCGCTGCGCAAGCGGATCGCCGACGGCATGCCGGCGTACGGGTCGTGCGCGGGGATGATCCTGCTGGCCGATCGCGTTCTGGACGGGGTGCAGGGTCAGCAGACCCTCGGCGGCCTGGACGTCACCGTCCGGCGCAACGCCTTCGGCCGGCAGGTCGACTCGTTCGAGGAGTCGATCCCGGTGACCGGGATCGACGGCGGCCCGTTCCACGCGGTGTTCATCCGGGCGCCCTGGGTCGAGTCGGTCGGGGCGGACGTCGAGGTCCTGGGCGTGGTCGAGGGGGGACCCGCCGCCGGTAGGATCGTGGCGGTGCGACAGGGTGGTCTGCTGGCCACGTCGTTCCATCCGGAGCTGGCCGGTGACCCGCGCTTGCATGCGCTGTTCGTGGAGATCGTGAAGGAGCAGGTCCCATGAGCACGCGCCAGCGGGGAGCGACGAGAGCTGATCCGGCCGAGGCACGAGGCCGGATCCGATGGAGGAGCGGAAGATGAGCGGCCACTCCAAGTGGGCGACGACGAAGCACAAGAAGGCTGTCATCGACGCCAAGCGCGGCAAGCTGTTCGCCAAGCTGGTGAAGAACATCGAGGTCGCGGCCCGGACCGGCGGCGGTGACCCGGCTGGCAACCCGACCCTCTTCGACGCCATCCAGAAGGCGAAGCGGACCTCGGTCCCGATCGACAACATCGAGCGGGCGGTCAAGCGCGGCTCCGGGGTCGAGGGCGCCGGTGTCGACTACCAGTCGATCACGTACGAGGGATACGGCCCGGGCGGCGTCGCGGTGCTGGTCGAGTGCCTGACCGACAACCGCAACCGCGCCGCCTCGGACGTGCGCACCGCGATGACCCGCAACGGCGGCAGCATGGCCGACCCCGGTTCGGTGGCCTACCTTTTCAACCGCAAGGGCGTGGTGACCGTCCCCAAGGACGGCACCACCGAGGACGACGTGCTCGCCGCGGTGCTGGACGCCGGGGCCGAGGAGGTCAACGACGACGGCGAGACGTTCGAGGTCGTCAGCGAGCCGACCGACCTGGTCGCGGTGCGCACGGCGCTGCAGGGCGCCGGCATCGAGTACGACTCGGCCGAGGCCCAGTTCGTGCCGAGCATGACCGTGCCGCTGGACGAGGACGGCGCCCGCAAGGTGTTCCGCCTGGTCGAGGCGCTGGAGGACCTGGACGACGTCCAGGAGGTCTACGCCAACTTCGACGTGAGCGACGAGGTCCTCGCCCTAGTCGACTGACAGCCGGCCGGTCCCGTAGCCGCGGGCGACCGCGCCCATGACGGTGTGCACGTCGGTCTCCCAGGGCGAGAACGGGCCCGGCCGCCAGCCCGGGGAGCCGGCGTTGCGCTGCACCGACTCGCAGGCGGCCCAGTCCTGCCGGTTGACCACGTCCCAGAAGTCCGCCGCGTAGGCCGGGTCGAAGCCGGGCCGGTCCCAGGCCTCGGGTGGGAAGTACCAGGCGCACTCCACGGCCGTGCGGCCGGCCGACAGCGGCGACAGCCGGTGCGTCATCAGGTAGTCCGGGTGCGGGCTGACCAGCAGCGACGGCAGCAGCGCGGCGTACCCGACCTCGCGCGTCCGGGCCGCCGGCAGCCCCGGGATGGGCACCCCGAGGCTGCGGCCGTCCAGCGACATCGTCTGCACGCCCGCCCGCAGCGCCAGCGGCCCGCCGGTCCAGGCCCCGGACGGCGGCGCCGGGTAGCCCGTGCCCGACTCCGGCGGGGTCACCTGGCACAGCTCCGGGTGGATCGGCGCGCAGTGGTAGCACTCCAGGTAGTTCTCGACGATCACCTTCCAGTTGGCCGCGACCTCGTACGTGTGCCGGGCGCCGAGCCGGAGCCGGGCCGGGTCGTACCCGTCCACGACCATCGCGGCGTTGCCGAGCTGGGCGGCCAGCGGCGGCGCGTCCGCGGAGACGTTGGCGAACACCCAGCCCTGCCACTCCTCGACCCGCGCCGGCACCAGCCCGAACTCGGCGCGGTCGATCCCGTCGTCGCTGGACTTGCCGAAGCGGGGCGTGGCCCGGCACTCGCCGCCCAGCCCGTAGACCCAGTCGTGGTACGGACAGCGGATCGCCCGCCCGCGGCGGGACGAGCCCGGCGCCAGCAGCTCGTGCCCCCGGTGCCGGCAGGCGTTGAACCAGCCCCGCAGCGTGCCGTCGCCGTCCCGGACCAGCAGCAGCGAGGTGCCGCCGACCGTGACCGCGCGCTGGTCGCCGGGAGCCCCGGCCTCGTCCGCGCGCCCGGCGCAGACCCAGGCCCGGTCGAAGAAGTGGCGCCGCTCCCACGCGAAGACGTCCTCGGACGCGTACGCCGCCCCGGGCAGCGTCCGGGCCTCGCCGATCGGCCGGGTCACCAATTCCAGCGACGAGGGCTCGATCGGCGCGCGCGTCATACCGGGAGTCTGTCCCGGAGATCGGTAGCGTGTCGAACGACTGTTCGGGCGGTGGCGGGAGGCGACACGTGCGGGTGCTGGGCGTCGACCCCGGCCTGACCCGGTGCGGCGTGGGCGTGGTCGAGGGGTCGGTGGGCCGCCCGCTGCACCTGGTCCACGTCGACGTGCTGCGCACCCCGGCCGACGCCGACCTGGCCGCCCGGCTGCTGGCCCTGGCCGCCGGCCTGGACGCGGCCGTGGCCGCTCACCGCCCGGACGTGGTCGCGGTCGAGCGGGTCTTCAGCCAGCACAACGTCCGTACGGTGATGGGCACGGCCCAGGCCGCCGCGCTGGCCGTGCTGGCCGCCGCCCGGGCCGGGATCCCGGTCGCGCTGCACACCCCGAGCGAGGTCAAGGCCGCGGTCACCGGCTCCGGGCGGGCCGACAAGGCCCAGGTCGCGAGCATGGTGACCCGGTTGTTGCGGTTGGCCGCGGCGCCCAGCCCGGCCGACGCCTCCGACGCCCTGGCCCTGGCCATCTGCCAGCTCTGGCGGGGCGCGGCCCAGGCCAAGCTGGCCGCCGCGGTGGCCCGGGGGTCCGCGTGATCGCCAGCGTGCACGGGCGGGTGGCCGCGGTCAGCGCCGCCGGCGCGGTCGTCGAGGTCGGCGGAGTGGGCCTGGCCGTGTCCTGCACGCCGGGCACGCTGGCCCGGCTGCGGGTCGGCCAGCCGGCCCGGCTGTCCACCAGCCTGGTCGTCCGCGAGGACTCGCTCACCCTCTACGGCTTCTCCGACGACGACGAGCGCCAGGTGTTCGAGCTGCTGCAGACGGCCAGCGGGGTGGGCCCCCGGCTGGCTCAGGCCGCCCTGTCGGTGCTGCCGCCGGCGGAGGTCCGGGTGGCGATCGCGACCGCGGACGTGGCCGCGCTGACCCGGGTGCCCGGCATCGGCAAGAAGGGCGCCGAGCGGCTGGTGCTGGAGCTGCGGGACAAGATCGGCGCGATCGAGGCCCCGGGCCCGTCCGACACCACCCCGACCGCGCCCTGGCGGGATCAGGTCGGCCAGGCCCTGGTCGGCCTGGGCTGGAGCCCGAAGGAGGCCGACGAGGCGGTCAGCGCGGTCGCCTCGGACGCGGCCGCCGCCCCCGACGTGCCGGCCCTGCTCCGGGCCGCGCTCCGGGTGCTGAGCCCGCGATGACACGGCCCGGGCTGACACCGCCGCACACCTCCGTACACCACCAGCCACGCCGGAGTGGGTGACGGTGGACGACACCGATCTGGCCAGCCCGTACGCGGAGGGCGACGAGCGGGAGCTGGAAGCGGCGCTCCGGCCCCGCCAGCTGGCCGACTTCGTGGGCCAGCCCAAGGTCCGCGAGCAGCTCGGGCTGGTGCTGACCAGCGCGCTGCGGCGCGGCCGGCCGCCGGACCACATCCTGCTGTCCGGCGCGCCCGGCCTGGGCAAGACCAGCCTGGCCATGATCGTCGCGGCCGAGCTCGGGGCCGGGATCCGGATCACCAGCGGGCCGGCGATCGAGCGGGCCGGCGACCTGGCCGCCATCCTCACCGCGCTCCACGACGGTGACGTGCTGTTCGTGGACGAGATCCACCGCATCGCCCGGCCGGCCGAGGAGCTCCTCTACATCGCGATGGAGGACTTCCGGGTCGACGTCATCGTGGGCAAAGGGCCGGGCGCGACCGCGATCCCGCTCGAGGTCGCGCCGTTCACCCTGGTCGGCGCGACCACCCGGGCGGGACTGCTGACCGGCCCGCTGCGGGACCGCTTCGGCTTCGTCGGGCACATGGACTTCTACGAGCCGCACGAGCTGGAGCAGGTGCTGGTCCGCTCGGCGGGGCTGCTGGGGGTGCCGCTGCGGCCCGACGGCGCCGAGGAGATCGCCGGCCGGTCCCGCGGCACGCCGCGGATCGCCAACCGGCTGCTGCGCCGGGTCCGGGACTACGCCGAGGTCCGCGCCGACGGGGTCATCGACCGCGCCGTCGCCCGGGCCGCCCTGACCGTGTACGACGTGGACGACCTGGGCCTGGACCGGCTGGACCGCGCCGTGCTCGACGCCCTGGTCCGCCGCTTCGGCGGTGGACCGGTCGGGGTGTCGACGCTGGCCGTGGCCGTGGGCGAGGAGCAGCGGACGGTCGAGGAGGTGGCCGAGCCCTACCTGGTCCGGGCCGGCCTGCTGGCCCGCACGCCGCGGGGCCGGGTGGCCACCCCGGCGGCCTGGGTCCACCTGGGGCTGCCGCCCCCGGGACCGGTGGCGCCGCAACTCTTCGAGTGAGGGCGGAACCCGCGTCGAGCCTGACACGTTGCGCCCAGCAGGAGAGAACAGCACGACCGGACGCTGTGTATAGACTGCCGCGATTGCCGACCGTGCCGTCCGCCAGTCCGGGCGGCGCCGTCGTGAGCTTCGAGGAGACCAAACCGCCATGGCTGAGCTTGTGCCCCTGCTGTTCATCGCGATCGCGGTGGTCTTCCTGCTGGTGCTGCCGATGCGCCAGCGCAACCGGGCGCTGGCCCAGGCCCGGGCGCTGCAGGAGAGCCTCGCCGTCGGCACCGAGGTGATGACCACCTCGGGGCTCTACGGCACCGTGGTCGGGATCGGCGACGACACCGTTGAGCTGGAGATCTCGCCCGGAGTCACGGTCCGCTGGGCCAAGGCCGCGGTGGCCGAGGTCAAGTCGGTGCCGGTGGCGGACCCGGAGACGGCCCGTGCCGACAGCGAGCCCGACGCCGTCTGACCACTCCGCCCGTCACGAGCACTTCACGGACCGGGTGATACTGGTCTGGAGCATTGGGTCGGCCCGCCGGTGGCGGGCACAGCACGTTCCCCCGCCGCGGCGGGACCGTACCGAGGAGAGATGACACCCCGTGGCCGCACCATCCGGTTCGTTGCCCATCGGCCGCTACCTCGGCGCCCTCGCCGGCCTCCTGGTCCTTCTGTACGCGCTGGTGTTCTTCACCGGCGACTCGGCCACCCCGAAGCTCGGTCTTGACCTCGAGGGCGGCACCCAGGTCACGCTGCAGGCGCAGACGACCGACAACCGGGATCCCAGCAGCGAGTCCCTGAACCAGGCCCGGCAGATCATCGAGCGCCGCGTCAACGGTCTGGGCGTGGCCGAGGCCGAGGTCGTCACCCAGAGTCCCAACCGGATCGTCATCTCGGTGCCGGGCTCCAACGGTGACGCCGCCAAGTCGGTCGGCCAGACCGCGCAGCTGCGCTTCCGCCCGGTGATCACCAGCGGCGCGGCCTCCGCCCCGGCGCCGGCCGGGACCCCGTCGGCCGGCGCGTCCGGCAGCGCGAGCCCGTCCTCCGGCGCCTCCGGCAGCGCCAGCCCGTCGGCGTCGGCCAAGGCCAGTCCGGCCCCGTCCGGCTCGGCCTCCCCGCAGGGCTTCGCCCCGGCCCCGACCTCGGGTGCCGCCACTAGGGCGCCCGCCGCCACCGCATCCGCGCCGGCCGCGACCGCCTCGGCCCCGGCCGCGGACGCCTCGATCCCGACCACGCCGCCGGCCGGCGTGGACCCGAAGCAGTACGCGGCCGCCGTCGCCGCGTACCAGAAGCTGACCTGCACGGCCGACGCCGGCGCGAGCGCCAGCCTGGACAAGCCGACCGACGTGATCGCCTCGTGCGATCAGAACGGCGCGGCGAAGTACCTGCTGGCCCCGGCGATCATCGAGGGCACCGACATCTCCGGCGCCTCGGCCGTGGCCCCGACCTCGACCAGCCCGCAGTGGAGCGTCGCGCTCGACTTCAAGAGCAAGGGCCAGTCGATCTGGGCGCAGTACACGTCCCAGCACAACAGCACCGCGACGCCCAACGACCCGGCCAACAACGTGGCCTTCGTGCTGGACGGCAAGACCATCTCGGCCCCGACCATCCAGGGCACGATCAACGGGCAGACCCAGATCACCGGCAGCTTCACCCAGTCCGACGCCACCGACCTGGCCAACGTGCTCAAGTTCGGCGCCCTGCCGCTGACCTTCACCCAGCAGGAGGCGCTGACCGTCTCCCCGACGCTGGGCACCGACCAGCTCAAGGCCGGCCTGCTCGCAGGTGGCATCGGTGTGGCCCTGGTGTTCCTCTACAGCCTGCTCTACTACCGCGCCCTCGGCCTGGTCATGATCGCCAGCCTGATCCTGTCCGGCGTCCTGGTGTACGCGGTGCTCGTCATCCTCGGCCGCCAGATCGGCTTCACCCTGACCCTGGCCGGCATCGCCGGGTTCATCGTCGCGATCGGTATCACGGCGGACTCGTTCGTCGTGTTCTTCGAACGATTGAAGGACGAGATCCGGGACGGCCGATCACCGAGGTCGGCGGTACCCCGGGCCTGGGTCCGGGCCCGGCGGACGATCCTGTCCGCGGACGCGGTCTCCTTCCTGGCCGCCGCGATCCTCTACTACCTGGCCGCCGGCACGGTGAAGGGCTTCGCCTTCACCCTCGGCATGTCCACGGTCCTCGACCTGGTGATCGTCTTCCTGTTCACCCACCCGCTGGTCACGCTGTTCGCCCGCAGCAAGGCGTTCATGTCGCCGCGGGTGTCGGGCCTCGGGTCGGTCCAGAAGGTCGCCGCCCAGCGGATCGCGGCCGAGCGAGCGGCCGGCCCCACCCGCACCCCTGCCCGCAGTGCCGCCGGCCGTCGCGGCCGGGTCCCGGCGAAGGAGTCCTGAGCAATGCTGAGCCTGTTCCGCCGGCTGAACGCGGGCGAGGCCGTCTTCGACTTCATCGGCAAGCGCCGGCGCTTCTACTGGATCTCGGCCGCGCTGCTGCTGGTGTGCGTCGGCAGCTTCCTCTTCCGGGGCTTCAACCTGGGCATCGAGTTCTCCGGCGGCACCCAGTTCCAGTTCAAGGCGTCGACGGCGCAGCCGGCCGAGGTGCAGCAGGTGGCCGAGGCGGCCGGGGCCGAGATCGCCAACACGCCGCAGATCGTCGGCTCCGGCGGCACCCGGTCCATCCTGCTCAAGGCGGGCGAGCTCGCCCCGGCCGAGCAGACCAAGGTCAAGAACGCGCTGCAGACCCGGTTCGGCCAGGAGGTGACCGTCCAGGCGGTCAGCTCGTCCTGGGGGAGTGACATCACCAACGCGGCCATCCGCGGCCTGGTGTTCTTCCTGATCGCGGTGTGCATCTTCATCGCGGTCCGGTTCGAGTGGAAGATGGCCGTCGGCGCGATCGTGGCGCTGTTCCACGACCTGTTGCTCACCGCCGGCATCTATTCGATCATCGGCTTCGAGGTCAGCCCGTCCACCATCGTCGGCCTGCTCACCATCCTCGGTTTCTCCCTGTACGACACCGTGGTCGTGTTCGACAAGGTCGACGAGAACGCCCGCGGCATCCTGGGCGGGTCCCGGATCACGTACTCGGGGGCGGCCAACCTGGCCGTCAACCAGACGCTGATGCGCTCGATCAACACCTCGCTGATCGCGCTGCTGCCGGTGGCCGGGCTGCTGTTCGTCGGCGCCGGGCTGCTCGGCGTGGGCACGATCAAGGACCTGGCCCTGGTGCTGTTCGTCGGCCTGGCCTCCGGCGCCTACTCCTCGATCTTCCTGGCCACCCCGATCGTGTGCGAGCTCAAGGAGCGCGAGCCGAAGTACGCGGCGCTGACCAAGCGGGTCGCCACCCGGCGGGCCCAGGAGGCCCGGGGCGAGGTCCCGGCCTCCGGCCGCCGGCAGAAGGCGGTCACGGGGGCCGCTCCGTCGGCCCGGCGCGGCGGCGCGACCAAGGTGCTGCCGGCGGCCGAGCCGGCCTTCTCGCCGGCCGACGACGACGACATCGTCGAGGCGGAGCTGGTGGAGGACGAGGACAACGAGCCGGCGCCGACGCCGGCGCCGGTCCGGTCCAGCACCGGTGGTGGGTCGAGCACGCCGCGCCCCGGCGCCCGCCCGCAGAAGCGCCCGGCGCCGAAGCGGGGCGGCGGCGGCCGGCCCTCGGCCAAGAAGCGCAGGTGAGGGGTCGGGCGCGGACCAGGGCGGCATGGTGACGCAGGGCCTGGCCGAGCGGGTCGCGGCGACGCTGCGGGACGTGCCGGACTTCCCCAAGCCCGGGATCGTGTTCAAGGACCTGACGCCGCTGCTGGCGGACGGGCCGTTGTTCGCCGAGGTCGCGCACGCGATCGCTGACCAGCACGCCGGCAGCGGGTTCGACGTCGTGGCCGGGGTCGAGGCCCGCGGCTTCCTGTTCGGGGCCGCGGTCGCGCTGGTGGCCGGCACCGGGGTGGTGCCGGTCCGCAAGGCCGGCAAGCTGCCCTGGCGGACGGTGACCGCCGCGTACGAGCTGGAGTACGGCGAGGCCGTGGTCGAGGTGCACGAGGACGCCTTCGCCGACCACAAGCGGGTGCTGCTGGTGGACGACGTGCTGGCCACCGGAGGCACCCTCGCCGCCGCCGCCGACCTGGTCGGCCGGGCCGGCGGCGAGCTGGCCGGCGTGTCGGTGGTGGTCGAGCTGACCGCCCTGGGCGGGCGTGACCGGTTGGCCCATCTCGACGTCCGGACCGTTCTCGCCGGGTAGCGCACGGCGTCGCGGGGTTGCGCCGATCGGGGGACGGCAGCGTGGTCTGTGCCGGATGTCCGGTGATCCCCGTACACTCGGTGAGGTCAGCTCCGCGACGGAAGGGGAGCGGCTCTGAGTTCGGACCTCGCGCCCGCGGCGGCCCGTGCCGGTTCCGACCAGGACCGGCCGGTCGGCGATGAGCCGCGTCCGGACACGGCCGAGGCCGCCCCCGCGGCCGTTCGCGGCGAGGACGTCGAGGTCAGCGAGGAGGCCGAGTTCGAGGCCGACCCCAATCCGACCCAGCCGCTGCCGGGTCTGCCGCTGGTCCTCGACGACGACGAGGACACCGGCGACGTCGCCGCGGACGAGATCGACCCGACGACCTACCGGCGCCGGGTCCGGGCCCGGCTGGCCCGCCGGCTCGCCTCCGGGGGGCAGCGCCCGTCCGGCATCCAGGCCGTCCTGGAGCCGCTGGTCGCCACGCACCGTGCCGCCCATCCGAAGGCCGACCTGAAGATCCTGCAGCGGGCGTACGACATCGCGGAGGAGAACCACCGCGGCCAGCTGCGCAAGTCGGGTGACCCGTACATCACCCATCCGCTCGCGGTCGCCACCATCCTGGCCGAGCTGGGCATGGACACCACCACGCTGGTCTCCGCCCTGCTGCACGACACCGTCGAGGACACCGGCTACTCGCTCGAGGACGTCAAGAAGGACTTCGACGCCGAGGTCGCCCACCTGGTCGACGGCGTGACCAAGCTGGACAAGGTCAAGTACGGCGACGCCGCCGAGGCCGAGACGATCCGCAAGATGATCGTGGCGATGGCCCGTGACCCCCGCGTGCTGGTCATCAAGCTGGCCGACCGGCTGCACAACATGCGCACGCTGCGCTTCCTCAAGCCCGACAAGCAGGAGCGGATCGCCCGGCAGACGCTGGAGGTGCTGGCCCCGCTGGCCCACCGGCTGGGCATGAACACGGTGAAGTGGGAGCTGGAGGACCTGGCCTTCGCCACCCTCTACCCCAAGCGCTACGACGAGATCGTCCGGCTGGTGGCCGAGCGCGCGCCGTCCCGGGACACCTACCTGGCCCGGGTGGTCGAGCGCGTCTCCGCCGACCTGCGCGCGGCCCGGGTCAAGGCGACCGTGACCGGCCGGCCGAAGCACTACTACTCGATCTACCAGAAGATGATCGTCCGCGGCCGCGACTTCACCGACATCTACGACCTGGTCGGCATCCGGATCCTGGTCGACTCGGTCCGCGACTGCTACGCGACCCTCGGTGTCGTGCACGCGACCTGGCAGCCGGTCCCGGGCCGGTTCAAGGACTACATCGCGATGCCGAAGTTCAACATGTATCAGTCCCTCCACACCACGGTCATCGGTCCCGAGGGCAAGCCGGTCGAGCTGCAGATCCGCACCATGGCGATGCACCGGACGGCCGAGTACGGGATCGCGGCGCACTGGAAGTACAAGGAGACCAAGAACGAGGTCGTCACCGCGGGGGCGCCCGGCGGCGAGGACCTGCTCTGGCTGCGCCAGCTGCTGGACTGGCAGCGCGAGACGCAGGAGCCGGGGGAGTTCCTGGAGTCGCTGCGCTTCGACCTCGGCTCCCGCGAGGTGTTCGTCTTCACCCCCAAGGGCGACGTGATCGCGCTGCCGTCGGGCTCCACCCCGGTCGACTTCGCGTACGCGGTGCACACCGAGGTCGGCCACCGCTGCATCGGCGCCCGGGTCAACGGCCGGCTGGTGGCGCTGGAGTCGCCGCTGGAGAACGGCGACACCGTCGAGGTCTTCACCTCCAAGTCCGAGGGCGCCGGCCCGTCCCGGGACTGGCTGTCGTTCGTGGCCTCGCCCCGGGCCAAGACCAAGATCCGGCAGTGGTTCGCCAAGGAGCGGCGCGAGGACGCGATCGAGTCCGGCAAGGACTCGATCTCCCGGGCCATGCGCAAGGCCGGCCTGCCGCTGCAGCGGCTGCTCGGCGGCGACGCGCTGACCACGCTGGCCCGCGACCTGCGCTACACCGACGTCACCGCGCTCTACGCCGCCGTCGGGGAGGGCCACGTCTCCGCCACCTCCGTGGTGCAGAAGGTGGTCGCCTCCCTCGGCGGGACCGAGGGCGCGGTCGAGGACATCGCCGAGACCGCGGTCCCGGCCCGGACCGGGCGGCGGCGGCCGACCGGCGACCCCGGCGTCGTGGTCAAGGGGGCCAAGGACGTCTGGGTCAAGCTGGCCAAGTGCTGCACGCCGGTGCCCGGCGACGAGATCCTCGGCTTCGTCACCCGCGGCGGCGGCGTCTCCGTCCACCGCCGCACCTGCACCAACGCCTCCGAGCTGCTGGCCGAGCCGGAGCGCATCGTCGAGGTCGAGTGGGCCCCGTCCACCGACTCCGTCTTCCTGGTCGCGATCCAGGTCGAGGCGCTGGACCGGCACCGGCTGCTGTCCGACGTGACCCGGGTGCTGTCCGACGAGCGGATCAGCATCCTGTCCGCGTCCGTCACCACCTCGCGCGACCGGGTCGCGGTGAGCCGCTTCACCTTCGAGCTCGGTGATCCCAAACACCTCGGCCACCTGCTCAAGGCGATCCGCTCGGTCGAAGGTGTGTACGACGTGTACCGCCTCACGTCGGGTACGTGATCACGGGCGTCGGCGCGCCCAAATCCGACTCCTCCGGTCACGCACCGTACCTGCGAGGTCGTCTCTCGGGACGCTGCCGTCACACTGTGTAGTGATGACTCAACGTGGCGTGGAAGGCCATTTTGCTTACTCTGTGCATTTATAACGGCACTCAAAGTCGTTATTGCATTGACTCGGGATTGATGTCTGAATAAGCCTTGCTCGGCGCGGGCGCAGCATCCTGCCCGCGTGGGGGAACCACCGACGCACCGGAGATGGAGCGCAATGTCCGCGGGCCGACGGATCGCCTGGTCGTCGACCGACCGCTACAGCCCGGTCCAGGACCGGGCCGGCGTGGTCGACCCGGCCGACGACGAGCTGCCGCCGGTCTCGGTCCGGGTCAGCCAGCAGCCCTCGCCGTACTGGCCGGAGTGGCTCGACGAGCGGGAGATCCTGCGCGTCACCTACCAGGGCGACGACCGCTGCAACCTGCGCTGCCCGGGCTGCTACACCGGCGAGCGGCTGGACCGGCCGTCGATCGCGCCCGCCGCGGCCAACGAGCGGCTGCGCGTCCCATGGGAGGACTTCACCGGTCACCTGCGCGGACTCGGCTCCGGGCTGCAGGATTTCTACCTCCTCGGGGCCGAGCCGACGATGGACCCGGAGGGGTCCGCGGCCAAGCTGGCCTGGGCCGCCCAGGCCGGGCTGTCCACCATGTCGATCACCAACGGCGCGAGCTCGGCGGCCCGGTTCGACCGGACCTTCGGGCCGGCGCTGGAGGCCGGCGACCTCTACAAGGTGATCGTCAGCCTGGACTCGATCGACCCGGAGCTCAACGACGCGCTGCGGGGCAGCGCCGGGGCGTTCCGCAAGACGATCGCCACGATCGAGCGGGCCGTGGCCAACGACGTGCCGGTGAAGGTGCAAGTCACTGTTTGGCCGCGCAATTATCTCACCGTTCTGGAAACAGTACGCGCACTCTGGGAGATGGGTGTGCGTGGTTTTGCTTTCCACAGTGGTTCGGTGGAGGGCGCTCCCGATTTCCTGGCCCGGGGTCTCGATCACCTCGACCCCCTGGCATGGCGCACGCTCTGTGAGCGGCTGTACGAGTTCCGGGACACGCACCGTGACGAGCTCGTCCACTTCAACTTCCCGCTCATCTACTTCACCGAGGCTGAGCTGCGGGGACGGGTGATCGGCGACGAGGAGCTGGCCGACGCCTACGTGACCCACGTCGCGGCGCTGGAGGAGGGCGTGGCCTCGACCAAGCCGTTCCACGCCTGCCCGGCCATGGACGTCCCCCAGGTGTACGTCTACGCCAACGACGGGGCGGCCGGGCGGGGCTCGGTGTCGCTGTGCAACGTGCACAGCCCGGACTCGGCCGCGGCCTTCGCCGACTACGACCCGGACAGCGGGCGGTGGGCGGTGGTGACCGACCCGGCCCGCAACCAGCTGCAGCGGATGATGGACTCGCCGCACCTGTGCCCGGCGATGCCGTTCGCCACCGGCGGGCGGACGTCGGACCGGGTCGTCACCGAGGCCGGCGATCTCTACCACGCCTGCCGCTACCTGGGCTGCAACCAGGTCGCGACCGACCCGGGCCAGTTCGGGTGGGCGGCCTGGGAGCGGTCGGTCGACTTCTACCGGGCCGTCGAGGTGCTGCGGGAAGTCTCGGTCCGCACCGGGGCGGAGGCGGCCGAGCCGCACCTGGCCCGGGTCCGCCGGCTCGGGGCCGGCGTGCCGGGGCTGCGGGACCGGACGGTGGCGATCCTGCGGGAGGCGGCCGCGCTGGGGCCGGTCACGCTGGACGCCTTCCCGGCCGAGGTGGTCGAGGCGGTGGGCACGCTGCCACGGCGGTCGGCCACGGTGCCGCTGGGGCTGCCGGTCTTCGTGCTCGGCGCCGCATCCGGCCTCGACGCGGACGGGGCCGGCACCGCGGCGCCGTGCGGCAGCTGCCGGTGACCCGGGAGCCGGCTCCGGCCGCGGACACGGGCACCGTTCCCGTTACCCGTCCCGCGGCCGGCCCGGCCCCCGACCTCGACCCGGCAGACCGCCAGGCCATCGCGACCGGCACGGCCGTGCCGGTCGTCGCGACCGGCACGTCCGCGTCGGTCGTCGAGCGCGATCCCGCCGCCGTCGCGTCCCGCCCGATCATCGACCGCGAGCCGGCCCCCGCGTCCCGGGCCGCCGAGCCACCCCGCCCCGCCGCCGGCTCCGGTCCGGCCACCGGATCCGGGTCGGGTCCGGCGGAGCGGCCGGACGGTGCGCCGGAGGTGGGCGGAGGGCCGGACGGGGGCGCGGAGTCGCACACGCCGTTGCACCGGTGGGTGCGCGGCAAGCTGGGGGAGTGGGTCGGCGCCGGCCGCCGCGCCCCCGCGTCCGCCGGCGCGCTCGGCCCGCTGATCAGCGCGCACGTCTGCCAGCACCCGCAGGCGGACGTGCTCACCCTGGAGCGGGCGTACGCGGTGGCCGAGGAGTTGCACCGGGGCCAGCGCCGCAAGTCCGGCGAGCCGTTCATCACCCACCCGCTCGCGGTCGCCACGATCCTGGCCAACCTCGGCCTGGACACCACCACCCTGGTCGCCGCCCTGCTGCACGACACCGTCGAGGACACCGGCTACACGCTGACCCAGATCCAGCAGGACTTCGACCTCGAGGTCGCGCACCTGGTCGACGGCGTGACCAAGCTGGACAAGGTCCGGTTCGGCGCCGACGCCGAGGCCGAGACGCTGCGCAAGATGATCGTGGCCGGTGGCCGGGACCTGCGGGTGCTGGTGATCAAGCTGGCCGACCGGCTGCACAACATGCGGACCCTCCGCTTCCAGCCGATCCACAAGCAGGAGCGGATCGCCCGGGCCACCCAGGACGTGCTCGTCCCGCTGGCCGACCGGCTCGGCATCCACGTGCTCAAGCGCGAGCTCGAGGGGCTGTGCTTCCCGGTGCTGCAGCCGGCCGAGGCGGCAGTCGCGGCCGAGGTCGACCGCGCCCGCCGGCAGCGCCGGGCCGCGATCGCGGCCCAGGTCGCCGCCGAGCTGGCACCGGACCTGCGCGACGCCCGGATCGCGGCCACGGTGAGCGAGCGGCCGCGGCACCTCTACTCGGCCTACCGGACCAGCCGGGAGCGCGGCGGCTCCGGGGCCGAGCTGCTCGACTCGACCCGCATCCTCATCCTGGTCCCGGACGGGGCACCGGCCGACTGCTACGCGACGCTGGGGCTGGTGCACGGGCGCTGGCGGCCGGTGCCGGGCCGGTTCAAGGACCACATCGCGGTGCCGAAGTTCAACCTCTACCAGTCGCTGCACACGACCGTGCTCGGTCCGGACGGCGAGCCGGTCGACGTGCTGATCCGGACCGAGTCGATGCACCGGGTGGCCGAGCACGGGGTGGCGGCGCACCTGCAGGCCTCGACCGGACCGGACGCGTTCCGGGCCTCCGGCGGCCGGGACATGGACTGGCTGCGCCGGCTGCTGGCCTGGCAGCGCGAGGTCGCGGACGCCGGCGAGTTCATCCGGACCCTGCGCGACGACCTCGGCGACGGGCGCGAGGTGCTGGTC
>DATDKW010000365.1:0-24792 GCA_036519715.1 Mycobacteriales bacterium
GGTCGCCGTGCCGGGCGGACTGCTCCAGGTGCACCGCCCGGGCGGCCGCCGGGGCCCCGAGAGCGCCCAGGGCGGCCGCCGCCCGCTCGTGGGCGCCGAGCCGCCAGCCGCCGGGAACCCCCTCGTACGCCGCGGTCCGCACGAGCGGGTGCCGGAACCGGAAGCTGCGCGGCAGCTCGGTGGACCGGACGAGGTCGCGGCGCAGCAGCTCGTCCAGCGCGGCCGGTGCCGCCGCCGGGTCCAGCGCCGCCGCGGCGGCTGCCAGCTCGGCGTCGAACGGATCGCCCAGCACCGCCGCGCCCTCGGCCAACCGGCGGGCGGCGGGACCGAGCGCCGCCAGCTCTTCGGCCAGCGCGGCGGCCACCGCCCGCGGCACGCCGGCGTCCCGCAAGCCGGGACCGGCCGGTCGGGCGCCGGCACCGCCGGGCGAGCGGGCCAGCTGCTGCAGGTAGAACGGATTTCCGCCGCTGCGCCGATGCAGCTCGGCCGCGGCGCTGCCGGTCACCGCGGGCCCGAGCAGCTGCCGCGACTCGTCCGGGCCGAGCGCGGCCGGCTCGACCCGGACCAGCGCGCCAACACGGTGGGCCTGCTCCAGCGCCGCGGACAGCCGGTCCGGGGCCTGGTGCGGCCGCAGCCCGAGCGCCATCAGCACGGGAGCGGCCGGCGGGCGCCGCAGCAGCGCCGCGAGCAGCTCCACCGAGCCCGGGTCGGCCCAGTGCAGGTCGTCCAGCACCAGCAGCAGGCCGGGCGCCGTGGCCAGCAGCTCCAGCAGCTCCCGGACCGCCCGGTGCGCGCGGTACCGCTCGTGCTGCAGCGGCATTCCAGTGTGGACGGTCGCATCGGACAGTGCCGGCAGCAGCCCGGCCAGCTCGGCGCGGGTGCCGCCGGCCAGCCCGGCGGCCAGGTCCGGTGCCCGCTCCTCGACGTGCCGGTCGAGCGCGTCGACGAAGACCGAGAACGGCAGGTCGGCCTCCAGCTCGGTGGCCGAGCCGGTGAGGACCAGGTGACCGCTGTCCCGGGCGCGCGCGGCCAGCTCCGCCAGCAGCGCGGTCTTGCCGATCCCGGGCTCGCCGGTCACCGCGACCGCGGTCGGCGGCCGGGCCCCGATCCCGGCCAGGGCATCCGCGAGCAGGGCGAGCTCCGCCCGGCGCCCGACGAGGTGCTCGGCCCGGACCGGCATGATCGCCTCCCGGGCTCAGGGTAGCCACGCACCCTCAGACGGGGAACCGGAGCGGGAATCAGGGTGCCGCCCCGATGCCGCGGCGGGCCCGCCCGGGCGACGGTCGTACCGATCACGACGACGCCGTCCGAGGAGGACCCCATGACCACCACCACGACCCCCGTCGCCCCCCGCCCCGCCGCCACGTTCCAGCACCGGGTCGCCACGCTCTTCGGCCTGACCGGCGACAACTGGATGCGACACGCGAACCCCTGGAGCGTCGGCACCCGGTTCGCCGTGCTGCCGATGCTCGCGCTGTCCGTCTGGAGCCGGGACTGGATCGGCTGGTGGTCCCTCGTCCCGATCTCGTTCTCGGTGGTCTTCCTGATCGTCAACCCGCTGCTGTTCCCCCCGCCCCGCTCCACCCGCAACTGGGCGTCCCGGGGCGTGTTCGGCGAGCGCGTCTACTCCGACCGCACCACGGTGGAGATCCCGTCGCAGTACCGGTCCCCGGTGCCGGTGGTCGCCAACGTCATCTCCGCGGTCGGCATGGGCACCCTCGCGTACGGGCTGGTGGTGCTGAACCCACTGGCGGTGGTGGCCGCGCTGGTCATCCAGCAGACGGCGAAGTCCTGGTACATCGACCGGATGGTGCTGCTCTACGAGGACATGAAGACGCGCGACCCGGAGTACGCCCGCTGGGAGCGCTGAGCCGCCCGCCGCGCCGGTCGCTCGGAACGGATCACTCCGGGACGAGGGTCGGCAGCCAGCTGTCGCCGTCGTCGGCGGACACCAGCAGGAGCGCGCCGCCGATCCCGTCGGCGGGCCGGCTGACTATCCGGCCGCCCGCTCCGGAGGACAGCGGGCCGGCCCGCACCGGTGTCCCGTCCACCACCGGGTCGGGGAGGCGTTCGAAGGACCCGCCCGGGGACAGCCGCCAGAGCGCGCCGCCGCCTTCGGTGACCAGCAGCCCGGATCGGCCCGGGACCGCCGAACCCACCGACCGCGGCCCCGGCCGGCCACTGACCCGGCGCCAGCTCCCGCCGGTGCCGGGCTGCCACCACAGCTCGGCCAGCTCCAGCCCTCCGGGCCCCGACGGGCCGTCCCGGCCGGCGATCAGGTAGACGGAACCGTCCTGGCCGGGCACCAGCTGCAGCAGCCCAGGGCCGGGTCGCAGGCCCGGCACGGTGCCGGTGCGCCAGGTCCGGCCGCCGTCGGAGCTGTGCCCGACGAGGACGCGAAGTCCTGGGTCGGCGACGGCCCAGAGGTCGCCGAGCGGCCCGGCGACCACGCCGCGCGGAGCGACCTCGAGCTGTGGCTGGGTGGCCAGCGGCCGGCGCAGTCCGGTGGCCGGGTCGAGGACCGTGACGCGGCCGCCGAGGAGCTCGGGCACCAGGCCGGCGGGCATCCCGGCGGGCAGCGGCGGCCCGTCGCGGAGCTCAAGGACCGCGACGGGTGTCCCGCCCTCGGTCACGTACGCCCGCCCGCGCAGGTCGTCGACGACGGTGACCGTGTCCGCGCCGGTGAGCAGCAGCCGGGCCGAGAAGCCGTTCCCACTGCCCGGCGGCGGCAGCGGCAGGGGGACGCGGGTCCAGCGACCTCCCCGGGTCTGCGTCAGCAGCCGGTACGAGCACTCGCGCGCCTGCTCCGGCCCGGCGCAGGAGCCGACCAGCGCGTAGAGGCTGTCGCTGCCGACCGAGACGTCCACCACTTGGTCCGGCGCCGACCCGACCGGTGGAGCCGCCGCCGGCGACGGGGTGACGGGAGGCCGGGGCGGGGCCGGGTCGCGGTCGGCCGGGCCGGCCAGCAACGCCGCGGCCGCCACCAGCACCGCGGAGCCGCCGGCGATCAGCCGCCGGCGCCGGCGCCGCGCCTGCGCGGCGACCCGCACCTGCTCCTCCACCGGCACGTCCGGACGCAGCGCCGGGCCGTCTCCCGCGATGTCCGGCTGCGTCACCGCTCCAGCGTGCCCCGGGCGGCGGGATCTGTCAGCCGCGGCTGAGCGCCGGCCCGTCCGGCAGCGTCCGGCGGTGCGACCGTGGGCAGCAGGGCGTCGAGCTTGCTCAGCAGCAGCATGCGGCCGCCGGGGCTCAACTGTGGTGGCTGCGGTGCCGCAGCGGGACGAGGAACCAGAGCGTGACGAAGACCCCGGACAAGGCGGCGGCCAGGAGCGCTGCCCACGAGCCCAGCAGGAGGCTGGCCGCCAGCTCGACCGCGCCGACGAGCGCCACCAGCAACAGCACCAGCCCGGCGATCGCGTAGCGGTGCCCGGTCTCGACCAGCTGGGCCTTGAGCCGGCGCCGGAACACCGTCCGGTGATAGCTGACCGGAGCGATGAGCAGGGCGGCCGAGATGGCGGACACCACCAGGGTCACGAGGTAGACGGCTTGCTGCGGCCGGCCGAGCGTCGCGAAGCGTGGGGTGAAGGCCAGCCCCAGCAGGAACGCGAACAGGATCTGGACCCCGGTCTGCGCCACTCGAAGCTCCTGCAGCAGCTCCAGGAAGTTGCGGTCCGTGCGCTGGAGATCGTTCTCCCCGCGCATCCGGAGATTCCACTCGGCCTGATCGGGCCACTGCTCCTGGGCGCACTCCGGGCAGTCGACGTCCGGCTCTCCGTGCTGGTGACCTACGGCCGGATCCATCACGAACCTGCGGCTCGGAGCCACGGGCACCGGACCGGTCGGTGCGGCTGCGCGGCGGCCGTGCCGGCGTCCGTCCTCTGACCGATCATCGGACCCTCCCTGTCGCGGAGACCGCGGGATAGCGGGTCCCCGGTGGACGGCGGACGGTCGTCCACCGGGGACCGTCCGAGCCGATCAGCTCGGGCTGGTGTTGTCCGTCCCGCCCAGCTGCGCCAGGAACCGGTGGCACTGGTGGGCGCGGTCGGAGTCTTCCTTCATGACCTGCTCGAAGAACGACGCGATGTCGTCCCGGCCCGCGTTCCGGGCGTCCCGCACGTACTGGCCGTAGTCGTGACCAGCCTTGAGCGAGTGGTACTGCACCGAGACGAGGTCGTACGTGACGTCGTCGAAGCCGGTCTCGCCGGTTGCCATGACTGCCTCCCTGGGGGATGGGACGGATGGTCAACGGCGACCTACCCGGGTCCCGGCGGTGCATGCCTGAGGCGGGCGTCCCGGCCGGGCGGGCTGTCCGTCACGGCCACTGGGCGCCCTGGGCCTCCACGTACAGGCTGTAGAGGGACGAGGTGGCGGTCATGAACAGACGGTTCTTCTTCCGCCCGCCGAAGCAGAGGTTGGCGCAGCCCTCGGGCAGGTGGATCCGGCCGATCAGCGTCCCGTCGGGGCTGTAGCAGTGCACACCGTCGAACCCGGCGCCGCCGTTGGCCGCGGCCGCCCACAGGTTGCCGTCCCGGTCGGTGCGGATCCCGTCGGACCCGCCCGGCCCGGGGAACTCCACGAACGGGCGGCCGCGGACCGGCGCGGTCCCGTCCATCTCGAAGACCCGGATCTCGCCGACGTCCACGACGTACAGGCGGGTCTCGTCCGGGGAGAAGCAGATGCCGTTGGGCCGGTCCATCCCGGTGATCGCGACCGTCCCCCGCCCGTCCTGCACCCGGTAGACGTCGCGGGGCAGCTGCTTGACCGCGCGGTCGCCCTCGAAGTTGGTCTCGATGCCCCAGCCGGGATCGGTGAACCAGATCGAGCCGTCGGAGTGGACGGTGACGTCGTTGGGCGCGTTGAGCGGGATGCCGTCGACGCTGTCCATGACGACGGTGATCGCGCCGTCCGGCTCGGTCCGGGTCACCCGGCGGGTGCCGTGCTCGCAGGTGACCAGCCGGCCCTGCCGGTCCCGGGTGTTGCCGTTGCTGTGGTCCGACGGGGCCCGGTGGACGGCGACCTCGCCGGTGGCCTCGCTCCAGCACAGCATCCGGTCGCGGGGGATGTCGGAGAACAGCAGGCAGCGGTGGTCCGCGAACCAGACCGGGCCCTCGAGCCAGCGGCCGCCGGTCCACAGCCGCTCCACGATCCCCTGCATCAGGGTGAGCGGGCGGAACCGGTCGTCGAGGATCTCGATCGCGGGGTCCGGCAGCCGTACGACCGTCCTGTCGACGTCCCAGGCGCCGGCGGTCCGCTCGTTGGTTGCCATCCGGGAGCCTCTCGACGGATCAGCGGTCGGTATAGGTTCCCACGTGACCAGCCCGCTCGAGACGTACCGGAGGCCGGATGAACCTCGAGAAGGTGGTCTTCGGGTTCTTCGTGCTGCTGGCGGCGACGCTGAACTTCGGCTTCTTCATCGGCGACCTCGACGACCGCGTCCTGCACAACGTGTACGAGCTGTTCGGCGCCGTGGTCGTCAGCCTCATCGCCACGGTGCTCAAGTTCGGCGACCGGACCCAGATCGGCGCGGTGCACCTGGCCACCAGCCTGGTCGCCGACCTCCAGCTGATCGCGGCCGCCCTGGTGTGGGGGTACGCCGACCACATCTCCTCGGCCGGCCTCACCCCCGGGGCCACGGCGAGCATGGTGTCGCTGTCCGGCGGCGCGCTGCTGGCCAACCTGGTCTCGGTCGTCCTGCTGGTGGTCGAGACCGTCTCCTTCCAGCGGCGCTAGCCACGATGGGCCCGCTGCTCGGCTTCCTGCGGAGGCTGCTGCACGGCGAGAGCCGGCCGCGCCCGCCCCGCCGCCGGTCCCCGGTCGGCTCGGCCACCCACGCCTCCGAGACGATCTTCCTGGTGCTGCGGCGGATGCGGGTGCCGCTGATCGTGCTGATCGTGATCTTCGCCGTCAGCGTCCTCGGCCTCACCCTGGTCCCGGGCCGGGACGCGGCCGGGCAGCCGTACCGGATGGGGTTCTTCGACGCCTTCTACGTCATGAGCTACACCGCGTCGACGATCGGGTTCGGCGAGATCCCCTACCCGTTCACGCCCGGGCAGCGGCTCTGGGTGACCGTGGCGATCTATCTCACCGTCATCGGGTGGGCGTACGCGATCGGGTCGCTGTTGGCGTTGCTGCAGGACCGGGCGTTCCGGCAGGCGCTGGCGTTGCAGCAGTTCCGGCGCAAGGTGGCACGGCTGCGGGAGCCGTTCCTGCTCATCGCCGGGTACGGGCGGACCGGGGAGCTGGTCGGCCACGCGTTCGACGCGCTGGGCCGGCGGGTCGTCGTCGTCGACCGCGCCGGGGACCGGATCGACGACCTGGAGCTGGACACCTACCACGCCGACGTGCCCGGCCTGGTCGGCGACGTGCGCGACCCCGGCCTGCTCGGCATCGCCGGGCTCGACAACCCGTCCTGCGAGGCGGTCCTGGCGATGACCGACGACGACGAGGTGAACCTGGCCGTCACGATGACGGCGGCCCTGCTGCGGCCGGACCTGCCGGTGGTGGCGCGGACGACGTCCCCCGGGGTGATGGAGCGGATGCGCGCGTTCGGCAACCCGTCGGTGATCAACCCCTTCGACGCCTTCGGCGACCAGCTCCGGCTGGCGCTGCACGCGCCGGCTTCGTACCAGCTGCTGACCTGGCTGCAGAGCGGGCCGGGAGCGGAGCTGCCGACCCGCGGCGAGCCCCCGCGGCAGGGCCGGTGGGTCATCTGCGGCAACACCCGTTTCGGCGAGGAGCTGTCCAAGGACCTGCGGGCGGAGGGGCTCGAGGTCGAGGTGATCAGGCCGGAGGAGGCGGCGGAGTCGCAGGACGCCGGGTCCGCCGACGGCCCGGAGCCGGCGACCGGCCTGGCCGGGGCCGACCTCCGGCACGCCGTCGGCTTCGTGGCCGGGACCGACGACGACACGGTCAACCTGTCGCTGATCGCGGTGGCCCGGCAGGCCAACCCGGACCTGTTCGTGGCCGCGCGGCAGAACCTGCCCCGCAGCGGGCCCCTGTTCGCGGCCATGGACCTCGACGCCCTGCTGGTGCCGACCGAGATGGTCGCCCGGGAGGTGTACGCGCAGCTGAGCACGCCGCTGCTGCAGCGCTTCCTGCGCGGCATGCCGGCCCGGGGCGACGAGTGGGCGGCCGGCGTCGTGGACCGGCTGGCCGGCCGGTGCGGGCGGCGGCTGCAGGCGCTGTGGAAGATCCGGCTGGGACCGGAGGAGGCGCCGGCGTTGCAGGCCTGGCTCGGGGCCGGCACGCTGCGGCTCGGCGATCTCCTGCGCGACCCGGTGGACCGGACCCGGCACCTGTACGTGATCCCGCTGCTGGTGCTGCGGGGTGCGGACGCCACGCTGATGCCGGCCGAGGACTTCGTGCTGGCCGCCGGGGACGAGGTCCTGTTCGCCGGCCGGCCGGCGTCGCGGCGGTCGCTGGAGACGACGCTGCTGGTGGACGCGGTCGGCGAGTACGTCGTCTCGGGCCGGCAGGTGCCGTCGAGCTGGATCTGGCGCCGGCTGAGCCGCCGCCCGGCCCGGGCTGGCTAGCATCGCGGTGTGGGGAAGACGGCCGGGATCGTGCTCGCCGGCGGGCGGTCCTCCCGGATGGGCCGGCCCAAGGCCGCCCTGGAGTGGCACGGCTCGACCCTGCTGTTCCGGACGGCGGCAGTGCTGCGCCGGGCCGTCGACGGTCCGGTGGTCGTCGTCCGGGCCGCGGCGCAGGAGCTGCCCGACCTGCCCGACGGCGTCGAGGTGGTCGACGACCCGGTCCAGGGGCTCGGCCCGATGCAGGGCGTCGCGGCCGGCCTGGGGGCCGTACGGGACCGGGCCGGGGCGGCCTTCGTCTGCTCGACCGACCTGCCCTTCCTGCACCCCGCGTACGTGCGGGCGGTGCTGCGGGGGCTGGACGACCCGGCCGTCGACCTGGTGCTGCCGACCGTGCGCGGATACCGGCAGCCGCTCGCGGCCGGCTACCGCACCGGCCTGACCGACCTGATCGAGGCGCAGATCGCGGCCGGCAACCTGCGCCCCGGGATGCTGCTGACGCACTGCACCGCGACCCAGCCCGACGAGGCCGCCCTGCTGGGCCACCGGGCCCTGGCCGCGGCCGACCCGGAGCTGGACTCCGTGGCCAACATCAACACCCCGGAGGACTACGAGCAGGCCCGGGCCCGGCCCGGCCCGGCGGTGCCGGTCGAGTGCTTCGGGGCGCTGGCCAAGGGGGACCGGCGCGGGCCGCGGACCGTCCCCGCGGCCAGCCTGGGCGAGGCCGCCGCGGCCGTCGGCCTGGCCCTGGACCGGCACGTCGTGGCCGCGGTCGACGGGGAGCAGATCGTCCGGGACCCCAGGGCCCCGCTGGTCGCCGGTGACACCGTCGCCTTCCTGTCCGCGGACGCCGGGGGCTGATCCCACTGATCCCCGGCTGGTCCTCCCACCCGGCCGGGGACCGGCTCGCGGCATACAGTCGGAGCTGTGGCACCGGGCGGCTATTTCGGACGCGTCCTGGTCGTCGACGTCGAGGGCGACCGGGCGACCGGCCGCGCGCTCGAGGTCACCGACCGGGTGCTGCGCTCGTACCTGGGCGGGGTGGGGCTCGGCACCTGGCTGCTGCACCGGCTGGACCCGCCCGGGGTGGACCCGCTGGCGCCGGAGGCGGCGCTGGCGTTCGTGTTCTCCCCGCTGGTCGGCACGCCGCTGACGACCAGCGCGAAGTTCGCCGTGGTGGCCAAGTCGCCGCTGACCGGCCTGCTCACCGACGCGCTGGCGTCCAGCCGGTTCGCGATCGCCGGCAAGCTCACCGGCCACGACGCCATCGCCGTTCGCGGCCGGGCCGACGAACTGTCGGTGCTGCTGGTGGACGCGGACGGGGCCCGGTTGGAGCCCGCCCCGGAGCTGGCCGGGCTGTCCGCGGCCGCGGCGGAGGAGGCGGCCCGGGCCCGGTTCGGCCGCGGCTGGCAGACCGCGGCCATCGGCCCGGCCGGGGAGGCCGGCGTCCGCTTCGCGACGGTCAGCCACGACGGCCGGCACGCCGGCCGGGGCGGGCTGGGGGCGGTGCTGGGGGCCAAGAACCTCAAGGCCGTACTCGTCCGGGCCGGCACCCGGGTCGACGTCCACGACCCCGAGGCCGTGCTGGCCGCGGCCCGGGACCTGCGCGCCCGCAGCTTCGGCCCGGCCACGGCCAAGTACCGCGAGCTGGGCACGCTGGCCAACCTGCTCGCCTTCAACGCGGTGAGTACGCTGCCCACCCGCAACTTCACCGCGGCCACCTTCGCCGGGGCGCCGCAGCTGGCGGCCGAGCAGCTGCACGAGCTGCGCGGCGTCGCCCGCAACAGCTGCGCGTCCTGCTCGATCGGCTGCGAGCACATCTACTCCCGCAAGGGCGGCGGCAGCCAGCGGATGGAGTACGAGAACGTCTTCGCGCTCGGCCCGCTCTGCGGCGTCTCCGACCCCGACGACGTCTTCGCCGCCAGCGCCCGCTGCGACGAGCTCGGCCTGGACACGATCTCGGCCGGCGGCACGATCGCCTGGGCCATGGAGTGCGCCGAGCGGGGCCTGATCGACGCGCCCTGGCTGCGCTTCGGCGACGGGCCGGCGCTGCTGCGGGCGCTGGGCGAGATCGGCGCCCGGGAGGGTCTGGGAGCGCTGCTGGCGGAGGGCTCCCGCCGGGCCGCGGCCGTCGTCGGGCAGGGCTCGATCGACTTCGCCCCGCAGGTCAAGGGCCTGGAGCTGCCCGGGTACGAACCGCGCACGCTGCACGCGATGGCGCTGGGCCTGGCCGTGAACGCCCGCGGCGCCGACCACAACCGCTCCGGCGCGTACGAGGCCGACCTGTCCGGGCGGCTGGACCGCTTCGACGGCGGCGAGGCCCACGTGCTGGCCGCGGTCGAGACCGAGGACCGGGCCGCGGTGATGGACTCGATGATCCTGTGCAAGTTCCTGCGCGGGGTCTTCGCCGAGCCCTTCCCGGAGTGGGCCGCGCTGCTGGTCCCGGTCACCGGCTGGGACCTGGGCGAGGAGGAGCTGCGGACCACGGCCCGGCGGATCGTGCGGGCCAAGCGGGCGTTCAACCTGCGCGAGGGCGCCACCGCGGCCGACGACCGGCTGCCGGCCCGGATGCTGGCGACGCCGCTGGAGCTGGCCTCGGGCCGGACCACGACGCTGACCGCCGAGCGGCTGCAGACCATGGTCGACGGCTACTACGCGGCCCGCGGGCTGACCGCCGACGGCAGCATTCCTGCCGCTGGGCGCGCTGAACTGCTCCTGGACGGCTGACGTCTGAAACAGTGAATGCCTGGCGACCGACGGAGGCCGACATGACCACGGTGGAGGAACCGAGCACGTCCGTACGGACGGTGACCGCCGAGATCGACGGCCGTGCGGTGACCGTGCCCGAGGGGACCACCATCTACGACGCCGCCCGCCAGGTGGGCGTGGACATCCCGGTGCTGTGCCACAACGAGCGCTACGACCCGGTCGGGGTGTGCCGGATGTGCGTGGTCGACACCGGCGGCCGGGCCTTCGCCGCCGCCTGCGTGCGGCCGTGCGAGGACGGGATGACGGTCACGACCGCGAGCGAGGAGCTCGACCGCAGCCGGGCCACCCTGACCGAGCTGCTCGTCGCCGACCAGCCGCCGCGGGCCGAGGACCCGAAGCAGACCACGACCGGCGACAACCTGCTGCTGGAGCTGGCCGACCGGTTCGGCGTGGCCCGGGAGACCACGTCGCTGCCCCGCGGATCGGGGCGCGGCGCCGACTCCTCCAACCCGGTCATCGACGTCAACCACGACGCCTGCATCCTCTGCGACCGGTGCGTCCGGGCCTGCGACGACATCCAGGGCAACGACGTGATCGGCCGGTCCGGCAAGGGCTACTCGACCCGGATCGCCTTCGACCTGAACGACCCGATGGGCGCCAGCTCCTGCGTCACCTGCGGCGAGTGCGTGCAGGCCTGCCCGACCGGGGCGCTGACCAACAAGCCGATCAACCTCATCCCGATCCGGCCCCGCCCGGAGCTGGACGCGGTCGACAGCGTCTGCCCGTACTGCGGGGTGGGCTGCGCCCTGACCTACTACGTGGACCGGGAGCGCGGCGCCATCTCCTTCGCCGAGGGCCGCCCGCAGCCGGGCTCGCAGAGCCGGCTCTGCGTCAAGGGCCGGTACGGCTGGGACTACGCGGCGTCGCCGCAGCGGCTGACCGTGCCGCTGATCCGGCGCGAGTCCGCGTACCCGAAGGGGCCGCTGTCGGCCGACGTCCGCGGCGATGCCGACAACGACCGGGGCCGGGCCGGGTCCGGTGGTGGCCGCTCGGAGGGCAAGCGGAAGGGCCGCGACGGCCGGCGCAAGCCCGGCGGGCTGGTCGACTACGACGAGGTGCTGCCGCACTTCCGGGAGGCGACCTGGGACGAGGCCCTGGACCTGGTCGCCCGCCGGCTGACCGAGGTGCACGCGGCCGGCGGCCCGGGCGCCATCGCCGGCTTCGGCTCGGCCAAGTGCTCCAACGAGGAGGCCTACCTCTTCCAGAAGCTGATCCGGGCCGGCTTCGGCACCAACAACGTCGACCACTGCACCCGGCTGTGCCACGCCTCCTCGGTGGCCGCGCTGTTCGAGGGCGTCGGCTCCGGCGCCGTCTCGACCACGTACGGGGACGTGGCCAACGCCGACGTCGTCATCATCACCGGCTCCAACCCGACCGCGAACCACCCGGTGGCCAGCTCGTTCTTCAAGCAGGCCCGGCGCCGCGGCACCAAGATCGTGTACGTCGACCCGCGGGCCAGCACCGTCTCCGAGCACGCCGACTACTACTGCCAGGTCAAGCCGGGCACCGACGTGGCCTTCTACAACGCGATCATGCACGAGGTGATCCGGCTCGGGCTGATCGACCGGGACTTCATCGCGGCCCGGGTGTCCGGCTACGACGAGCTGGCCCGCACGGTCGCGGACTACCCGCCGGAGCGGGCGGCCCAGATCACCGGTGTGGACGCCGACCTCATCCGCGAGGTCGCCCGGGTCTGGGGCGAGGCCTCCGCCGGCGTCATCTACTGGGGGATGGGCATCTCCCAGCACACCACCGGCACCGACAACGCCCGCTGCCTCATCGCGCTGTGCTCGATCACCGGCAACGTGGGCAAGCCCGGGGCCGGGCTGCACCCGCTGCGCGGGCAGAACAACGTGCAGGGCGCCTCGGACGCCGGCCTGGTGCCGATGTTCTACCCGGACTACCAGGGCGTGGACAAGGACGGCACCCGGGAGCGGTTCGAGCAGGCCTGGGGCCGGCCGCTGGACCCCAAGCGCGGGCTGACCGTCACCGAGATCATCGGCTCGGTGCTCGAGCCCGGCGGCGTGCGCGGCATGTACATGCTGGGCGAGAACCCGTTCCTGTCCGACCCCAACATCAACAAGGTCCGCAAGGCTCTGTCCTCATTGGACTTCCTGGTGGTGCAGGACATCTTCCTCACCGAGACGGCGGAGTTCGCCGACGTGATCCTGCCGGCCTCGTCCTACCTGGAGAAGGACGGCAGCTACACCAACACCGACCGGCGGGTGCAGCTCGGCCGCAAGGTGATGGACCCGCCCGGCCAGGCCCGGGTGGACTGGGAGATCGTGCAGGACATCGCCAACCGGATCGGGCTGGACTGGAGCTACTCGTCGCCGACCGAGGTCTTCGACGAGATGGTCGCGCTCATGCCGTCGTACCGGAACCTGCGGCACGACAACCTCGGCCTGTCCGGCAAGCTCTATCCCAACGCCGACCCGGAGCACACCGACGGCACGGTCGTCATGTTCGACGAGCGGTTCAACACCGACGACGGGCTGGCCCACCTGGTGCCGGCGCAGTGGCTGCCGGCCAAGGAGCTGCCCGACGGCGAGTATCCGCTGGTGCTCAACACCGGGCGGCTGCTGGAGCACTGGCACACCGGCTCGATGACCCGCCGCTCGTTCGCGCTGGACACGATCTCGCCGGTGGCCGAGGTCTACATGCACCCCAAGGACGCGGCCGACCGCGGCCTGGCCCACGGGCAGCGGGCCCGGGTCCGGTCCCGCCGGGGCGAGATCGAGCTGCAGGTGCGGATCTCGCACCGGGAGCAGCTGGGCAACTGCTTCATCCCGTTCCACTTCCGGGAGGCGGCGGCCAACCTGCTGACCATCGACGCGATCGACCCGTACGGGAAGATCCCGGAGTTCAAGTTCTGCGCCATCCAGGTCGAGCCGGTGGGAGTGCGGGCATGACGCTGAGCTCGGACCGGGCCGCCGAGGTCCGGAGCCGGCGGGTGCCGGGGGTCGAGGGCCGGGCCGGGAAGTTCCCCGGGCCGTCGCTGATCCCCGCGCTGAACGCGATCCAGGCCCGGCTGGGCTGGCTGCCGCGGGAGGAGCTGGAGGAGCTGGCCCGCGACGTCCGCCGCCCGCGCTACGAGATCGAGGGCCTGATCTCCTTCTACCCGCACTTCCGCACCAGCCCGCCGCCGAAGGTGGCCCTGCACGTCTGCCACGACCTGTCCTGCTGGCTGCGCTCCGGCGAGGACCGGCTGGCCGCGCTGCGCGAGCGCTACGGCGAGGACGCCGACGTCGAGCTGGTCGAGGTGTCCTGCCTGGGCCGCTGCGACTCCGCCCCGGCCGCGTCGGTCAACGACGTCCCGGTGGCGGTGTCCGACGTGGACGGTCTGGTGTCGCAGGCACGGAAGTCCACTGTAGACGTGCCGGTGGCCGCGGCCCGGACCGAGCCCTGGCCCAACGACCCCTACCCGGCCGGCTCCGACGTCGCCGGCCGGTACGCGTCGCTGCGGGCGCTGCTGGCCGGTGACCTCGACCCGGACGAGGTCATCGGCACGCTCAAGGACTCCGACCTGCGCGGCATGGGCGGGGCCGGCTTCCCCACCGGCACCAAGTGGGGCCTGGTCCGCGCGGCCGAGCCCGGCTCGGTCAAGTACGTCATCTGCAACGCCGACGAGTCCGAGCCCGGCACGTTCAAGGACCGGCAGATCCTGGCCGACCAGGCCCACCTGGTCCTGGAGGGGCTGCTGCTGGGCATGGTGGTCGTCGGGGCCGAGCAGGGCTGGGTCTTCATCCGGCACGAGTACGGCCCGGAGGAGGCGGTGCTGCGGGCCGAGATCGAGGCGCTGCGGGACGCCGGGGTGATCGGCCCGGACGCCTGCGGCAGCGGCCGCCGGCTCGACCTGGAGATCTTCGTCTCGCCCGGCGGCTACATCCTCGGCGAGGAGACCGCGCTGCTGGAGTGCATGGAGGGCCACCGGGGCGAGCCCCGCAACAAGCCGCCCTTCCCCGGCAACTACGGGCTGCACGGCCGGCCGACGCTGCTCAACTCGGTCGAGACCTTCGCCGACGTTCCGGTGATCCTGCAGCGCGGCGCGGCCTGGTGGCAGGACCAGGGCCTGGGCGACTCGACCGGCTGGAAGTTCTTCGCCGTCTCCGGGCACGTGGCCGATCCGGGGGTCTTCTGCGTGCCGATGGGCACCACGGTCGGCGCTCTGCTGGAGCAGGCCGGCGGGGTCCGGGACGGCGCCGCCCTGGCCGCGATCCAGCCCGGCGGGGCGTCGTCCAACTTCATCGGGCCGGACCAGCTCGACCTGCGGCTGGACTTCGGCGCGCTGGCCGAGGCCGGCACCATGCTCGGGTCCGGCGCCATGGTGGTGCTGGCCGAGGGCACCGACCTGCTGGCGGCGTCCACCAACGTGCTGCGGTTCTTCCGTGACGAGTCCTGCGGCAAGTGCGTGCCGTGCCGGGTCGGCTCGACCAAGGCCCACGCGCTGCTGCGGGACACGCTCGACTCCGGCCGGCCGCTGGACCCGGACCGGCGGGACGAGATCATCCGGCTCGAGGAGGTCATGCGGAAGACCTCGATCTGCGGGCTGGGCCAGGTCGCGCTGGGCCCGGTCGCCTCCGTGCTGGGCCTGGACAAGGGCGGGGCGGCGGCCCGGGACCAGCCGCGGGCGGGCGGCGTCCCGGGACAGCCCGACCGGTGAGCGAGCGCGAGGGCTCGCAGCGCGACCGGGGAGCGATGAGGGCCGGTCGGTCCGAGCTTGCGAGGACCGGCCTGTCCGAGGAGCGGGCACAGAGCGGGCGGGAGTTCTTCACCGCCCGGACGGTGGCGCAGGCGCGGGCCGGGTTCCGGCCCGCGCGCCGCACCGGCACCGAGACGGTCCCGCCGTCCGAGGCCCTGCACCGGGTGCCGGCCGGGCCGGTGCCGGCGCCGGCCGCCCTGCCGGGGTTCGACCGCTCCACTGTGGACGGATACGCGGTCCGCGCCGCCGACACGTTCGGCGCGTCCGAGGGGCTGCCGTCCTACCTCGACCTGCTCGGCGCCGTACGGATGGGGGTGGCGCCGGAGGTGGCGCTGCGGCCCGGCGGCTGCGTGGCCGTGCCGACCGGGGCGGCCCTGCCGGCCGGGGCCGACGCCGTGGTGATGGTCGAGTACACGGCCGAGACCATGCCCGGCACGGTCGAGGTGACCCGGCCGGTCGCGGCCGGCGCCGGGCTGGTCCGGGCCGACGAGGACGTTGCCGCCGGCGACCCGCTGGTCCCGGGCGGGCGGCCGCTGCGCGCGGCCGAGCTGGGGCTGCTGGCGGCGGCGGGCGTCACCGCCGTGACCGTCCACAGGCGACCGCGGGTGGCCATCGTCTCCACCGGCGACGAGGTCGTGCCGGCCGGCACCGGCACGCTCCGCCCGGGCCAGGTCCGGGACGCCACCGCCTCGGCGCTGGCCGGGCTGGTGACCGAGGCCGGCGGCGTTCCCGACTACGCCGGCATCGTGCCGGACGAGCGCGACGCGCTGGAGAAGACGCTGGCCGGCGCGCTCGACGAGGCCGACCTCGTGGTCGTCTCGGCCGGGTCGTCGGTCGGGGCCCGGGACGAGACCACCGGGGCGGTCTCCGCGCTCGGTCCGGTCTGGTGCCACGGGCTGGCGGTCAAGCCGGGCAAGCCGACGCTGCTGGCCGAGTGCCGCGGCGTGCCGGTCATCGGGCTGCCCGGCAACCCGCTGTCCGCCCTGGTGGTGTTCCGGCTGGTCGGGGTGCCGCTGGTGTGGGCGCTGGCCGGCTGCGCCACGCCGCCGCCGGAGCCGTCCACCCGGGCCCGGCTGGCCCGCCCGCTGGCCTCGGCCGCCGGGCGGCTCGACGTCGTCCAGGTCCGGCTCACCGACGGGGTGGCCGAGCCGCTGTTCGGGCCGTCCGCGCTGCTGTCGGTGCTCACCCGCGCCGACGGGTACGTCCTGGTGCCCGAGCCCGCCACCGGCCTCGACGCCGGCACCGAGGTCGAGGTGATCCTCTACCGGTGAGCGCCGACAGCCCGTACCTCTCCGACGTGCCGGCGGCCGAGGCCTTGGCGGCCTGGCGGGACGCCCGCGCGGCCGCGGGCTGCCCGGCCCGGGTGGAGGCCGTCCGGGTGCCGGTCGCCGACGCGGTGGGCCGGGTGACGGCGGCGCCGGTCTGGGCCGCCCGCTCGTCGCCGGCGTTCGACTCGGCCGCGATGGACGGCATCGCGGTGCGGGCCGCGGACACCGTGGGGGCGTCGGAGTCCCGCCCGCTGGTGCTGCCGTCCTTCGAGGTCGTGGACACCGGCGACCCGCTGCCGCCCGGCTACGACGCCGTGATCATGCGCGAGGACGTGCACCGGGCCGGTGACGGCGTCGAGATCCGGGCCGCGGTGCCGCCGTACCAGCACGTGCGCTCGATCGGGGAGGACATCAGCGCGACCGAGCTGCTGCTGCCTGAGGGGCACCGGCTCCGGCCGGTCGACGCCGCCGCTTGCGCCGCCGCCGGCGTGCTGGAGCTGGCCGTGCGGCGGGCGCCGCGGGTGGTGGTGGTGCCGACCGGCGACGAGATCCGGCCGCTGGGCGCGCCGCTGCGGGCCGGGGAGATCCCGGACACCAACTCGCTGATGCTGGCCGCGCAGGCCCGCGAGGCCGGCTGCACGGCCTCGGCGACCGCCGTCGTCGCCGACGACCCGGCCGCGATCGCCGCCGCCCTGAAGGAGGCGGCCGGCCAGGCCGACCTGGTCGTCCTCATCGCCGGCTCCAGCGCCGGTCGGGACGACCACACCGCCCGGGTCGTCGCCGGGGCCGGGACGCTCGCGGTGCACGGCGTCGCCGTACGGCCCGGGCACCCGGTCGTGCTCGGCACGGTCGGGACCACCCCGGTGCTGGGCGCGCCCGGGTATCCGGTGTCGGCCGCGCTGACCTTCGACCTCTTCGCCGCGCCGCTGCTGGCCGAGCTGGAGGGCGCGGCCCCGCGGCAGCGGCCGATCGCCACCGCCCGGCTGGCCCGCAAGCTGCCGTCCGCGATCGGCATGGACGACTGGGTCCGGGTCCGGCTCGGCCGGGTCGGCGGCGAGGTCGTCGCCACCCCGCTGCCGCGCGGGGCCGGCGTACTGACCTCGCTGGTCAGGGCGGACGGGCTGCTGCTGGTCCCGGCCGGCACCGAGGGCCACCACGCCGGCGAGCAGGTCGGCGTCGAGCTGCTGCGCGGCCCGGCCGAGATCGACCGGACCATCGTCGCGATCGGCTCCCACGACCTCGTGCTCGACCTGGCCGCGTCCCGGCTGCGCGCGGCCGACCCGCTGATCACGCTCGCCTCGTCCAACGTCGGCTCGCTCGGCGGCCTGGTCGCGCTCCGGGACGGGCTGTGCCACCTGGCCGGGTCCCACCTGCTGGACTCGGCGACCGGCGAGTACACCTTGCCCTACCTAGACCGGCTGTTCGGGGCCGGCGACGAGATCGCGGTCGTCCGGCTCGTGCACCGGCAGCAGGGGCTGATCGTCGCGGCCGGCAACCCGCTCGGCCTGACCGGCATCGACGACCTGGGCCGGCCGAGGCTGCGCTACGTCAACCGGCAGCGCGGCGCGGGCACCCGGGTGCTGCTGGACCAGGAGCTGGCCGCGCGCGGGCTGGATCCGGCCGCGGTCACCGGCTACGGCCGCGAGGAGCACACCCACCTCGCGGTCGCCGCCGCGGTCGCGGCCGGCGGCGCCGACGCCGGGCTCGGCATCCTGGCCGCCGCCCGCGCCTTCGGCCTGGACTTCGTGCCGGTCGCGGAGGAGCCGTACGACCTGGTGCTGCGGGCCGGCGGGCTGGCCGACGAGCGGCTGGCGCCGCTGTGGACCCTGCTGGAACAGCCGGACTTCCGGGCCGCGGTCGAGGCCCTGGGCGGCTACTCCTGCGCCGAGACCGGCCGCCGGATCCGCTGAACGGCCGGAACGTGGCGGTCACCAGCTTGGTCGAGCCGGTCGTGCGGTACAGCAGCCAGTTGTAGGCGGCCGTCAGCACCATGACCGGCGACGCCCGCAGCGTCTTCGCCGATCTACGTGGGCTCCTTCATGGGCGGGCTGACGCTCGGCCCGATCGTCGGTGGCCTGCTGCTGAACCACTTCTGGTGGGGGTCGGCGTTCCTGGTCGCGCTGCGCCGCGGTGGTGTTCGGCATCGTGGTCGGCTACCTGTTCGTCCAGCGGCAGCGCCGACTGGAGCACCCGCTGCTGGACCTGAAGATGTTCAGCAACCGCACCTTCCGCAACGGCCTGACCGTCTACTTCGTCGGCGGCGTGGTCGGCACCGGGACCTACCTGGTGCTCACGCTCTACCTGCAGAACGTCCTCGGCATCTCGCCGCTGGAGGCCGGGCTGCTGCTGGTGCCGCCGGCGATCATCATGATCATCGGCAACATGGTCAGCCCGGCGCTGGCGAACCACATCCGCCCGGCCTACCTGCTCGCGGTCGGCCTGGTCATCGCGGGCATCGGCTACGCCATGTTCGCGCTGGCGTCCGCCGATTCGTCCCAGTGGGTCATCTTCACCGCGTTCTGCGTGTCGGCCGTCGCGCGGGCGGCGCCCGGGTCAGCGCTGCGCGGCCAGCAGCACCTGCGGGTGCGTCGCCGGCGGCAGCGCCGGGAAGCGCAGCTCGGCCACGACCGTGAGGCCGGCCGCGGCCAGCAGGCCGGTCAGCTCCTCGGGCCGCCACAGGTGGGTGGTCCAGGAGACCGGCACGCCGCCGTACGCCTCGGTGCGGACGAGGTCGCCGTCGCCGGCGTGGGTGCCGATCACGGCCTGGCCGCCGGGGACGAGCGCGGCGGCGTACGTGGCCAGGACGCCCGGGAGCAGGTCGCGGGGCAGGTTGAACAGCGACCACCAGCCCAGGATCCCGCCCAGCGACGCCGGGGCCAGGTCCAGCGCGGTGGCCGAGGCGACCTCGAAGCGCAGGTCCGGGTAGCGCCGGCGGGCGTGCCCGACCATCCGCGGCGACAGGTCCACACCGGACACGTCCAGGCCCAGCCCGGCCAGGTGCGCGGTGACCGTGCCCGGGCCGCAGCCGACGTCGAGGACCGGGCCGAGCCCGCGGACCGACTCGGCGAACGCCGCCAGCGCCGCCCGCAGCCAGGGCTGCCTCCCGAGGTCCCCCATGCCGAGCTCGACGTAGGTGTCGGCCACCCGGTCGTAGGAGGTCCGGACGGTGTCGAGGTCGGCGGGCTGCTGCACCCGCACACCCTAGGAGTCAGGTGCGGTCCGGCGTCACCGCGACCAGCAGCTCCGGCAGCCGGGCGAGCAGCTGCCGGGCGGCGATCCGCCGCCCGACCCAGGCCAGCCCGGACCCCCAGGCCGGGCCGCCGGCCAGGACGGCCACGACCACCAGCGGGCGGTCGCCCCAGACCAGCGCCGGCACCCACACCGGCGCCGACGCGACCGCCGTGACCACGGTGCCGACCAGCCAGAACAGCCCGGCCAGGCAGCCGCGCCCGGCACCCGGCCCGGCGAAGGCGGACCCGGGCTGGTCCGGCATCGGGTACGGCGCGAGCACGCTGAGCACGCCGCCGACCGCGAACCCGGCGCCGAGCACGGCCGCCCCCGCGCCCAGCGCCAGCGGGACCGCCGACGGTGTGCCGGTCACCACGGCCAGCGCGGTCGACCCGGCCAGCACCCAGATCCCCACCACCAGCGCGGTGGCGGCGTTCCGCCCGGCCAGGTCGGTACGCGCGTCCCGCTCGGTCGCGGTGACGGCGACCGTCAGCCAGAACGCCGACCCCTCCGGGCCGTACTGGTTGAAGCCGAGGGAGGAGACCAGCAGCGCGCTGAACAGGCCGACCCCCAGGGGCGCGAACCGGCCGCCCGCGGGCAGCAGCGAGAACGCCGGCACGGCCAGCCCGAACACCATCATCTGCAGCCAGCTGAACTTCAGCCGCGGGTCCCGCCAGGCGTAGCGCAGTTCCTTGCCCGCGACCGCGCCGAGCCGGCCCCCCGGCAGCAGCGCGATGAGCCCGGGCCGGCGCCGGGACCGGGTCCGCTCGGTGGAGGCGTCGACCACGGTCAGCGCCGCCCCCAGGGCCACGTACCAGCCGGCCAGCAGGGCGGCCACGGTGACCGCGGCGTACAGCAGCTCGGCCAGGGCCGGGACCCAGCTGCCGGCACTGGCGTCGGCGACCGAGCGGATCGCCGCCCCCGGCGGGGTCCAGCGCAGTACGTCGCCGATGCCCTGCAGCCGCTGCTCGTCCAGGTTCTGCACGAGCAGCCGGGGCAGCTGCGCGGCCAGCACCACCAGCAGGCCCACCAGCACGGCCAGGTCCCGGCCGCGGCGCGACCGCAGCAGCCGGGACAGCGCCGAGGTGTTCAGCCGCCCCAGCAGCAGGCACATCGCCGACAGCAGCACGAACGCGACCAGCGCGACCGGCAGCGCCGCGACCGAGCGGACCACCGCGGCCACCGCCACGCCGACCAGCAGCACGGTCAGGATCGGGGCCACGCCGAGGAACGCGGCCGCCAGCAAGCCGGTCAGCAACCGCTCGCGCCGGATCGGCAACAGGGCCAGCCGGCCCACGTCCAGCGTCTCGTCCACCCCGAACGCGGCGATCGGCACGGTCGCCCAGCCCAGCGCGAGCACGGCCGCGATGAGCGCGCCCAGCGCCGCCGCCGTCCGCGGCTCGTCCCGGAACACGAACAGCGCCACCCCGAAGAGCCCGACCGTGAGCGTGCCCAGCACCAGCCCGAGGACCACCAGCACGAGCCGGGCCGGCTTGCGCAGCGAGGCGCGCAGCAGCCGCAGCTTCAGCCGGACGAAGAGCCCAACCACCGCAGCTCCCCGGCTCCCGGCTCGCCCGCGCCGACCAGCGCCAGGAACGCGTCCTCCAGCGAGCGGCCGCCCCGGACCGCCGCGATCGGGCCGGCCGCCACCACCGAGCCGTGGTGCAGCACCGCGACCGTGTCGCACAGCCGGTCCACCAGCTCCATCGCGTGGCTGGAGAAGACCACGGTCGAGCCGGAGCGGGTGTAGCGCTCGAGCACGTCCCGGATCACCCGGGCCGACACCGGGTCGACGGCCTCGAACGGCTCGTCCAGGAACAGCACGGCCGGGTTGTGCAGCAGGGCCGCGGCCAGCCCGATCTTCTTGCGCATCCCGGTCGAGTAGTCCGCGACCAGCGTGTCGGCCGCGCCGGCCAGGTCGAGCACCCGCAGCAGCTCCTCGGCCCGCCCGTCGGCCTCGGCCCCGGGCAGCCCGCGCAGCCGGCCGGTGAAGCCGAGCAGCTCCCGCCCGGACAGCCGCTCGAACAGCCGCAGCCCCTCCGGCAGCACGCCGCAGCGGGCCTTGGCCGCGACCGGGTCGGCCCAGACGTCGTGCCCGGCCACCCGTACGGTCCCGGCGGTCGGGCGGACCAGCCCGGTCGCCATCGACAGCAGCGTGCTCTTGCCCGCGCCGTTGGGGCCGACCAGCCCGAAGAAGCTGCCCTGGGGCACGGTCAGGTCGACCCCGGCCACCGCGACCGTCGCGCCGAACCGGCGGACCAGGCCGTGGATCTCAACCGCGGGGGTGGGCATGTCCCGATTCTGCCGGTCCGGTCGCACCGTGGAGACTGGGGGCGTGATCCGCAGCTACGTCGCGCTGGGCGATTCGTTCACCGAGGGCATGGAGGACGAGCTCGGCTCGGACGGGCGGCACCGGGGTTGGGCCGACCGGGTCGCGGCCGGCCTCGCGGTCGCCCAGGGTTCGGTCCGGTACGCCAACCTCGCCGTCCGCGGCCGGCTGCTGGACCAGGTGGCGGCGGAGCAGCTGCCGGTGGCGCTGCGGCTGGAACCGGACCTGGTGTCCTTCCACGCCGGGTCCAACGACGTGCTCCGGCCCCGCACGGACCTCCCGGCCCTGCTGGCCCGGTACGACGCCGCGGTCGGGGCGCTGGCCGGCGCGGGCCGCCGGGTCCTGCTGTTCACGGTGATCGAGCGGACCGGCACCGGCCGGACGGCGGAGCGGCTGGCGGCCCGGTTCCGGGCCTTCAACGCCGGGGTGCGGGCGACGGCCGCGGCGCACGGCGGGCTGCTGGTCGACCTGGCCGCGGTGCCGGCGCTGGCCGACCGGCGGCTGTGGCACTCCGACCGGCTGCACCTGGCCCCGGAAGGGCACGCCCGGGTGGCGGCGGCCGTGCTGGACGTGCTCGGGGTCGAGCGGTCGGACTGGTGGCGCTCGGCCCTGCCCGGGTCGGCGGTGGCGACCCGGCGGGCCGCGCTGGTCGCCGACGTGCGCTGGGTCCGCATCCACCTGCTCCCGTGGATCGGCCGCCGGATCCGCGGCGTCTCCAGCGGCGACGGGGTCACGCCCAAGCACGCCGAGCTGGTGGAGATCGTGTCCGACTGATCCGGCCGGCCGGACGGGGGCGCGCGCAGACTGCCGGTGAACTGCCGGTTCATCGGGGCGGTCCCGGCTGTAGGAAGGGTGCGTCGGGCCCACCTGGAGGAGGCGGACGTGCGAGTGACCCGAGTTCTGGCCGGGACGGCGCTGGTGCTGACGGCGAGCGCGGTGACGGCGCCGGCGGCGCTGGCCGGCGGCAAACCGATGCCGGCGGCGACAGCCGTGGTGACGACCGCGGGCGGCGTGCCGATGCCGTTGGGTGGGATTCCGTCGCCGGCCTGACCGCGGGCGGTCGGGCGGTCCGGACGGTTGTCCACAGGCGTCCGGCCGGACCGTCCCGGCGCTCGTAGACTCGCGCGGTGGCCGGGACGGACGAGCTGCTGCGGCGGGTGTTCGGATACGACGCCTTCCGCGCCGGGCAGCAGGAGATCATCGAGCACGTCGTCGCCGGTGGCGACGCGCTCGTGCTGATGCCGACCGGTGGCGGCAAGTCCCTCTGCTACCAGATCCCGGCGCTGGCCCGGGACGGCGTCGGGGTGGTGATCTCGCCGCTCATCGCGCTCATGCAGGACCAGGTCGACGCGCTGCGGGCGCTCGGGGTGCGGGCCGGCTTCCTCAACTCGACCCAGGACCTGGACGAGCGCCGGCTGGTGTCGGCCGAGTTCCGGGCCGGGCGGCTGGACCTGCTCTATCTGGCCCCGGAGGCGCTGCGCTCGGCCGCGACCCTCCAGCTGCTGGACGAGGGGAAGATCGGGCTGTTCGCGATCGACGAGGCCCACTGCGTGGCCCAGTGGGGTCACGACTTCCGGCCCGACTACCTGGCCCTGTCGATGCTGCACGAGCGCTGGCCCACGGTGCCGCGGATCGCCTTGACCGCGACCGCGACCTCGGCCACCCACGCGGAGATCACCGAGCGGCTCGATCTCGGCCAGGCCAAGCACTTCGTGGCCAGCTTCGACCGGCCCAACATCCAGTACCGGATCGTGCCCAAGGACGACCCCCGCCGGCAGCTGCTGGACCTGCTCCGCAAGGAGCACCCGGGCGACTCCGGCATCGTCTACTGCCTGTCCCGGGCGTCGGTCGAGAAGACCGCGGAGTTCCTGGTCCGCAACGGCATCCCGGCCCTGCCGTACCACGCCGGGCTGTCCGCGGCCGACCGGTCGGCGCACCAGTCCCGGTTCCTGCGCGAGGACGGGCTGGTGATCGTCGCGACGATCGCGTTCGGGATGGGGATCGACAAGCCCGACGTGCGGTTCGTGGCCCACCTCGACCTGCCCAAGTCGGTCGAGGGCTACTACCAGGAGACCGGGCGGGCCGGCCGGGACGGGCTGCCCGCGACGGCCTGGCTGGCGTACGGGCTGCAGGACGTGGTGCAGCAGCGCCGCATGATCGACCAGTCCGAGGGCGACCTGGCCCACCGCCGGATGCTGGCCACCCACCTGGAGGCGATGCTCGGGCTCTGCGAGACCGTCTCCTGCCGGCGGGTGCGCCTGCTGGCGTACTTCGGGCAGGACAGCGGGCCGTGCGGCAACTGCGACACCTGCCTGACCCCGCCCGAGTCCTGGGACGGCACGGTGCCGGCGCAGAAGCTGCTGTCCACGGTCTGGCGGCTGCAGCACGAGCGCAACCAGCGCTTCGGGGTCGGCCAGTCCGTCGACATCCTGCTCGGCCGCAGCACCGACAAGATCGCCCAGTGGAAGCACGACACGCTCTCGACGTACGGGATCGGCACCGAGCTGCAGGAGGCCGAGTGGCGCGGGGTGGCCCGGCAGCTGCTGGCCCAGGGGCTGCTCACCGTGTCCGGGGAGCACCAGACGCTGGCCCTGACGCCGTCGAGCGGGGAGGTGCTCGGCGGCCGGCGGACGGTCCAGCTGCGGCGGGAGGCGCCGCGGGCGGCGCGGCCGTCCCGGTCCTCCTCGGCGTCGTCGAAGGCCGCCGCTCCGGAGCTGCCGGCGTCCGCGGCGCCGGTGTTCGAGCGGCTTCGGGCCTGGCGGGCGGCGACGGCCAAGGAGGAGGGCGTGCCGGCGTACGTGGTGTTCCACGACGCGACGCTGCGGCAGATCGCGATCGAGCAGCCAGCCACGCTGGCCGCGGTCGGCGCCATCAGCGGGATCGGCGAGAACAAGCTCCGGAAGTACGGCCAGCAGGTTCTCGACGCGCTGGCTGGGTGATCTTCACCCAGAAGTGGGTACGTCCCCG
>DATDKW010000366.1:0-12608 GCA_036519715.1 Mycobacteriales bacterium
CTGTCGAGCTGGTCGATCCTGGTGCCGCAGGCGCTGATGGGCGTGGCCACCACCGGCCTGCTGTACGGGACGGTCAAGCGCTGGGCCGGACCGGCGGCCGGGCTGATCGCCGGGGCCGTGGCCGCGCTGACCCCGGTCGCGGTGCTGATGTTCCGGTTCAACAACCCGGACGCGCTGCTGGTGCTGCTGCTGGTGGCGGGCGCGTACGCGACCGTGCGGGCGACCGAGAAGGCCTCGGCCCGGTGGCTGATGCTGGCCGGTGCGCTGGTCGGCTTCGGCTTCCTGACCAAGATGCTGCAGGCGCTGCTGGTCGTGCCCGCCCTCGGGCTGGTCTACCTCGTCGCCGCGCCGACCCCGGTCCGGCGGCGGATCGGCCACCTGCTGGCCGCGCTCGGCGCCCTTATCGTCGCGGCCGGCTGGTGGGTCGCGATCGTGGAGCTGATGCCGGCGAGCATGCGGCCCTACATCGGCGGCTCCCAGCACAACTCGATCCTGGAGCTGGTGCTCGGCTACAACGGCCTGGGCCGGCTGACCGGGGACGAGACCGGAAGCGTCGGCGGCGGCGGTGGCGGCACCGGGATGTGGGGCGCAACCGGATGGGGCCGGATGTTCGACTCCGAGATCGGCGGCCAGGTGTCCTGGCTGCTCCCGGCCGCGCTGATCCTGCTGGTGGCCGGTCTGGTCGTGACCCGGCGGCGGTTCCGCACCGACCGGACCCGGGCCGGGCTGCTGCTCTGGGGCGGCTGGCTGCTGGTGACCGGGCTGACGTTCAGCTTCATGGCCGGGATCTTCCACGCCTACTACACCGTCGCGCTGGCGCCGGCGATCGGCGCGGTGGTCGGCATCGGGGCCGTCGAGCTGTGGCGGCGGCGGTCCGGGGCGGTCGTGCTGGCCCTCACGCTGGCGGTGACCGCGGCCTGGTCGTACGTGCTGCTGACGCGGAGCGCCGAGTTCCTGCCGTGGCTGGCCCCGGGAGTGCTGGCGGCCGGGCTGCTGGTCGCGATCGGGCTGCTGCTGGTACGGGTGCTGCCGCGGCGGACCGCGGCCGTACTGGCCGGGGCCGGGCTGATCGTGGCGCTGGCCGGGCCGGCGGCGTACGCGGTGGACACGGCGGCGACGCCGCACACCGGCTCGATCCCGACCGCGGGGCCGGCGGTGGCCGGCGGGATGGGCGGTCCGGGCGGCGGCGGCCGGGGCGGCTTCGGCCCGGCGCCGGGCGGGGCCGGCACCACCCAGGGCGGTCCCGGCGGCATGAGCGGCCTGCTCAACGGCACCACCGCCAGCGCCGAGATGGTGGAGCTGCTGCAGACCGGCGCGTCCGGCTACACCTGGTCCGCCGCCACGATCGGCTCCAACAACGCCTCGGGTTACCAGCTGGCGAGCGGAGAACCGGTGATGGCGATCGGCGGCTTCAACGGCACCGACCCGTCCCCGACGCTGGCCGAGTTCCAGGCGTACGTGGCCGCGCACCGGATCCACTACTTCATCAGCGCCGGCACCGGCGGCGGGACCCGGACCGGCGGCAGCGCCGCCGCCACCCAGATCGCCACCTGGGTGGCCCAGAACTACACCGCCACCACGGTCGGCACCACCACCGTGTACGACCTCAGCACCTGACCACAGCGAGGGACAGCCGGCCGGCCCGCGATGCGGACCGGCCGGCTGCTGTTCGCCGGTCGCGCCGTTATCCTCGACGGCAGACCGGGTCACCCGGTGCTGGGGCGGCGGGAGCTACTGGGCTCCAACCTGACTGCTCCTGCCGTCACCCCAGCCAGAACGTGAGCACGCTGACCAGGTAGGTCAGGATCGTGTGGGTCTCCATGTCGCATCACCTCCGTCCTGCGGGGAGTCGGTCCGCACCCGGGGGATCCCGGGCTGTTCCGGGGGGCCGGCGGCCAGGGCGGCGGCGGCCGCGGCGGCGGGCAGGCCGGAGGCGGCCGGGGCCGAGGGGAGGACCAGCACTCCGATCGCGCATCCGGCGAGAAGGCCGGCGGCCGCGGCGACGGCCACGATCCGGAGGAGGGTCGAGAGGCGGCAGACGACCTTCACGGCGGGTCTCCCTCAATATTGTCAGATCGACAATTACTGACGGGATGACGGTAGGCAGCGTCGTCAGCTATTGTCAAGATGACAATTACGAACGACGGGAGCGCCGGTGCCGCCGAGGAGACGCATGATGTCGGTCGCGGTCGACCTGGCCGTGTTCACGGTGCGGGACGACGCGTTCGCCATCCTCATGATCGAGCGCGGCCAGGAGCCGTTCCGGGGCCGGCTCGCGCTGCCGGGCGGCTTCGTCGAGGCGGACGAGAACCTCGACCAGGCCGCTGCGCGGGAGCTGCACGAGGAGACCGGCCTCGACGCCGCGGACCTCCACCTCGAGCAGCTGCGCGCGTACGGGGACCCGGACCGGGATCCGCGGCCGACCCGGGTCGTCTCGATCTGCTACCTGGCCCTGATGCCGGACCTGCCGCTGCCGACGGCCGGCGGCGACGCCCGGGCCGCCCGCTGGATGGCCGTGGACGACGTCCTCGGCGGCCCGGCCGAGATCGCCTTCGACCACCGGCGGATCATCGGCGACGCCGTCGAGCGGGCCCGCGGCATGCTGGAGCACTCCACGGTCGGCACCGCCTTCTGCGCTGACCAATTCGCGATCAGCGACCTGCGCCGTGTCTACGAGATCGTCTGGGGCCGGCGCCTGGACCCCGGCAACTTCAGCCGCAAGGTCACCGGCGTGGACGGCTTCCTCGTCCCCACCGGCGAGTTCAGCCGCGACGGTGGCCGCCCCGCCGCTCTCTACCGCCGCGGCCCGGCCACCACCCTGCACCCACCCCTACTGCGCTCGACCCGCTAGCGGCCGGGGCCGGGCTGACCGGTCAGGTCCACTGGACGCCGTAGCTGTAGCCGGGGGTGAGGTCGTCGAAGTCGACCTCGACGGTGCCGGACGGGTCGGGGAGCAGCGGCTCGCCCTCGGCCGAGCGCTCGTCCAGCTCGCGGTGGAAGGCGTCGGCCACCCGCCAGACCCGCTCCGGCGCCCGCTCCGGGTCGAAGCGCACCTGCAGGTGGTAGCGGTCGCAGCGGGTCATCGGCACGTACGCGTAGTGCTTCGGCATGATGTGCTCCGCCGGCACTTGCGTGACCAGCGCGTACTGGTGGTGCTCGGTGACCCGCAGCGGGCGGGGGAGGGCCAGGTAGAGGTGCCGCCGGCTGCCGACCGGCGGTTCGGGCGCGGACAGCATCCCGCCGTACAGGACCTTGACGCCGATGCTGGCCGGGCCCTCGGCGGTGCGCAGGCTCCAGGCCAGCGTGATCCGGTCCAGCGCGTCGCGGTCGGCGACGACCTCCCGCCACTCGACCGCGAGCGTTCCGTCGCTGTCCAGCAGGACCGCGCCGTTGGCGACCGACACGTGCCAGCCCAAGTTGTGGCCGCCGGACGAGGCCGGCATGGACCCGGAGACCAGCACCTCGGCCAGCCGGCCGCAGGCCTCGTCGACCCGGCGCCGGGCGGTCCGGACGTCGCGGCGCAGCCGGGCGGCGAGCCAGTTGACCCGTTCCTGCAGCTGCAGCAGCTCGTACGTCTCCGGGTGGATGCCGAGCGCAGCCCGGGCGCTGAGCGCGAGCTCGGCCGGCAGCGTGTCGATGGCCTGGCCGAGCTTCTCGACGATCTTCGTCCGCATGGTGGCGGTGGTGTCGGCGGCGGACACGGCGCAGACCCGGCGCAGCTCCGGGCCGACCCGCTCGGCCAGCTTGCCGTGGTGCAGGCCGCGGCCCCGGCGGACCGACTTCAGCTCCTCCACCAGCTGCTCCGACCTGTAGGTCATCCGTGTCACAGCGCGAGCCTGTCCACTCCTTGTCCTGATGTCCAGCACGGTGACGGGCGTGGCGACAGTTATGGGATGTCCGACGCCGAGCGTCGGACAGTCCGCGGGCCGGCCGATGTCCAGTTGGCCAGAAATTCGCTCTGTAGCCGGGCGCTGGCGGAGGGAAGGATCGGCGTGTTGCGGCGTCGGCCGGATGCGGGCAGGCACCACGAATCGGGGGGTCCGCATCCGGCCGGCGTCGTGATCACCGGGGAAAGGGACTGGTCATGACCTCAACGCTCACGGGGAGCGTCTTTCACGATTCCGAGCCGTACGGGGAGGAGTCCTTCCGCCGCGACGTCGGCAACCGCATCCGGGCCGAGCGCTCCCTGCGCAACCTCCGGCAGGAGGAGCTGGCCGAGCGGGCCGGGGTGAGCCGCAACTTCGTGAGCGCGGTGGAGCGCGGCACCCAGCGGCTGGACGCCTGGCGGCTGCGGCACCTGGCTCGGGCGCTCAACTGCGACCTGGGCTGGCTCCTGCTCGACGAACGACCCCTGCCCCGCCCGCGCCGCTGAATCGGATTGGCCCCGTCGGCCCGGCGAAATGACGAGGTAACCGAGGACTCCTATTGTCCTCCTCCTCCCTGGCGACCTACGGTCCGAGGGGTCGGTTCCCCCGACCGGGGAGGACCGGGAGGGGAGTGTCGATGCCCACGACGGTGCGCGCCGCGCTGGTCCAGGCCACCTGGACCGGCGACAAGGAGAGCATGATCAAGGCGCACGAGGAGTACGCGCGGGACGCCGCCGCGCAGGGCGCAAAGGTGGTCTGCTTCCAGGAGCTGTTCTACGGGCCGTACTTCTGCCAGGTCCAGGACGCCAAGTTCTACGACTACGCGGAATCGGTGCCGGGGCCGACGGTCGAGCGCTTCCAGGCGCTGGCGACCGAGCTCGGGATGGTCTTCGTGCTGCCCGTGTACGAGCAGGAGCAGCCGGGCGTCCTGTACAACACCGCGGCCGTGATCGACGCGGACGGGAAGTATCTGGGCAAGTACCGCAAGACGCACCTGCCGCACGTGAACGGGTTCTGGGAGAAGTTCTACTTCCGGCCGGGCAACCTCGGCTATCCGGTGTTCGAGACCGCGGTCGGCCGGGTCGGCGTCTACCTCTGCTACGACCGCCACTTCCCGGAGGGTTGGCGCGCGCTCGGCCTCAACGGGGCCGAGATCGTCTTCAACCCGTCGGCCACCAGCCGCGGCCTGTCCAACTACCTGTGGAAGCTGGAGCAGACCGCCGCCGCCGTCGCCAATGAGTACTTCGTCGGCACCATCAACCGGGTCGGCATCGAGGACCTCGGCGACGACGACTTCTACGGCACGTCCTACTTCGCCGACCCGGAGGGCAGGCCGGTCGACGGCTACGCCTCCGACGGCGAGTCGGAGGTGCTGGTCCGGGACCTGGACATGGATCTGTTCCGCGAGGTCCGCACCCGCTGGCAGTTCTATCGCGATCGCCGCCCGGACGCCTACGGCGATCTGACGGCGCCGTGAGCACGCTCATCACGGGCGGCACGGTGGTCAACGCCACCGGGCCGATCCCCATGGACGTGCTGGTGGACGGCGAGACGATCGCGGCGCTGCACGCGCCCGGCACCGGTCCGTCCGATGTGGACGTCATCGACGCCACCGGCAAGTACGTCATCCCGGGCGGGATCGACGTGCACACCCACATGGAGCTGCCCTTCGGCGGCACCAACGCCTCCGACACCTTCGAGACCGGCACGGTCGCCGCGGCCTGGGGCGGCGTCACCACCATCGTGGACTTCGCCGTGCAGCGCACCGGGGAGGTCGTGCAGGAGTCGCTGGCCACCTGGCACGCCAAGGCCGACGGCAACTGCGCGGTGGACTACGGCCTGCACATGATCCTCGGCGGCGTGGACGAGGACGCGCTCAAGGCCATGGACCAGTTGGTCGACCACGAGGGCATCACCAGCTTCAAGCTCTTCATGGCCTACCCGGGCGTCTTCTACTCCGACGACGGTCAGATCCTGCGGGCGATGCAGAAGGCGGCCAACAACGGCGCCATGATCATGATGCACGCGGAGAACGGCATCGCCATCGACGTGCTGGCCGCCCAGGCGCTCTCCCGCGGCGACACCGACCCGGTCTGGCACGGCCGGACCCGGCCGCCGGCGCTGGAGGGCGAGGCCACCAACCGGGCCATCGTGCTCGCCGGGGTGGCCGGGGCGCCGGTCTACTTCGTGCACCTGTCCGCGTCCGAGGCGCTGGCCAAGGTCGCGGAGGCGCGGGACGCCGGGCGCAACGTCTTCGCCGAGACGTGTCCGCAATACCTGTACCTGACGCTGGAGGACCAGCTCGGCGCACCCGGCTTCGAGGGCGCCAAGTGGGTCGCCTCCCCGCCGCTGCGCAGCAAGCACGAGAGCCACCTCCCCGACCTCTGGAAGGGCCTGCGTACGGACGACCTGGCCGTGGTGTCCACGGACCACTGCCCATTCTGCATGAAGGACCAGAAGGAGCTGGGGATCGGCGACTTCACCAAGATCCCCAACGGCATCGGCACCGTCGAGCACCGGATGAACCTCATCTACCAGGGCGTGGTCGACGGCAAGCTGTCGCTGGCGCGCTGGGTCGAGACCTGCTCCACCACCCCGGCCCGGCTGTTCGGGATGTACCCGCGCAAGGGCGTCATCGCGCCCGGCTCCGACGCCGACATCGTGCTGTACGACCCGGCCGGCTCGTCCGACCTGGGGCTGGCGGCCCAGCACATGAACATGGACTACTCGGCCTGGGAGGGGTTCCGGATCGACGGCCACGTGGACACGGTCCTGTCCCGCGGGTCGGTGGTCGTCTCCGACGGCACGTTCCACGGCCGCAAGGGCCACGGCCGGTTCGTCCGCCGCGGCCTGTCGGACTTGTTGAGGTGACGATGGACTTCGGGGTCGTCCTCCAGGCCACACCGCCGGCTGCCCGGGTGATTGAGCTGGCCCGGCAGGCCGAGCTGCGCGGCTTCAGTCACGTGTGGACGTTCGACTCGCACCTGCTCTGGCAGGAGCCGTACGTGATCCACAGCCAGATCCTGGCCGCGACCCGGACGGTCACGGTCGGCCCGATGGTGACCAACCCGGCCACCCGGGACTGGACGGTCACGGCGTCCACCTTCGCCACGCTGAACGAGATGTTCGGCAACCGCACGGTCTGCGGGATCGGCCGCGGCGACTCGGCCGTGCGGGTCACCAACGGCAAGCCGACCACGCTGGCGACGCTGCGCGAGGCCGTGCACGTCATCCGCGAGCTCGGCAACGGCCGGGCCGTGGAGTACAACGGCACCACGCTGCGGCTGCCGTGGGCGGGCCGGTCGTCGCTCGAGGTCTGGATCGCCGCGTACGGGCCGAAGGCGCTGGCCCTGACCGGAGAGATCGGCGACGGGTTCATCCTGCAGCTGGCCGACCCGGACATTACGGCCTGGACCATCAAGTCGGTCCGGGACGCGGCGGCGGCGGCGGGCCGGGACCCGGCGTCGATCAGGATCTGCGTGGCCGCACCGGCCTATGTGGGCTCCGATGTCGACCACCAGCGGGAGCAGTGCCGGTGGTTCGGCGGCATGGTGGGCAACCACGTCGCCGACATCGTCGCCCGCTACGGCTCCTCCTCGGCCGTGCCGGCCGCGCTGACCGACTACATCGCCGGGCGGCAGGGCTACGACTACAACGAGCACGGCCGGGCCGGCAACACCCACACCAGCTTCGTGCCGGACGAGATCGTGGACCGGTTCTGCATCCTCGGCCCGGTCGAGGAGCACGTGCAGCGGCTGACCGAGCTGGCCGGGCTGGGCGTCGACCAGTTCGCCGTCTACCTGCAGCACGACGGCAAGGACGAGACCCTGACCGCGTACGGCGAGCAGGTCATCCCGGCCGTCACCGAGCTCCTGCCGGCCCGCAGTTGACCGGTGTCGCGGCCGAGCCGGCCGCGGTCACGGTGGTGGAGGGCGGTCCGCCGCCTGTCCACAGGGGACGGTCGGCGCTGGGCCGGGCCGGCTGGTTCGTGGCCTCGGTGCTGGTGGTGTGCGTGCTCTGGGAGGCGTACAAGGTGGTCGGGAGCCCGGACGGCGGGTCGCTGTTCGGGGCCCGGGTGCTGCCGCGGGCCGACGACGCGTCGATGCCGCACGTGTGGGAGGTGCTGCGGCGGTTCGGCCGGCCGGAGTCGGCGGCCACGGACAGCTCCTCGGTCGCCGTGGCGGTGCTGGAGGCGGTCTGGTTCACCTTCCGGGTGGCGATGGCCGGGCTGGTGCTCGGCGTCCTGGTCGGGATCGGGCTGGGGATGCTGATGGACCGGTTCGCGCTGGCCGAGCGGGGGCTCCTGCCGTACGTGGTGCTGTCCCAGACCGTGCCGCTGGTGGCGCTGGCGCCGCTGGTGGTCGGCTGGGGCGGGCGGGTGCACATCGGCTCGATGACCTGGCGCCCATGGATGTCGGTGGCCGTGATCGCGGCGTACCTGGCCTTCTTCCCGGTCGCGGTCGGGGTGCTGCGGGGGCTGCGCTCGCCCTCGGCGCACTCGGTCGAGCTGATGCGCAGCTTCTCCGCGTCCTGGTGGCAGACCTTCCGGCGGCTGCGGCTGCCGGCCAGCGTGCCCTACCTGATCCCGGCGTTGCGCCTGGCGGCGGCCTCGGCCGTGGTCGGCGCGATCGTCGCGGAGATCTCCACCGGCATCCGTGGCGGGATCGGCCGGCTGGTCATCGAGTATTCGCGGGAGGCGACCTCGGACCCGGCCAAGGTCTGGACCGCCTTCCTCGGCGCCGCCCTGCTCGGGCTGGTCGTGGCCGGGCTGGTGGCGCTGCTGGACGCGGGCCTGGCCCGCTATCGGCCGGCGTCATGACCGCCTTCGTGTCGCTCTCCGGGGTGACCAAGACCTTCCGGGGCCGGGCCGGCGACGTCACCGCACTGTCCGATGTGGACCTGACCGTGACCGCCGGCGAGTTCGTCACGCTCATCGGGCCGTCCGGCTGCGGCAAGAGCACGCTGCTGCGGGTGGTGGCCGACCTGACCGCGCCGACCGCGGGCACGGTGACGGTCAACGGCAAGACCGCCCGCCAGGCCCGGCTGGACCAGGACTACGGGATCGCCTTCCAGCAGGCCGGGCTGATGGACTGGCGGACGGTGGTGCGCAACGTCGAGCTGCCGCTGGAGCTGCGGGGCTGGGACCGGCGGCGCCGGCGGGAGCGGGCGCTGGAGCTGCTGGAGCTGGTCGGGCTGCCCGACTTCGCCGGCGCCCGGCCGGCCGAGCTGTCCGGCGGCATGCAGCAGCGGGTCGCGATCGCCCGGGCGCTGGCCACCGGTCCGAAGCTGCTGTTGATGGACGAGCCGTTCGGGGCGCTGGACGAGATGACCCGCGAGCGCCTGCAGGCCGAGCTGGCCCGCATCGCCCGCGAGTCCGGCGCGACGGTCGTGTTCGTCACCCACTCGATCCCGGAGGCGGTCTACCTGTCCGACCGGGTCGTGGTGATGTCGCCCCGGCCCGGCCGGGTCGCCGCGGTCGTGGCCGTCGCGCTGGGCGAGCGTACCGACGACACCCGGGAGGCGCCGGAGTTCTTCGCCAAGGTGACCGAGGTCCGCGAGGCCCTGCGGGGCCGGGCGCCGGTGGAGCGGAGATGACCGGCCGCGCCGCCCGCATCGGCATCCCGGTGGTGTTCGGGGTGCTGTTCCTGGTGGCCTGGCAGGCGATCGTGGTCGGCAACGACATCAAGCCCTACCTGCTGCCCAAGCCGACGGCGATCTGGGCCCAGATCACCGCCAACATCGACGACATCCTCAAGACCGCCCGGGTGACCGGGACCAACGCGCTGGCCGGGCTCGTCGCCGGGGCGGTCCTCGGCATCCTGGCCGCGCTGGTCGCCTCCCGGTTCCGGGTGGTCGACTCGCTGCTGGTGCCGCTGGCCGCGGCCGTCAACGCGATGCCGATCATCGCGCTGGCGCCGATCTTCAACACGATGTTCTCCACCACCAGCGCGGTGCCGCGCCGGCTGGTGGTCACCCTGGTCGTGTTCTTCCCGCTGTTCGTCAACGCGCTGCGCGGGCTGCGGCAGGTCGAGCCGATCCACCGCGAGCTGCTGGACAGCTACGCGGCCGGCGGCTGGACCTTCGCCCGTACGGTCCGGATCCCCGGCGCGCTGCCGTTCGTCTTCACCGGGCTGCGGCTGGCCGCCTCGCTGTCGGTGATCGCCGCGGTCGTGGCCGAATACTTCGGCGGCCTGCAGAACGGCCTCGGCACCCGGATCACCTCCGCCGCCTCCAACACCGCCTACCCGCGGGCCTGGGCCTACGTGGCCGCGGCCTGCGCGCTCGGACTGCTGTTCTACCTGGTTGCGACCGCCCTGGAGCGGATCGCGACCCCCTGGCGCACCACCCGCTGAGCCCGGCCGCACCGTCCCCCCTGGCGAGGAGCACCCCATGCGACGTACCACCGTCCGGAAGTCGGTCCGAGTCCTGTCCGTCGGGGCGGCGCTCACGCTGCTGGCGACCGCCTGCGGAGGCGGTGATTCCTCCACTTCGGACAATGCCAGCAGCGGCGGCGGGCCGGTCAAGGTGAAGCTGCAGCTGCAGTGGGTCACGCAGGCCCAGTTCGGCGGCTACCTGGCCGCGGCCGACCAGGGCTACTACAAGGCCGAGGGCCTGGATGTCGAGATCCTCGAGGGCGGCGTGGACATCGTGCCGCAGACCGTCCTGGCCCAGGGCCAGGCCGACTTCGCGATCGCCTGGGTGCCGAAGGCGCTGGCTTCCCGGGAGCAGGGCGCCGGGATCACCGACGTGGCCCAGGTCTTCCAGCGCTCCGGCACGCTGCAGGTGTCCTTCAAGGACAAGGGCATCAGCTCGCCGGCTGACCTCAAGGGGAAGAAGGTCGGCAACTGGGGCTTCGGCAACGAGTACGAGCTGTTCGCCGGGATGACCAACGCCGGCCTCGACCCGGCCAAGGACGTCACGCTGGTGCAACAGCAGTTCGACATGCAGGCGCTGCTGAAGGGCGACATCGACGCGGCCCAGGCCATGGACTACAACGAGTACGCCCAGGTGCTGGAAGCGAAGAACCCGGCCACCGGCAAGCTCTACCAGCCCAGCGACTTCACCACGATCAACTGGAACGACGTCGGCACCGCGATGCTCCAGGACGCGGTGTGGGCCAACACCGAGAAGCTGCAGAGCGACACGACGTACCAGGACACCACGGTCAAGTTCCTGACCGCGGCGCTGAAGGGCTGGGCGTTCTGCCGGGACAACGCGGCCAAGTGCCGGGACATCGTGGTCGCCCGCGGCTCCAAGCTCGGCAGCAGCCACCAGCTCTGGCAGATGAACGAGATCAACAAGCTGATCTGGCCGTCGACGCCGAAGGTCGGCGTGATCGACCAGACCGCGTGGAACCGGACCGTGGAGATCGCCCAGAAGACGAAGAACGCCGAGGGCGCGACCGTGCTGACCAAGGCGCCGGAGGGGCTGGCGTACACCAACGACTACGTGCAGAAGGCCCTGGACAAGCTGACCGCCCAGGGGGTCGACGTGACCGGGGCGGCGTACAAGCCGGAGACGGTGACCCTGAACCCGGGCGGCGCCTGATTGTCGTAGCCCCTCGGTACCGTCCGCGGCGTGCTGGCTGTCCTGGCGCTGTGCGCGGTCCAGTTCGTCGACGTGCTCGGCGGCACGGTCGTCATCACGGCGCTGCCGACGATGCTGGCCGACCTGGGGGCGTCGCAGTCGGCGTCGAGCCTGGTCGTGACCGGCTACGCGATGTTCTTCGGCGGGCTGCTCGTGCTCGGCGCCCGCTGCGGCGACCGCTACGGGCACCGCCGCGTACTGCTGGCCGGGGCCGTCCTGTTCGGACTGGCGTCGCCGGTGGCGGCTCTCTCCGGAGACGTCTCCTTCGTGGTGGCCGCCCGGTGCGTGCAGGGCGCGGCCGCGGCGCTGTCGGTGCCGGCGGCGCTGCGGCTGCTGACCGCGCTGCCGGTCGACCGTCGCCGCTCCCTGGCCTGGTGGAGTGCGTCCGGTGCGGCGGCCGGGGCGAGCGGACTGCTGCTCGGCGGGCTGGTGACCCAGTGGGCGTCGTGGCGGGCGATCTTCTGGTTCACGCTGGTCCTGGCCGGGCTGCTGGTGGTGGCGGTCCGGCGGGCGGTGCCGGTCGACCCCGGCGACCACTCACCGCTCGACGTGCTCGGTGCCGTGCTGCTGACCGGTGCGGTGATGGCCTGGGTGGTGGGGGCGGCCTTGCTGGAGTTCCCGCGATGGCGTCTCGCCGGCCTCGGATTGGTTGCGGTCGGCGTGCTGCTGGTGCCGGTGCTGGTGGGGCTGGAGCGGCGGCACCGGGCGCCGCTGCTGCCGGGCTCCGCGGTCCGTAACCGCAACCTGCGGGCGGGCGCGGTCGGCTCCTTCCTCAACACCGCGACGACCACCTCGGCTGTCACCCTGGTGACGCTGCATCTGCAGGGGATCGACCGCGTCTCCGCCGCCGCGGCCGGGCTCCTGTTGCTCCCGTTCAGCCTGGGGGTGGTGGCCGGGGCGGCCGTGTCGGGCCCGTTCGTGCGGCGGCCCCTCGTGGCTCTCGCCGGCGGCCTGGCTCTCGTCGCGATCGGCGTCCTGGCCCTGGTGCCCCTCGACGGCGCGGCGGTGGCGGTACCGTTCTGCCTGGCCCTGTCCGGGGCCGGGCTCGGGCTGTCCTCGGTGGCCGCCAACGCGATCGGCACCGACGTCCCGTCCGACCTGGCCGGCGTCGCGGCCGGCGTGCTCAACACGGCCGCGCAGGTCGGCACGGCGATC
>DATDKW010000367.1:0-14795 GCA_036519715.1 Mycobacteriales bacterium
GGACATCATGGCGCCGGGCGTGGACGTGATCGCCGGCTACTCGCCGGCGCACAACGGCCGCGACTACGACTTCGTGTCCGGCACCTCGATGTCCAGCCCGCACATCGCCGGCCTCGGCGCGCTGCTGATCCAGAAGCACCCCCGCTGGTCGCCGATGATGATCAAGTCGGCGCTGCTGACCACCGCGTCGGTGAAGGACAACAAGGGCGCGCCGATCAGCACCGACACCAACGGTCCGGCCGGGGCGTTCGACTACGGCTCGGGCCAGGTCGCGATCAACGCGGCCGCGAACCCGGGCCTGGTCTACGACAGCACCTCGACCGACTGGGTCCGGTGGCTGTGCGGCACCGGCCAGCTGACCGCGACCGGGTCCACCTGCAGCACGTACGGCAGCATCGACCCGAGCGACCTCAACCAGCCCAACATCGCGATCGGCGCGCTGGCCGGGAAGCAGACGGTCACCCGCACGGTGACCAACGTCAGCATCCTGCCGGGCATCTACATCCCGCAGATCGTGAAGCCGGCCGGTGTGGACGTCACCGTGTCGCCGAAGGTCCTGCTCGTCCGACCGGGCGGCAAGGCGACCTACAAGGTCACCTTCACCCGCACCTCGGCGGCCTTCGACGAGTACGCCTTCGGCTCGCTGACCTGGGTCAACGGCCTCTACAAGGTGCGCAGCCAGGTGGCCGTGCGGCCGGTCGCGGCCGCTGCCCCGGTCGACGTCCGCGGCACCGGGGTGTCCGGGTCGCAGGCGATCAAGGTCACCCCCGGCTTCACCGGCACGCTCACCACTGCCGTCGACGGCCTGGTCGCCGCCGACGTCCGCACGCCGACCCTGCAGCCGTCCGGTCCCGGCTTCGACCCGGACAACCCGGCGACCAGCACCCGGACGGCCAAGGAGACGGTGACCATCCCGGCCGGCACCACGCTCGCGCAGCACTCCACCTTCGACTCCGACTTCGGGGCCGGCACGGACGTCGACCTCTTCCTGTACGAGGCCGGCACGTCCGACCTGGTCGCGCAGAGCGCGGGCGGGTCGGCGGAGGAGACCATCCGGATCGAGGACCCGCCGGCGGGCACGTACGACCTGTACGTGGTGCTGTTCGGGGCGGCGACCGGGCAGACCTCGGTGACGGTGCCCACCTACCTGTGGAACCTGACCGGGACCGCGGCCGGCAACCTGACCGCGACCCCGGCCAGCCAGGCCGTGACCGCGGGCACCCCGGCCACGGTGACCGCGGCCTGGACCGGCCTGACCGCCGGACAGCGCTACCTGGGCCGGATCTCCTACGGTGACGGCACGGCCACCGCGGGCGGCACCGTCGTCCGCGTGGACGCGTAACACCGGAGCACCGACCGAGGTGCCCCACCGGACCCGTTCCGGTGGGGCACCTCGTGCGTCGGGGCGTCGTCGGTCCGGCGGGCACCTGGTGCGTGCGGGGCCCGGCCAGACGGTAGGGTCTGGCGGTCCACGACCGGGGTTGGCTTGACGAAGGGGTCCGCGCGTGTCGGCAGGGGAGTGGGCCGCGATCATCGCGGCCGTCGCGTTCGGCGTGCTCGTGCTTCTGCTGGCGGTGCCGATCCTCAAGCTCGGCCGCACGCTGGACGAGACCACGCTGGCCATCCGCAAGGCCCACGAGGGCGCCCAGCCGCTGCTGACCTCGGCCCAGACCACCCTGGCCCAGGTCAACAACGAGCTGGCCAGGGTCGAGGGCATCACCCAGAACGCGCAGGCGGTCAGCAGCAACGCCGCCGCGCTGTCCTCGGTCTTCGCCACCACGCTGGGCGGGCCGGCGATCAAGGTCGCCGCCTTCTCGTACGGGATCCGCCGGGCCGCGCAGAACCGGCGCAAGGCCGAGGCCGAGAACGCGGCCAAGTCGGCGCAGAAGGCGGAGCGCAAGGCCCGCCGGGCGGCCAAGCGCGCCGGCCTGTAGACCGGCCCCGGCGCAAATCCCGTGGTGCCCCGGGCGCACCATGGATGACAGGGGTCCGACCGAGGACCGTTCCGACTACCGAAAGAGGGTGACGACGGTGAAGCGGATGTTCTGGCTGGCACTGGGGGTCACGGTCGGCGCCCTCGCGGTGCGCAAGCTGTCCCGGGCGGCGGAGAACCTGACCCCGCGCGGCCTGTCCCAGTCGCTGGCCGGCCTGGCCGACGCGCTGCGGGACTTCGCCGACGAGGTCCGCGAGGGCATGTCGGTCCGGGAGTCGGAGCTGACCGAGGGCAGCGGCCTGGACGGGAAGCTCGGCGCGAAGCCCGAGGACTTCCAGTGAACTCGGCCGAGATCAAGCGCCGGTTCACCGACTACTTCCAGCGCAACGGGCACACCGTCGTCCCGTCGGCCAGCCTGATCCTGGACGACCCCACGCTGCTGTTCGTCAACGCCGGCATGGTGCCCTTCAAGCCCTACCTGCAGGGCATCGAGGCGGCGCCGTTCCCGCGCGCCACCACCGTGCAGAAGTGCCTGCGGACGCTGGACATCGACGAGGTCGGCAAGACCGCCCGGCACGGCACGTTCTTCCAGATGGCCGGCAACTTCTCCTTCGGCGACTACTTCAAGGAGGGCGCGATCACCGCGGCCTGGGAGCTGCTCACCGGCTCCCAGGACGACGGCGGGTTCGGCTTCGACCCGACCCGGCTGTGGCCGACGGTCTACCTCGACGACGACGAGGCCTACGACATCTGGCACCGGGTGATCGGCGTCCCGGCCGAGCGCATCCAGCGCCGCGGGATGGCGGACAACTACTGGTCGATGGGCGTGCCCGGCCCGTGCGGCCCGTGCTCGGAGATCTTCTACGACCGCGGCCCGGACTACGGCCAGGAGGGCGGTCCGGTCGTCGACGAGGAGCGCTACCTGGAGGTCTGGAACCTCGTCTTCATGCAGTACGAGCGGGGACCGGGACCGGGCAAGGAGGGCTGGCCGATCCTCGGCGAGCTGCCGAAGAAGAACATCGACACCGGCATGGGCGTCGAGCGGATGGCCACCCTGCTGCAGGGCAAGCAGAACCTGTACGAGATCGACGAGGTGTTCCCGGTGCTGGCCCGCGCGGCCGAGCTGACCGGCCGGCCCTACGGCTCCGACCCGGACGCGGACGTCCGGCTGCGGGTGGTCGCCGACCACGTCCGGTCGGCGCTGATGATCATGGCCGACGGCGTCACCCCGTCCAACGAGGGCCGCGGCTACGTGCTGCGCCGGCTGCTGCGCCGGGTCATCCGCTCGGTCCGGTTGCTGGGCTACCAGGGGATGTCCCTGCCCGAGCTGCTGCCGGTCTCCCGCGACGCGATGGCCCCGTCGTACCCGGAGGTGGCGACCGACTTCGAGCGCATCTCCACGTACGCGTACGCGGAGGAGGAGACCTTCGCGCAGACGCTGCGGGCCGGCACCCAGATCCTCGACACCGCCGTCCGGGAGATCCGCGAGCGCGGCGGCGACAGGCTGGCGGGCGCGCAGGCGTTCCAGCTGCACGACACGTACGGGTTCCCGATCGACCTGACCCTGGAGATGGCGGCCGAGCAGGGCCTGGCCGTGGACGAGGACGGGTACCGCGCGCTCATGTCCGAGCAGCGGCAGCGGGCCAAGGCGGACGCGCAGTCGCGCAAGGGCGGCGGCGCCGGCACCGGGTCGGCGGCGTACCGGGAGCTGCGGGCCCGCGGCGCCACCGACTTCATCGCGCACTCCGCGCTGGAGGCCGAGGCGACCGTGCTCGGCCTGGTCCGGGACGGCGAGCTGGTCTCCGGGGCGACCGAGGGCGAGCTGGTCGAGGTCGTGCTGGACGTGACCCCGTTCTACGCGGAGTCCGGCGGCCAGGACTCCGACGCCGGGCACATCACCGGCGACGGGCTCTCGCTCGAGGTCGTCGACGTCCAGCGGCCGGTCAAGGGCCTGGTCGTGCACACCGTCCGGGTCGAGTCCGGCGAGGTCGCGGCCGGGCGCTCGGTGCACGCGCAGGTGGACCGGGAGTGGCGGCTGGGCGCGTGCCAGGCCCACTCCGGCACCCACGTGGTGCACGCGGCGCTGCGCCAGGTGCTCGGCCCGACGGCGCTGCAGGCCGGCTCGTACAACAAGCCCGGCTACCTGCGGCTGGACTTCTCCTGGCCGCAGCAGCTCTCGGCCGAGACCCGCAGCGAGGTCGAGGAGGTCGCCAACCTGGCGATCCGGGCCGACCTGCCGGTGCAGGCGTTCTTCACCTCGCTGCCGGAGGCCCGCCGGATCGGCGCGCTGGCGCTGTTCGGGGAGACGTACGACGAGGAGGTCCGGGTCGTCGAGATCGGCGGCGAGTGGTCCCGGGAGCTCTGCGGCGGCACCCACGTGCGCCACTCGTCCCAGGTCGGCCCGCTGGCGATCACCAGCGAGGCGTCCGTGGGCGCGGGCATGCGCCGGGTCGAGGCCCTGGTCGGCCGCGATTTCTTCGGCTACCTGCGGCGCGAGCGGGCGCTGGTCGACGGGCTGACCCAGACCCTGCGGGTGCCGCCGGACCAGGTCCCGGAGCGGGTGCAGTCGCTGATCGACCGGCTGCGGACCGCGGAGAAGGAGCTGGAACGGCTGCGGGCGGAGTCGGTGCTGGCCGGCGCCGGTGCGCTGGCGGCGGCGGCCAAGGACGTGGCCGGGGTGGCGGTGGTCGCGGCCGAGGTCCCCGGCGGCCTCGGCGGCGGCGAGCTGCGGACCCTGGTGCTGGACGTGCGCGGCCGGCTCGACCCGGGCCGGCCGGGCGTGGTCGCGCTGGTGTCCCGGGCCGACGGCAAGGTCGCGATGGCGGCGGCCACCAACGAGCCGGCCCGGCTGCGCGGGCTGGCCGCGGGCGAGGTGGTGCGCGGGATGGCGCCGCCGGTCGGCGGCCGCGGCGGCGGCCGCGACGACGTGGCCCAGGGCGGCGGCACCGATCCCGACGGCATCCCCGAGGCGCTGGCGCTGGTCGAGCACGTCGTCGCCCAGCGGCTCGGGTGACCGTCACCGACCGGCCGCCGGCCGAGTGGGCCGACGGCGTGCGGATCGGCGTGGACGTCGGCACCGTCCGGGTCGGGGTCGCGGCCTGCGACCCGGGCGGCCTGCTGGCCTCGCCGCTGACCACGCTCGCCCGAGACCTGCGGGGCGGGGCCGACCTGGACAAGCTGGCCCGGCTGGTGGCCGAGCGGGAGGCGGTCGAGGTCGTCGTCGGCCTGCCCCGGTCGCTGTCGGGCCGGTCCGGCCCGGCCGCCAGGGCGGCCCGGGAGTACGCGGAATCGCTCGCGCAGCGTATTGAGCCGATTCCGGTGCGTCTGTCGGACGAGAGGTTGACCACCGTGGCCGCAACTCGTCGCCTGGCCGAAGCGGGCACACGGGGGCGTAAGGGACGTCAGGTCGTTGACCGTTCGGCCGCGGTGCTCATACTTCAGGGATGGTTGGACGCCGCCCGGAGGACTTCGTGACTTTCTTGCACGGTGTGACCGATCCGTCACGGTGCTCCGGCCGGGCGGGCCGGTGACGGCGGGCCGGGTGGACCACGACGACATCGGCTTCTTCGACCAGCCGGACCCGTACGGCCGGCCGAGCCGGTCCGAGCGTCGGCGCTCCCAGGTGGAGCGGCGCAAGCGCCGCCGGCGCCGGGTCTTCCTGCCGCTGGTGGTGCTGATCCTCGTCGGTGGCCTCGGGGCCGGCGCGCTCGTCGGCGGCCGCTCGCTCACGTCCCGGTTCGGCACCACGCCGGACTTCGCCGGCTCCGGCAGCGGCGAGGCGCTGGTGGTGGTCGAGCCCGGCGACACGGCCACCGACATCGCGGCCACGATGGTCAAGCAGGGCGTGGTCAAGAGCGAGAAGGCGTTCGCCAAGGCGGCCAAGGAAGACAGCCGGGCGCTGGGGATCCAGCCCGGGACGTACCGGCTGCACAAGCAGATGAGCGGGGCGGCGGCGCTGGCGCTGATCCTGGACCCGGCCGCGCGGCTGCTGTCGCGGGTCACGATCCCGGAGGGGCTGTCGGTCAAGGACACCCTCACGCTGATCTCGCAGAAGGCGAAGATCCCGCTGAAGTCCCTGCAGGCCGCGGCCAAGGACACCGCCGCGCTGGAGCTCCCGTCGTACGCGAAGGGCAGGCTGGAGGGCTTCCTCTTCCCCGAGACGTACGACCTGGAGCCGGACACCACCGCGGCCTCGCTGCTCAAGAGCATGGTCGACCAGTACAAGGCCAAGGTCGAGGACAGCGGGCTGGCCGAGCGGGCGGCCGCCGGCAACCTGACCCCGTACGAGCTGCTCATCGTGGCGTCGCTGGTGGAGAAGGAGACCCAGCAGCCGGACGAGCGGTCCAAGGTCGCCCGGGTCATCTACAACCGGCTGGCCCAGGACTTCTTCCTCGGCATCGACGCCAGCGTGCTGTACGGGCTGGGCCGGTCCAAGGGCGGGCTGACGCAGGCCGACCTGGATAAGGACACGCCGTACAACAACCGGCTCCACAAGGGGCTGCCGCCGACGCCGATCGGCAACCCCGGCGTGGCGTCGATCGAGGCGGCGGCCGCGCCGGCCAGCGGGCCGTGGCTCTACTACGTGCTGGACGCCGACCGCCCCGGCCACCATCTGTTCACCGACGACCGGGACGAGTTCAACGCGGCCAAGGCCAAGTGCCAGAAGGCGGGCCTCTGCTAGCCCCCTGTGGACAACCGCGGGGGGTCGGCCGCGGGCGCCGGTAGGGTGCCGCGGTGGTCGTCGGGATCCTGTGTGCGGTGCTCGGGGTGGTGCTCGGGCCGTTCCTGGCCGGGCTGACGCTGCGGGTGCCGGCCGGTGACCCGGTGCTGGGCAAGCGCTGGTGGGCCGGCGGGGACGCCGGACCGGGCCGGACCGGGATCGTCACCGGGCTGGCCGCGGTCGCGCTCGGCGGGGTCGGGGCCGCGATCGGGGCCCGGGCCGAGCTGGCCGCGTACCTGTGGCTGGCCGCGGCCGGCGTCACCCTGGCCGTGATCGACCTGGACACGCTGCGGCTGCCGGACCGGCTGACCCTGCCGTCGCTGGTCGCCGGGTTGGTCCTGCTGGCGATCCCGGGGGACTGGCCGGCGCTGGGCCGGGCCGCGCTCGGCGCCGTCGCGGCCGGCGGCGCGGCCCTGCTGCTGGCCCTCGTCGCGCCGGCCGGCGGGCTGGGGCTGGGCGACGTCAAGCTGCTGGCCGTGCTCGGCCTGTTCCTGGGCTGGCTCGGCTGGGGGGTGCTGGTGCTCGGCGTCGCGTTCGGGTTCGTGCTGGGGGCGCTGGTCGCGGTGGGCATGCTCGCGTCCCGGCGGGCCGGCCTGCGCGACCACCTCGCATTCGGTCCCTGGCTGATCGCCGGCGCGCTCATCGCGGTCGTGGCCGCTCGCCACGTGCTCGATGCGTACCTGTCGGTTCCGGCGGGCTGACGGGATGGGACCATGGACCGCGTGTTGCGCTGGCTGACCGCAGGGGAGTCGCACGGCCCGGCCCTGGTCGCCGTGCTGGAGGGGCTGCCCGCCGACGTCCGGATCACCACCGGCGACGTCGCCGGTGCGCTGGCCCGGCGCCGGCTCGGCTACGGCCGCGGCGCCCGGATGAAGTTCGAGCAGGACGAGGTCGAGCTGACCGGCGGCGTGCGGCACGGCCGGACCATGGGCGGCCCGGTGGCGCTGCGGATCGGCAACACCGAGTGGCCGAAGTGGACGACCGTGATGAGCGCCGACCCGGTGCCGGCCGAGGAGCTCGACGGGCTGGCCCGCAACGCGCCGCTGACCCGCCCCCGGCCCGGTCACGCCGACCTCGTCGGCATGCAGAAGTACGGCTTTGACGACGCCCGGCCGGTGCTGGAGCGGGCCAGCGCCCGGGAGACCGCGGCCCGGGTCGCACTGGGCGCGGTGGCCAAGGCGTTCCTGGACCAGGCCCTGGGCGCCACCGTGCTGTCCCACGTGGTCGGCATCGGCACGGTCGCGGTCCCGTACGGGACCCTGCCCGGGCCGGACGACCTGGCCACCGTGGACGAGTCGGCGGTGCGCTGCTTCGACCCGGCCACGAGCGCGGCGATGGTGGCCGAGATCGACGAGGCCCGCAAGGACGGCGACACCCTCGGCGGCATCGTCGAGGTCGTGGTCCACGGCCTGCCGCCGGGGCTGGGCAGCCACGTGCACGGTGACCGCCGGCTGGACTCCCGGCTGGCGGCGGCGCTGATGGGCATCCAGGCGATCAAGGGCGTCGAGCTGGGCGACGGGTTCGACCTGGCCCGGCGGCGCGGGTCGCAGGCCCACGACGAGATCGAGTCCGGGCCGTCCGGGCTGCGGCGGCGGACCGGGCGGTCCGGCGGCACCGAGGGCGGCATGACCACCGGCGAGCCGCTGCGGGTCCGGGCCGCGATGAAGCCCATCTCGACCGTGCCCCGGGCGCTGGCCACGGTCGACGTCGCCACCGGCGAGCCCGCGGTGGCGATCAACCAGCGCTCGGACGTGTGCGCGGTGCCGGCCGCCGGTGTGGTCGCGGAGGCGATGGTGGCGCTGGTGCTGGCCGAGGCGGCGCTGGAGAAGTTCGGCGGGGACTCGGTGGCCGAGACCGCCCGCAACGTCCGCGGCTACCTCGACACCCTGGTGGTCAAGTGAGCCGACGAGGGAGTGAGCATCGCAGGGCCCCCGGGCGGTGGCTCGCCCCACGGCCGCCCGAGGAGCGGAGCGACCGACGAGGCGAACAAGGGGCAGCACAGTGAGCCCGGTCGTGGTGCTGGTCGGGCCGCCGGCCGCGGGCAAGACGACGGTCGGCCGGCTGCTGGCCGAGCGCCTCGGGGCGGAGTTCGTGGACACCGACGACCTGGTGGTGGAGCGGGCCGGCAAGCCGGTGAGCGAGATCTTCGTGGACGAGGGCGAGGAGGCGTTCCGCGCGCTGGAGGCGGCGGCCGTGACCGAGGGGCTGGGCCGGGACGGGGTGCTGGCGCTCGGCGGCGGCGCGGTGCTGTCGGCCGCGACGCGGGAGCGGCTGGCCGGGCAGCCGGTGGTGTTCCTGGCCGCGGGCGTGCCGACCTCGGCCGGCCGGGTCGGCCTCAACCGGGACCGGCCGCTGCTGCTGGGCAACCCGCGCCAGCAGCTGCGGGCGCTGCTCGACGCCCGGCTCCCGCTCTACCAGGAGGTCGCGGCCGCGACGGTGGTGACCGACGAGCTCAGCCCGGACGAGGTCGCCGACGCGGTCCTGGCCGCCCTGGACCTTGCCGGCTCCCGGTGAGCCCGGTCCGGATCCCGGTCGGCGGGGCGGCCCCGTACGAGGTCGTGGTGGGGCAGGGGCTGGACGGGGAGCTGCCCGGGCTGCTGCCGGGGGCGGCGCAGGTCGCGCTGGTGCACCCCCCGACGCTGCGGGAGCGGGCCGCCGCGGTCGCGGACACCCTGCGGGCGGCCGGGCTGTCGGTGCTGCCGCTGGAGGTGCCGGACGGCGAGGCGGCCAAGACGCTGGGCGTCGCCGGCGACTGCTGGGACGCGCTCGGGACGGCCGGCTTCACCCGGTCCGACGCCGTCGTCGGGCTCGGCGGCGGCGCCACCACCGACCTGGCCGGCTGGGTCGCCGCGGCCTGGCTGCGCGGGGTGCGGGTCGTGCACCTGCCGACCACGCTGCTGGGCATGGTCGACGCGGCCGTCGGCGGCAAGACCGGCATCGACGTCGCCGCCGGCAAGAACCTGGTCGGCGCGTTCCACCCGCCCGCCGGGGTGCTGTGCGACCTGACCGCACTGGCCACCCTCCCGCCGGCCGACTACCGGGCCGGGCTGGCCGAGGTGGTCAAGTGCGGCTTCATCGCCGACCCGGCCATCCTCGACCTGCTGGAGCGGGACGGGGTCGACGCGCCGGCGGCCGAGCTGGTCGAGCGGGCGGTCCGGGTCAAGGCCGGCGTGGTCACCCGCGACCTGCGGGAGAGCGGCGAGCGCGAGCACCTCAACTACGGCCACACGCTGGCCCACGCGATCGAGAAGCGGGAGCGCTACCGGGTCCGGCACGGCGACGCGGTCTCCGTCGGCCTGGTCTTCGCGGCCGCGCTGGGCCAGGCGGCCGGCCGGCTCGACCCGCCGACCGCGGCCCGGCACCGCTCGGTGCTGACCGCCCTCGGCCTGCCCGTCTCGTACGAGCCGGCGGCCTGGCCGGACCTGCACGACGCGATGCGCATCGACAAGAAGGCCCGCGGCGCCGTGCTCCGCTTCGTCGTCCTCGACGGCCTGGCCCGCCCGGGCATCCTCGCCGACCCCGCCCCCGACGTCCTCGCCGCCGCCTGGACCGCCGTCGCCGGCCGGTCCCCGATCACCGGCTGATCCGCCTCGCCGGCCGACCCGCCGCCAGTATCGAGCTGTGACGCGACGTCACGGCAACGCCCGGACCGGGGCGGTGCCGGCCGCCCGGGTAGGTTGGCCGGGTGAGTGCTGCTGCCGACCGCCGGGAGCGGTTGCGGGAAAAGGTCCGGGCCGCCGGGCTGGAGGCCGCGCTGGTGACGCGGCTGGTCAACGTGCGGTATCTGACCGGCTTCACCGGGTCCAACGGCGCCCTGCTGGTGCCCGCGGACGGCCCGGACGTGCTCTGCACCGACGGCCGCTACACCGTGCAAGCGGGGGCGCAGGCGCCGGACGTGGAGCTGCTGATCGAGCGGGCCAGCGCCACCGCGCTGGCCGGGCGGGCGGCCACGGCCGGCTACCGCCGGCTCGGGTTCGAGTCGCACGACGTGACCGTCGACCTGCACCGCGCCCTGGCCGAGAAGGCCGGCCGGGAGCTGGTCAGCATCCGGCAGGCCGTCGAGGAGCTGCGCGCGGCCAAGGACGACGGCGAGATCGCCCTGCTGCGGGAGGCCTGCGCGATCGCCGACCGGGCGCTGGCCGACCTGGTCGCCGAGGGCGGCCTGCGGCCGGGCCGGACCGAGCGGGAGGTCGGCCGGGACCTCGACGCCCGGATGCTCGGGCACGGCGCCGACGCGCCCAGCTTCGAGACCATCGTGGCCACCGGCCCCAACTCGGCCATCCCGCACCACCGCCCGGACGACCGGCGGCTGGAGCGCGGCGACCTGGTCAAGCTCGACTTCGGCGCCGAGTACGGCGGCTACCACTCCGACATGACCCGCACCCTGGTCCTCGGCCCGCCCGCGGACTGGCAGCGCGAGGTGTACGAGCTGGTGCACGCCGCCCAGGCCGCCGGCCGGGCCGCCCTGAAGATCGGCGCCGACGTGCGGGCCGTCGACGCCGCCGCCCGGGACGTCATCGCCGCCGCCGGCCGGGCCGGGGAGTTCGGCCACGGGCTGGGCCACGGCGTCGGGCTGGAGATCCACGAGGCCCCGGCCCTGAGCCCGCTCGGCGCCGGTACACTGGCCGACCGGATGGCCGTCACCGTCGAGCCCGGGGTCTACCTCCCCGGCCGCGGAGGCGTCCGCATCGAGGACACCCTCGTCGTCCGCGAGGGCGCCGAGCCGGAGCTGCTGACGCTGACGTCCAAGGACCTGACCGTCCTGCAGTAGTGCCCCAACCCCTGAGCGTGCGGAGAACATCGGCGTGGCCACCACGAACGACCTGAAGAACGGACTCGTGCTCGACATCGACGGCCAGCTGTGGTCGGTCGTGCAGTTCCAGCACGTCAAGCCAGGCAAGGGCGGCGCCTTCGTGCGTACGACCCTGAAGAACGTGCTGTCCGGCAAGGTCGTCGACCGCACCTTCAACGCCGGCACCAAGGTGGAGACGGCGACCGTCGACAAGCGCTCGATGACCTACCTCTACCGCGAGGGCGACGACTTCGTCTTCATGGACGGCGACACGTACGAGCAGGTCCCGGTGCCGGCCGCGACGGTCGGCGACGGCGCGGGCTACCTGCTGGAGAACACCGAGGCCGTGGTGGCCATGCACGAGGGCGTCCCGCTCTACGTGGAGCTTCCCACCAGCGTCGAGCTGGTCATCTCGCACACCGACCCGGGCCTGCAGGGCGACCGGTCCACCGGCGGCACCAAGCCGGCCACGCTGGAGACCGGCGCGACGATCCAGGTGCCGCTGTTCGTGACCACCGGCGAGAAGGTCAAGGTGGACACCCGCGACGGGCGCTACCTCGGCCGGACCTGATGGCGGCACGGAGCAAGGCCCGCAAGCGCGCGGTCGACGTCCTGTACGAGTCGGACGTCCGCGGCACGGACGCCGTCGCCACGCTGGCCGAGCGGCTGGCCCAGGCCGACCCGCCCGTGCCGGACTACGCGGTCGAGCTGGTCGAGGGGGTGACCGGCAACATCGCGCTGCTGGACGAGGTGCTGGGGCAGCACTCCGAGGGCTGGACGGTGGACCGGATGCCGCCGGTGGACCGGGCGGTGCTGCGGCTGGCGCTCTACGAGCTGCTGGTCCGCGACGACGTGCCCGACGCGGTGGTGATCGACGAAGCGGTCGAGCTGGCCAAGGCCCTGTCCACCGAGGAGTCGCCGCGCTTCGTCAACGGGGTCCTCGGCCGGGTCCTGCGCGAGCGCCCGGCCCACACCCCGGCCGACTGACCCGCCCGGGACGCCGAAGGCCGGCCTCCCGTCGGGGAGGCCGGCCTTCGCCGTCGGCCGGGCGTCTAGCCGCGGTCGGCGGAGCGGCGGTCCTCGGAGCGGCGGTCGAGCGCGGGGTCGATGCTGCGCGCGTCCGGTGCCAGCACCCCCCACTCGATCAGCCGCTCGGTCAGCTCACCCTCGGACAGGTCGTAGATGATCGACAGCGACCGCAGGTCCTCGCCACGGATGGAGAGCACCTTGTTGTTGTAGTCGCCGCGCTGGCTCTGGATCGCCTGCGCGTAGCGGGCGAGAGGGCCGACCTGGTCCGGAGGCAGCTGGAAGAGCCGCTCCAGGTTGAGGACGATCTTCTGGGCCGGGGTGGCCGAGGACGCCGCCCGGCCCTCCGGCAGCAGCTCGCTGACGGGCACGCCGTAGAAGTCGGCGAGCTCGGCGAGCTTCTGGACGGTGACCGCACGGTCGCCGCGCTCGTACGAGCCGACGACGACGGCCTTCCACCGGCCCTTGGACTTCTTCTCCACGCCGTGCAGCGAGAGACCCTGCTGCGTGCGGATTGCGCGCAGCCGGGCGCCGAGGGCCCTGGCGTAGTCGCTGGTCATTCCGTTGCGCTCCATCTCCGGTGCGACACCGAGCACTGACATGTCTGGCCCCCCGCGCTTTCGACTACGGAGCGTGACCGTAAGCCGTATGACGCTCCGCGGTCAAGCCTGCTCGTCGAAGATCGTCCCCACTCGTCACCCGCAGTAGCCCACCCGACGAGCCATAGCCCCCGGAAATCACCCGTTCGGGTGACGCAATAGGGCGGCCAAGACGCACCATGACTGCGACCCGCTTCCGTCCCGTCCAGGGTAACCCTGCCGGCATCCCTCGAGTTCACCCGATCGTGCACCTCCCGTCGCCGTCCGGTAGCCGTACGGGTCATCACGCTCCGGCGCGCGTCCCGGCGCACTCGCCGGGCCCGCTGCTACCGTGGGTGCCGTTCGACGTCCTTTAACGACCCGTCCGGTGAGGCGGGGAAGGAGGTCCCGTGAGCCGTGCGCTCCTCGACGCCCCCGACGTGGCTCGGGTGGTCGACCGCATCGCCCATCAGCTGCTGGAGAAGACCGGCGGCGCCGCCGGCACCGTGGTGCTCGGCATCCCCACCCGCGGCGTCCCGCTGGCCCGCCGGCTGGCCGCCCGGATCAAGACATTCGAGGGCATCGACGTGCCGGTCGGCGTGCTGGACGTGACCCTGCACCGCGACGACCTGCGGCTGCGCGGCGTCCGGGCCCTGGAGCCGACGGTCGAGCCGCCCGGCGGGGTGGACGGCAAGCTGGTCGTGCTGGTCGACGACGTCCTCTACTCCGGCCGTACGGTCCGGGCCGCCCTGGACGCGCTGCGCGACCTCGGCCGCCCCCGCGCGGTGCAGCTGGCCGTGCTGGTCGACCGCGGCCACCGGGAGCTGCCGATCCGGGCCGACTACGTCGGCAAGAACATCCCGACCGCCCGGAACGAGAACGTCCGGGTGCTGCTCAGCGAGACCGACGGCCGGGACGCGGTGCTGCTGGAGACCGAGACGGCGCCGGCCGGCCCCCGGAACGTCCGCGCGACCGGAGCCGGGCGGTGAAGCACCTGCTCTCCGCCGGCGACCTGAGCCGGGACGAGGCGCTGACCGTGCTCGACACCGCCGAGCGGCTGGACGAGGCGCTGGCCGGCCGCGAGGTGAAGAAGCTGCCGACGCTGCGCGGCCGGACCGTGGTGAACCTGTTCTACGAGGACTCGACCCGGACCCGGACGTCGTTCGAGCTGGCGGCCAAGCGGCTGTCCGCGGACGTGGTGAACTTCTCGGCCAAGGGGTCGAGCGTGTCCAAGGGCGAGTCGCTCAAGGACACCGCGCTGACCCTGGAGGCGATGGGCTCGGACGCGGTGGTGATCCGGCACCCGATGTCGGGCGCGCCGCACCGGCTGGCCCACTGGGTCCGCGGCAGCGTGCTCAACGCCGGCGACGGCACCCACGAGCACCCGACCCAGGCGCTGCTGGACGCGTACACGATGCGGCGGCGGCTGGGCCGGCTGGACGGGCTGCGGGTGGCGATCGTCGGCGACGTGCTGCACAGCCGGGTGGCCCGGTCCAACGTGCTGCTGCTGCACACGCTGGGGGCCGAGGTGACGCTGGTGGCGCCGCCGACGCTGCTGCCGGTCGGGGTCGAGGTCTGGCCGGCCACGGTCTCCTACGACCTGGACTCCGCCCTGCCCAAGTCCGACGTGGTGATGATGCTGCGGGTGCAGCGGGAGCGGATGGGCCAGGCCTACTTCCCGTCCGAGCGCGAGTACAGCCGGCGCTACGGGCTGGACCGGCACCGGATGGGCCTGCTGCCGGACGA
>DATDKW010000368.1:0-5885 GCA_036519715.1 Mycobacteriales bacterium
CTCTTCGTCACCCAGAGCTTCGTCATCGCCCAGGCCGCGGTGCTGGGCCTGCTCGACGTGGGCGGGGTCGTCCAGCTCTGGCACGTCTACCTGCTCGCGCTCATGCTCGGCATCAGCAGCGCCGTGGACGTACCGGTCCGGCAGTCGTTCGTGGTCGAGATGGTCGGCGGCACCGACCTGCCCAACGCGGTCAGCCTCAACTCGGTCACCTTCAACCTGGCCCGGATCGTCGGCCCGGCGCTGGCCGGCGTGCTCATCGCCGCCGTCGGCACCGGCTGGGTCTTCCTCGGCAACGCCCTCTTCACCGTCGCGGTGATCGTGGGGCTGGCGATGATGCGGCCGGGCGAGCTGTTCCGGTCGGCGCCGACCGGCCGGGAGCCCGGCCAGCTCCGGCAGGGCCTGCGCTACGTCAAGGGCCGGCCCGACCTGATCCTGCCGATGGCGCTGGTCTTCGTGGTCGGCACGTTCGGGCTGAACTTCCCGGTGACCATGGCCCTGATGGCCAAGGAGGTCTTCGGCCGCGGTGCCGCCGGCTACGGCCTGCTCACCACCGCGATCGCGGTCGGCTCGCTCGGCGGCGCGCTGATCTCGACCCGGCGTACGGCCGCGCCGCGGACCCGGCTGCTGCTCGGCTCCTGCCTCGCGTTCGGGCTGCTGGAGGCGGTGGTCGGCCTGGGCCCGACGTACTGGTCGGTGGTGGTGCTGCTGCTGCCGATGGGCGCGGCCACGCTGACGTTCACCATCTCGGCCAACTCGACCGTGCAGCTGGGCAGTGACCCGGCCTTCCGCGGCCGGGTGATGGCGCTCTACCTGATGTGCTTCATGGGCGGCACGCCGCTGGGGGCGCCGCTGGTCGGCCTGGCCTCCGACGCGTTCGGACCCCGGGCCGGGGTGGTCGGCAGCGGCCTGATCTGTGCCGCGGCCGCGGTCGTGGCGGCCGGGTGGGTGGCCCGGCGGCGCGGGCTGACGCTGTCCGCGCAGGTCGGCGAGTCGCTGCCGCACCCGCACCTGTCGCTGCCGCACCCGCACCTGCGCCTGCACAAGCCGGCCGAGCCGCTGGGCCCGGCCGAGCCGGCGGCGGCCGGGTCCGCGGTCGACGCCGAGCTGCTGGACGGCGCGGTGACCGAGCGCCGGCGGGCCGGGTGATCTCCACCTCCCGGGACGGATCTGGGCCAGGGGTGGCGAGCCGCGCGAAGGCGGCATACCGTCGCACGATGGGGTTGGAGTCGAGCTCCCTCGCCTCGGGAATCGTGAAGCTCGCGCTTGCCGCGATCTTCCCTGTACTGCTGATCTGGGTCGTGTTGAACATGGGGATGATCGGTCGGACCGTGCTCCGGGCGCTGCGTTGGCTGCGGATCGTGCCGCCGCCGAAGCCGCCGCCCCCGCCACCGCGGGTGCCGCTGGAGAAGATCACCGCCGACCTGTGCCGGCTGTCGACCGCGATCCGGGACGTGCCGCCGGAGGCGTCCCGGGCCCGCAAGCACGGCCTGCTGCTCGCGTACGACGACGTGCTGGGCAAGGCCGCGCTGGCGCTGGACGTGCCGGAGTCGCTGGGCACGCTGAAGCTCGGCATGGACCGGGACCTGGAGCGGCTGCGGGTCGAGGGGGCGCTGCGCAATGCCGGCCTGCAGTTCGGGCCGCGCAAGCGCCAGGACATGCCCTGAACCAGCGGTTGTTCGCGGCGGTGGTGCCGCCGCCGCCCGCGCTCGACCATCTCGGCGGGGCGCTGCGCCGGCTGCGGGAGCGACCCGGGGCGCCGCGCTGGGTCGGCCGCGACACCCAGCACGTGACGCTGGCGTTCTTCGGCGAGGTCCCGCCGGCGCGGGTGCCGGCCCTGACCGGCGCGCTGGCCGCCGCCCTGACATCGGTCGAGGTGCACCTGCGGCTGGCCGGCGCGGGCACCTTCCCGGAGAAGGGCGACCCGCGGGTGCTCTGGGTCGGGGTGGACGGCGACGTCGAGGAGCTGGCCGGGCTGGCCCGGGCGGCGGCGGAGGCGGGCCGGTCGGCCGGGATCGACGTCGACCGGCGGGCGTACCGGCCGCACGTCACGGTCGGGCGCTGGCCCCACTCGGCCCGGGGTGACCGGGGCATCGCCGCCGCGCTGGCCAACTACGCCGGGCCCCACTTCACCGCCGGCGAGGTCGTGCTCATGCGCAGTCACCACGGCGTCGCGCCCCGCTGAGCTTCCTGTCTACCAGGCGTACCGGGAGTGCGCAGGTCGGTCGCCAAGTAGGGGATGCGCCGTTCTGTCACCAGGCGTAGTGCTCCGGCGCGGTCTTGTACCCCGGGAAGATCTCGTCCAGCCGGCCGAGCACCTTGTCCTCCAGGTCGACCTCCAGCGCGTGCTGGGCGCCGTCGAGCTGCTCCATGGTCCGCGGGCCGATGATCGGGCCGGTGACCGCGGGCCGGGTCAGCAGCCAGGCCAGCGCGACGTCGGCCGGCTCCTCGCCCAGCTCCTGGCACAGGTCCTCGTACGCGCCGATCGCGTCCTTGTGCTGCTCCAGCGTCTCCTTGGCCCGGCCGGTGGTGCGCCGGCTGCCCTCGCGCTCCTTGCGCAGCACGCCGCCGAGCAGGCCGCCGTGCAGCGGGCTCCACGGGATGACGCCCAGCCCGTACGCCTGCGCGGCCGGGAGGACCTCCAGCTCGACCTCGCGGGTGAGCAGGTTGTAGATCGACTGCTCCGCGACCAGCCCGTACGAGTGGCGGCGGGCGGCGGCCTCGTTGGCCTGGGCGATGGTCCAGCCGGCGAAGTTGGACGAGCCGACGTAGAGGATCTTGCCCTGCGTGACCAGTGTGTCCATGGCCTGCCAGATCTCGTCCCACGGGGTGTCCCGGTCGACGTGGTGCATCTGGTAGAGGTCGATGTGGTCGGTCTGCAGGCGGGTCAGCGACGCGTCGACGGCCCGGCGGATGTTCAGGGCGGACAGCTTGTCGTTGTTGGGCCACTCGCCGCCCATGTTGCCGTACATCTTGGTGGCGATGACGGTCTTGTCCCGGCGGTCGCCGCCCTGGGCGAACCAGTTGCCGACGATCTGCTCGGTGCGGCCGCGGTTCTCGCCCCAGCCGTAGACGTTGGCGGTGTCGAAGAAGTTGATGCCGTGTTCGTGGGCGCGGTCCATGATCGCGTGCGAGGTCGGTTCGTCGGTCTCGGGCCCGAAGTTCATCGTGCCGAGCACGAGCCGGGAAACGCGCAGACCAGTCCGACCGAGGTGGGTGTACTCCATGTCTCCAGCCTGCCCGCTCGTTAGCTCCGCTAACAACCCGGCCGACCTCACGGTGGCCGGCACGGGTGAGCGTCAGTGCACGGGGTCCGGGGCGCCTTCCTGGAGGTTGCCGTCGTGCATCGACAGGACGCGGTCGGCGTAGCCCCAGGTCTCGGGGTTGTGGGTGGCGATCAGGCAGGCTCCGCCGTGCCGGAGCAGGGCACGGAACTCGGTGAAGATCGCGTCGGTCCAGCCCGCGTCCTGGTGCGCGGTCGGCTCGTCGGCCAGCAGCAGCGTCGGCGTGAGCAGCAGCGCTCGGGACGCCGCGCAGCGCTGCTGCTCGCCGAGCGAGGTCTGCTTCGGGTAGCGCGCGGCCAGGTGCCCGATCCCCAGCCCCTCCATCAGCTCGGCCGCCCGCGGCCGCAGCTCGGCCAGCCGGCCGGTGAGCCGGGCCGGGAGCAGGATGTTCTCCTCCACGGTCAGGTCGTCGAGCAGGCCCAGCGCCTGCGGCACGATCGCCAGCCGGCCCCAGGGCAGCCGCTCCGGGCTGGTGCCGGCCAGCTCGGCCGTCCAGTCCAGCCGGCCGTCGTCCGGCTTCTCCCAGCCGCACAGCACGTTGAGCAGGGTGGACTTGCCCGACCCGGACGGGCCGACCAGCGCCACCAGCTCGCCCGGCTGCAGCGTCAGCGACACCCCGCGCAGCGCGTGCACCTGCTCGTCGCCGCGCACGTACGCCTTCTCCAGCCCGTGGACGTCGACCACGCTCACTGTGCTGCCTCTCGATCGCCTCGTCGGTCGCTCCGCTCCTCGGGCGGCCGCGGGGCGAGCCGCCGCCCGGGGGCCCTGCGATGCTCGCTCCCTCGCCGGCTCACCAGGACTCGACCACCTCTCCGTGTTCCAGCCGCAGCAGGTGGTCGGTCGACTGCACCACCCGCGGGTCGTGCGACGACAGCAGGAACGCCACGCCCTCGTCGCGCAGGTCGTGCACCGCCTCGAGGACCCGGTCCGCGGACGCCGAGTCCAGCTCCGCGGTCGGTTCGTCGGCGACCACGATGGCCGGCCGGCCGACCACCGCGCAGGCGAAGGACAGCCGCTGCTGCTCGCCGCCGGACAGCTGCACCGGCAGGTGGTCGGCCCGCCCGGTCAGCCCGAGCACGGCCAGCAGCCGGTCGATCTCGGCCTCGTCCGGCCGGATCCCGCGCAGCCGGGCCGCGAGCCGGATCTGCTCGGCCGCGCGCAGGTATTCGACCAGGTTGTCGACCGGGTTCTGGAAGACGTACCCGACCGAGGTCCGGCGCAGCGCCCGGCGCCGGCGCACGCTCAGGTCGGCGATCTCCCGGCCGCCGATCCGGACCGAGCCGATGGTGGGCCGGTCGACGCAGGCCAGGATGCGCAGCAGCGAGGACTTGCCCGACCCGGACGGGCCGACGATCGTGCTGACCCGCCCGGGCGGGAAGTCCTTGTCGATCCCCTTCAGCGCCTCCACCCGCTCGTCGGAGATCACGTACGTCTTGCGCACGTCGCGGACGGCGGCCGCGGGCTCGGTGACGGTCGGGCCGACGGTGGGGACGCCCCAGTCGGAGTCGCCCCAGTCGGAGTCGGCCCAGTCGTCGGTCCCGTAGGAGCCGGTCCCGTAGGACTCAGGAGCCAAGGCGGAGCACCTCCGAGACGTCGGCGCGGTCGGCCGACCGCTGGGCGTAGAGCGCGGCCAGCACCACGACGACGGCGACCGCGGCGGCCGAGCCGGCGAAGGCCAGCACCGGCACGGTCAGCAGCGGTCCCGGGGGCCGGGTCGGGTCGATGTCGAGCCGGCCGTAGACCATCAGCACGGCCGCCCAGGCCAGCCCGGCCCCGATGACCCAGGCCAGCCCGAGCAGCACGCCCAGCTCCGCGATCAGCGAGCGCAGGTGGGTGGCCCGGGTCAGGCCCATCCGCTTGCCCAGCGCGTACGACGCGGTGCGGGAGCGTTGCCGGGTCTCCAGGTAAAGCAGCAGGCCGCCGATGGCGACCAGCCCGACCAGCGCGGCCAGCGCCGAGAGGTAGCCGAAGGTCCAGGAGATCCCGAGGAAGTTGGCCACCTCGAACACCGTGGCCTGCGAGGTCACCAGGTAGATCCGGGCCTGCTGGGCCGACACCGCCGCCTGGGCCCGGTCCGGGGTGGAGTCGCGGCTCCACAGCTCGTTGAGCTGCCCGGCGAACTTGTCCACGTCGCCGAGCCGGTCCCGGTCCACCACCAGCATCGCGCCCGCGACCCGCCGGCCCGGGAACAGGTCGGCCGTGGCCGCGGTCCGGACCTGCAGCCGGGTCGAGCCCAGCGCGAGCGCGAACCGGTCGGCGAAGGCCGGCCCGTCGTCCGCGATCGCCACCGCCGGGATGGTGCCGTCCGCGGCCGGCGCCGACAGCAGGCCCATCAGGTCGCCCAGCGACCGGTCGGCGAACCGGCGGTCCCAGTAGGCCGTGGCCGGGAAGGTCTCGGGGTCGATGGCCAGCACGGTCACGTCGTCGGGCTGCCCGTCGACCTTGCCGTACAGGTAGCGGATGACGACGGTGCCGGCGGCGTCGGTGGCCGGGGTGCGGCGGATCGGGTCGACGGACTGCACCGTCGTGGTGCTGCCGTTGATCACGCCGGCCTTGGCGTCGAGCGTGTACTGCGAGGTCTGGGTGAGCGTCGCGGCGTAGACC
>DATDKW010000369.1:0-25479 GCA_036519715.1 Mycobacteriales bacterium
CGTAGAACAGGAAGGTGTCCCCGGACCCGGCGGAGGTCACGATGCCGGGCAGCTGCCGGACGACCGCACCGACAAACGACGACGCGTCCACCAGATCGGCGTGAGTGAGCTCAAGCACCCGACCAAGAATGGCAGGCGTGAGTAGCGTTGTCGGGCATGGTGCGGACGTGGGGAGCAACAGCGGTCCTGGTGGGGGTACTGGCCGGGTGCTCGTCGACGACCGGCGGGGAGGGGGCGGCTGACCCGGCGCCGGCTTCGCTGCCGACGGGCCTGCCGGTGCCGGCCGAGCCGACCACGGCCGTGCCGACGACAACGCCGACCACGGCCCCGCCCACCACCGCCCCGCCGACCACTACGCCGCCCACGACTACGCCGCCCACGACCGCGCCGGTGCCGCCGGCCAGCCCGGCCGGGCGTCCGTGCCCGGCCGACGTCACCCGGACCCTGCCCGGCGGCGGTCCGGCGACGCTGGTCGCCGGCTTCGGCACCACCCGGTTCCGGCTGTTCTACTGCCGCACCGACCGCGGCGCGCTCTACTACCGCGGCATCAGCCGCGCGAACCCCGCGCGGGCGACCACGCTGCCCGCGAGGACGATCCCCGGCGGGTACGAGGCCCAGGGCACGGAGAACGGCGACACGTACGTCTACCGGGTCGCCCAGCGCCGCCTGACCGTGACCAAGAACGGCGCACCGCTCTTCACCGACCCCGTCACCTCCACCCTGTGAACCCGGCCGTGGACGCGGCGTGGGTGCGCGGCGGCGGGGTCGGCAGGGACGTGACGAGATCGACATGACGTGGGCGCGAACCTTGGGTTCACTGGACGAATGCACCGGATTCTGCTGCGTGAGGTCGTGATCGACGCGCCGAGCGACAAGTTCGCGGCCGCCCGCGACTTCTGGGCGGCGGCCCTGTGCACGGAGCCCCGGCGGGTCACCAGCCATCCGGAGTTCACCGCGCTGGTCGACCCGGCCGCGGTCCCGGTGGTCGGCCTGCAGGAGATCGTCGACGACCAGGCCCGCTTCCACGTCGACCTCGAGCCCGACGACGTGCAGGCCGAGGTCGACCGGCTGGTCCGGCTGGGCGCCGAGGAGGTCAGGCAGGGTCAGTCCTCGGTCGTCCTGCGCGACCCGGCCGGACTGCTGCTGTGCGTGGTGCCGGCCGAGTCGGACGACTTCGCGGAGCGCGCCCGCCCGGTGCCCGACCCGCACTAGTCCCGGACCCACTGGTCCCGGACCCGCTCTCCCGGACCCGCTCGTCCCGGACCCGCTCGTCCCCGAGCCGCTCGTCCCGGACCCGCTCGTCCCCGACCCGCTCGTCCCCGACCCGCTAGTCGCGGGCCCCGCGCTCGTCCCGAACCCCGCGCTGGTCCCGGACGCCACGCTGGTCCCGGAGGCCACGCTGGTCCCGGACGCCACGCTGGTCCCGGACGCCACGCTGGTCTCGGTCCCTACTCCCGTCCCGGAGCCCACGCGCGTCCCGGACCCCACGCCCGTCCCGGACCGGGCGATCGCGCCGGACCGGGCGGCACAGGTAGAGGACCGCCAGCGTGGCCAGGGCCGCGCCGCCCAGGATGGCCAGCCCGCCCAGCAGCGAGCCCGCCCCGGAGGCGAGCGAGACGCTACCCGCCCACACCAGCAGGACGATCACCCAGACCAGGGCCACATGCAGCTGGTGCTGCCCGGCGTGGAGCCGGGGGCGCGGTCGCCGGAGCCACGGCACGGTGCTCACAAGACCGATGGTGCCCCACGCCCGGCCCGACGGATACCCCTCGTTTCGGAGCAGGCGCCGGCACCGGCCGTACCGTGTCCGGGTGCTGGACCTGAAGCGGATCTACGTGGAGCCGGCGGCCGCGGAGCTGCCGCGCGGCCGGGAGGTGCTGGAGCGCTTCCCGGCCGCCGAGCGGATCGAGGTCGGGAGCCACTGGAAGATCCCCGAGCTGCACGGCAACGAGGCTCTGGTCGACCGCTGGGTCCGGGTGAAGACCGAGTCACTCGTGCTGGGGGTCAAGAAGTCGCTGTCGGCCCGGCCGAACGGGCGGTCGGCCGACTTCATCGCCCCGTCCACGGCCAGCGGCTGCGCGATGGCCTGCGCCTACTGCTACGTGCCGCGCCGCAAGGGCTACGCCAACCCGATCACGGTCTTCGCGAACATCGAGCAGATCATCGGCTACCTGTCCCGGCACATCGGCCGGCGGCCGGCCAAGGAGCCCAACCAGGTCGACCCGGCGGCCTGGGTCTACGACATCGGCGAGAACTCGGACTGCTCGGTCGATGCCCGGGTCAGCGACAACGTCCGCGACCTGGTGACCCTCTTCCGCGGGCAGCCGACGGCCAAGGCCAGCTTCGCCACCAAGCACGTCAACCGGGACCTGCTCGACTACGACCCGGCCGGCCGGACCCGGATCAGGTTCTCGCTGATGCCGGACCGGGTCGCCCGGCTGCTCGACATCCGGACCGACCGCATCGCCGACCGGATCGCCGCGATCGACGACTTCGTCGCCGCCGGCTACGAGGTGCACGTCAACTTCAGCCCGGTGGTCACGTACGAGGGCTGGCTGGCCGACTGGGACGAGCTGCTCACCGCGCTCGACGACGGCATCGGCCCGGCGGCGAAGGAGCAGCTGGCCGCGGAGGTCATCTTCCTCACCCACAACGAGGCGCTGCACCAGGTCAACCTGGGCTGGCACCCGAAGGCGGAGGACCTGATCTGGCGGCCGGACGTCCAGGAGGCCAAGCGGTCCGGCACCGGCGGGGACAACGTCCGCTACCGGGCCGCGTACAAGCGGGTGTGGGTCCGCCGCCTCACCGACCTGATCGCCGAGCGGACCCCGTACGTGCGGATCCGGTACGCCTTCTAAGCGTCACACCGCCAGCAGCATCGCGGCCATGCCCAGCCCCATGAGGGCGTGGCCGCCGGCGTCGGTCCGGGGCCGGCGCCGGACCGCCCGGGTGACCCAGCAGGCCGAGCCGGCGACCATCGCCAGGCCCAGTCCGGCCGTGGCGACCGGGCCGGGCGCCGGCATGGCGACCAGCATCCCGACCGCCGCGGCGGCCGTCAGGGCCCGGAGCCCGTCCGCCCGCAGGGCGAAGCCGCCGGCCGCCGCCGTGAACAGGATCGCCTGCCCGGACAGGGCCAGGGCGCCGACCGGGGTCCAGGTCATCGCCAGCATGGACGCGCACATCGCCGGCTGGGCGAACCTCATCAGCGGCCGGGCCCGGTCCGGCGTGGACACCAGGGCGAGCACGCCGGACCCGGCGAAGACCGCGGACAGGACGAGGGCCAGCGGCAGAGTCGTGATCACGAGCCGTAGTCGTCGTGCCAGCGCCACCAGGCGTACGGGGGCGTCTGCGGGTAGCCGTCGGGTGAGTCCTCCCACTCCTCCTGCCGGCCCAGCGCGGTGATGTCGAGATAGCTCCAGGTGCCGCCCATGACCTCGTCGCCGCGGTTGTTGACGAAGTAGGTCCGGAACACGCGGTCGCCGTCGCGGAAGAAGGCGTTGGTGCCGTGCCACTCGTCCACGCCGAAGTCGGCGTCGAAGTCGTCGGTGATCGTGACCCAGGGCATGGCCCAGCCCATCCGCTCCTTGACCCGCGCGATCTCCGGCTGCGGGGCCCGAGACGCGAAGACCAGCGTGGTGTCGCGGGCGTTGAGGTGGGCCACGTGCGCGACCTGGTCGGCGACCATCGAGCAGCCGGGACAGGCGTGGTCGGGCCAGCCGTGCACGCCCGGCTCGAAGAAGGCGCGGTAGACGATCAGCTGCCGGCGGCCTTCGAACAGGTCCGCCAGCGTGCGCCGGCCGTCGGGACCGTTGAACGCGTACGCCTTCTCGACCTGGAGCCAGGGCATCCGGCGGCGCTCGGCCGCCATCCGGTCCCGGGCCCGGGTCAGCTCCTTCTCCTGCGCGAGCAGCTTCGCGTACGCGGCGTCCCACTCGGGGCGGGACACGATCGGGGGTGTCTGCATGGTCGTCACTCCTGGTTGAGGTGTCTGGTCAGGGCGTCGAGCCGGTCGTCCCAGTCGCGGGCCAGCGCGGCCAGGAACTGCTGCGCCACCCGCATCGGCGCGGACCGGAGCCGGTAGCGGACCCGGCGCCGCTCCCCCGGCTCGGCCGTCACCAGCCCGGCCTCGGTGAGCAGGGCCAGGTGCTTGGCCACGGCCTGCCGGGTGATCGGCAGCCGGCCGGCCAGGTCCGTCGCCGTGGCCGGGCCGCCCGAGGCCAGCGCGGCCAGGATGGCGCGCCGGGTCGGGTCGGCCAGGGCGACGAAGACCTGCTCGGCGACCGCCTCGGGCTCCGGCGGCGACGCGCCGGAGGCGGCCGGCGCGCCGGGGCCGGACGGCACCGGGTCGAGGGGCATCGGGTCAGGCGGCATCGAGGTAGGCGACGAGCTCGCCCAGCTCGTGGGCCCAGCCCTCGGTGTTGCCGCCGTGCGCCTTCTCGTGGATGTCCGCCGGCAGCTGGGCGAAGCCGGACTCGACCACGCTGAGCCGGGTGCCGGTGCCGGTGGGCTCGAGCGTGAACTCGACGTACGTCCGGCGGGGGTCGTCCTCGGGCAGCCCGGACACGGCCCAGGTGAAGCCGAAGACGGACGGCTCCTCGATCCGCTCGATGCGCATGTGTGCGACGTCGTCGCTCTCGTCCCAGGTCATGTGGATCGACCCGCCCGGGCGCAGGTCGACCGTCGCCTTGTCGCCGAACCACGCCGCCAGTCCTTCGGCCGTGGTGAGCGCGCTCCACACCGCTGCCGGCGGCTTCGCGATCTCGACGACCCGCTCGATCCGATCCGGGAATCCCATGTCGACCTCCATTGAGTAGCAACTGAACGGTTGCGACTTTATGGCAACCGATCGATTGCGTCAAGGGCGGGGGGCGCACCGAGATCACGGAGCCGGACCGGCGCGCCCCGTCCCTGCCGCCGGGGACGGGACGCTCGCGCCGGAGCAGAATCCGGCCATGCCGCCCACACTGAAGCACGGCAAGATCTGCCACCTGGAGCTGCCGGCGACCGACGTCGCCGCCTCGGCCGCCTTCTACCAGCGGGTGTTCGGCTGGGACGTCCGGCCGCGGGAGGGCGGCGCGGTCGCCTTCGACGACCCGACCCGGGAGGTCAGCGGGCACTGGGTGCCGGGCCGGGCGCCGGCCGAGCCCGGGCTGCTGGTGTACCTGTGGGTCGACGACCTCGGCGCCGCCATCGAGCAGGTCGTCGCGGCCGGCTGCCCGATCGTGCAGCCGCCCGGCGGCGACCCGGGCGAGCTGACCGCCCGCTTCCGCGACCCGGGCGGCAACGTCCTGGGCCTCTACCAGGAGCCGGAGTAGGCCGAACTACGCAGCGGGGACCGGGGGTCGTACGGATCCGGGCGGGCGCGACCCGCGCGCGCCGGCGGGTGCCGTCCTACCGGGCCGGGACCGCCCGGGGCCGGGACCGGGACCGCCCGGGGCCGGGACCGGGACCGCCCGGGGCCGGGACCCCCCGGGAGCCGGGCCGGGTCCGCGCGGGACCGGGAGTGGGCGGCCGGCACTATGGTGCTGGCGTGGTACATCGCTGGGCAGCGGCAACAGGGCCCGGGCGGCGCCCGTGACCGACCCGGCCGGGCGCTTCCGGACCGTCGCCGACGTGCCCTGCGACCCGACCCGGGCGCGGGTCTACGAGCACGGCTGGCAATCCTGGAGTCCCACCGGCCGCTATCCCGCCACCGCGACCTCCCGCCGGCCGGCCGGGGCCGCGGCCCAGGCGATCGCCTACCGGGCCGGCGCGCCAGCACCGCCGACCGGCTTCCAGGGCGAGGGACTGGTCGCCGTCGAGCCGGCTCCCGGGGAGGCGGTCCGGCTGTTCGCCGTGACCGACGCCGGGGGCGCGATCCCGTCGATCCGGGTCCGGCCGGGCGGGACCGGACTGCTCGTCTCCAGCGACGGCGAGATCGCCGACACCACGGTCGCGGCACCGCTCGGCGCCGCCCTGGCCCGGTGGGCCGAGCACCTGGCTCCGCCGGACCGGCCGTCCGGCCCACTGCCGAGCGTCTGGTGCTCCTGGTACTGCTACTGGGAGGACGTCACCGAGGCGGACATCCGGCGCAACCTCGGCGACCTGGACCGGCTCGACCTGGACGTCGCGGTGGTGCAGGTGGACGACGGCTGGTCGGCCGGGATCGGTGACTGGCTGGACACCAACGCGAAGTTCGGCGACCTCGGCGCGCTCGCGACGCGGATCCGGGACACCGGCCGCCGGGCGGGCATCTGGGTCGCGCCGTTCCTGGCCGGGGCCCGCAGCAGGCTGGCCGCCGACCATCCCGACTGGCTGGTGCCGGAGGCCGACGCCGGCCACAACTGGGACCAGGACCTCTTCGCGCTCGACCTGACCCGGCCGGAGGTGGCCGAGCACCTCGGCACCGTGTTCGCGTCGCTGGCCGCGGCCGGCTTCGACTACTTCAAGCTCGACTTCCTGTACGCGGGCGCGCTGCCCGGACCGCGACACGGCGGGATCGACGGACTCGAGGCGTACCGGAACGGGATGCGCGTCATCCGGGCGGCCGTCCCGGCCGGGGCGACGCTGATCGGCTCGGGCGCGCCGATGCTGCCGAGCATCGGCCTGGTCGACGGCATGCGGGTGGGACCGGACGTCGCCCGCCCGGCCCTGGCCGACGCCAAGAGCCGGATCGGCACCGCCATCGCCACCGGCAGCGCGCGGTCCTTCCAGCACGGCCGCTGGTGGATCAACGACCCGGACTGCCTGCTGCTGCGGCCCGCGATGCCGCAGCGGGACCGGTGGGCCGGATACGTCGAGGCCTCCGGCGGGCTCAAGGCCTGCAGCGACCCGCTGGCCGAGCTGGACGACTGGGGGCTGCGAACGGCCCGCCGCCTGCTCCGGCCGGCCACCCCAGGACCGGTCGACCTGGTCGGGGACGGCGGGCTGGCCGGCCGGGGCACCGCCGCGCCGTGAACCGGAGCTAGCCCGGGCCCTGCCCGTCCCGGGACGACTGCCCGAGCAGGCGCAGGACCCGGTCCAGGTTCTGCTGCTGCCGCTGGGTCTCCGGGTGGTCGGTGCCGAAGACGCGGGCCGACACCTCGACGGCCGTGGCGTACTCCGTGCCGGCCTGCCGGAGGTCCCCGCCGTCCTCGTACACGTGGCCGAGGTTGCTGCGGACGACCGCGACGATCCGGTGACCGGTGCCCCAGATCGCCTCGATGATGCCGAGCGACCGCTCGAACAGGCGCCGGGCCTCCGGCAGCTGGCCCTGGTCATGCAGCACGCCGGCCAGGTTGTTGCAGCGGATGGCGACGACGTGCGTGTCGGCGCCGATCAGCTCCTCGTCCATCGCCAGCGCCTGCTCCAGCTCCCGCCGGGCCTCCGCGAGCTCGCCCATGTCGTGGTGCAGCCGGCCCAGGTTGTTGAGGTCGGTCGCGATCGACGGGTGGACGTCGCCGTAGACCTGCTGGTCGATGGTCAGCGCGAGCTCGAGCTCACGGTCCGCGGCGGCCAAGTCGCCGGCCTCCAGCAGGACCCGGCCGAGGTTGCCGCGGATGGCCGCGACGGCCGGGTCGACGGGGTCGCGGGTCGCCGTCAGGATCCCCAGCGCCCGCCGGAACTCGGCCTCGGCCGCCGGGAGGTCGCCGAGGTCCTGCAGGATGCCGCCCAGGGTGTTGTGCACGGCGGCCAGCACGGGGTCGGGTGGCAGCGCGAGCTTTTCGGCGACCTCGAGCGTGCGTTCGAGCTGGTGCCGGGCGGCCGGCCAGTCGCCGAGGTTCTGCAGGGTCCGGCCCAGGGCGATGCGGACGCCGGCCACTGCCTCGTGCTCCGGGCCGTACACGGCCTCGACGATCCGCAGGGCCCGTTCCAGCAGTGCCCGGGAGTCGGCCAGCGCGCCGAGGTCCAGGGCGACGACGGCCAGGTTGTGCAGGTCGATGGCGACGGCGGGGTCGTCCGGGCCGTACGCGGCCTCGTCGATGCCGAGGGCGCGCTCGAAGACCCGCCGGGCGGCCCGGAACTGGAACCGCTCGTACAGGTAGCTGCCGGCGCAGTCGAGCAGCCAGCCGGCCTGGTGCGGGGCGGCGCCCAGGTCGGCCGCGTGCCGGGTGACGGCCAGGGCGTGCGGCAGCAGCTCCTCGCAGCGCGGCCAGGTGGCGGGCTCCCGGGTGTGGAACGGGAACGCCGCCGCGAGCAGCCCGGTCGCCGCGGCCGCGTGCGTGCGGCGGCCCTCGGCACCATGGCTGTCCCGGACCACGACCTGGACCAGGCGGTGCAGGCTCAGGCTTGTCTCCGTCGCGGCGACCAGGGAGAACCGGACCAGCAGGCCGATCGCGTCGGCGTAGGTGAGCGGGTCGGCGGCCGCATCCGCCAGCGGCGCCGGCAAGGCCTGGCGGTGCCGCGGGACGAGGTCGCGCGGGATGCCGTCCGGGGCGAGGTAGGCGAACAACCCGAGCAGGCCGGCCGCGGCCGGCATGGTCTCGGCGACGGTCGCCAGCGAGATCGACCAGGTGGTGGCGACCGTCTGCTGGTAGCCGGTGGGGGTGCCCCGCCGCAGCAGGTCCGGTGACCTGTCCTCGACCAGGCCCAGGTAGTCCTGCGCGGGGAGACGGGTCTCCTCCAGGTACGCCGCGGCCTGTTCGAGGGCGAGCGGCAGGTCGCCGAGGGCATCGGCCAGCGCGGCGGCGGCACCGGCCGGCGCCGTCGGCATCCGGCGGCTCAGGAACCGCACGGACTCGTCGCGGTCGAGCACGGGCAGCTCGACGACGGCGGCGTGGGCGCCCCACCGCGGGTTGCGGGAGGTCGCCAGGCAGTCCACTTCTCCGGGCGGCAGCCAGTACGGCTCGATGTCGGCGTACTGCTCGACGTTGTCGAAGACCAGCAGCCACCGGCGGTCCCGGCGCAGCTCCTCCAGCACGGCCGCGAGCATGTCGTCCTGGTCCTTGGCCTCCCGGACGCCGAGTCGCCGGGCCAGCGCGAGCAGATCGGTCCGGGCGGCCAGCCGGCTCTCGGCGTTGATCCACCAGACGACGTCGTACTCGCTCTCGTGCCGGTGCGCGTACTCCAGCGCCAGCTGGGACTTCCCGACGCCACCGAGACCGCACAGCACCTGGCCTCGCGGCCGGGTCGGGCCGGGCGGTTCGGCCAGGAGCTGCAGCGTGTCCTCCCGGCCCGTGAAGTGGGGATTGCGGCCGGCCAGGTTGGAGAAGCGGCGGGGCTGGTCGCCGGTCGGGTCGGCCGCCGCCGACGGTGCCGCCGCCGCGGACGCGCTCCGGCGGAGCGCCGAGCCGCCGACCTTGGCCGTGAGGAAGGCGCCCACGGCCGTCGCGACCGCCGCGCCGGCGACCTCCCAGTGCTGCGTACGGGTCGCGGTGTCGTCGAAGCCCGCGACGCCGGCGAGATACACCGGGACGCCCGTGACGACGCCGATCCCGGCCTCGACCACCGTTCGGGGGATCCGCACATCGCTATCGTGACGCATCTGTCGCACATCGGGGACCGCTCGATGCGGTCCGGGCAGCAGGTGCGGACGCGACCGGGGAGCAGAGTGAGCGATCCCAGCGGCACGGACAGGGCGGACCGGCCGCGACGGGACCTGCACCCGCACCTCGGTCCGCACCAGCGGGACGGTCGCCGGCGCATCTCCGAGCTGCTGGCGTCGTCCCCCGTCCCGCCCGCGGAACTGCCCCGCAACCTGTCGCTCTACCTCGACCGCGAGACCGTCGGCGACCTGCTCACCACCGCCGACCTCTACCGCAGGATCCTCGACGTACCCGGCGAGGTGTTTGAGCTCGGTGTCCACTGGGGGCGGCGGATGTCGTTGTTCGTCGCGCTGCGGGAGCTCCTGGAGCCGCACAACTACACCCGGCGCATCGTCGGGTTCGACACCTTCGAAGGCTTCCCGGAGGTGACGGGCCTCGACGGGGAGCACGCGCTGATCCGGGCCGGCGGCCTGGCCGTGGGGGCGGACTACGTGAGCCACCTGACCGACGTTCTCGACGCGTGCGAGCTCGACGGGCCGCAGGCCCACGTCCGGCGCTACGAGATCCGGACCGGCGACGTACGCGAGACGCTGCCCCGGTATCTGTCGGACCATCCCGAGGCCGTCGTCAGCCTGGCCTACTTCGACCTGGACCTGCACGACCCGACCCGGGCCTGCCTCGATCTCCTGCTCGAGCGCATGCCGAGGGGCAGCATCCTCGCCTTCGACCAGTTCGCCCAGCTGAACTTCCCGGGCGAGACCGCCGCGGTGCGAGAGGTCATGGGGCTGTCCGGGACCCGGTTCGAGCGCCTGCCCTACCACCCCTATCCGGTGTTCACGACCCTCTGACCGACACGCTCAGACCCGGGTCCGGTGCCGGTCGAGCATGTCGCGGGCCTGGGCGGTCAGCGCGGCGACCACGGCGGCGGCCGGCTGGACGGAGTCGACCAGCCCGACCCCCTGGCCGGCCAGCAGCGGCATCTCCTCCAGGTCGCCGGTGGTGAGGTCGCGCATGGGCACGAGGTTGGAGAACCGGTGCAGCTCCAGGTGCTGCCCGCCGAGGTCTACGTGCACACCGCGGCGGGCGGGACCGGCGGGCCGGAGGAGGATGGACGGGTGCTGCCTTCCGTCGACGAGCTCCGGGCCGGACTGCACGTGGTGCGGGTGCCGATGCGGATGCCGTTCCGCGGGGTGTCGGTGCGGGAGGCGGTGCTGCTGGAGGGGCCGGCGGGGTGGGGCGAGTTCGCGCCGTTCGCCGAGTACGGCGACGCCGAGTCGGCCCGGTGGCTGGCGGCCGCGGTCGAGGCGGCCTGGACCGGGTGGCCGGCGCCGCGCCGCCACGCGGTGCCGGTGAACGCGACCGTGCCCGCGGTGCCGGCCGCGGCGGTCCCCGGGGTGCTGGCCCGGTTCCCCGGCTGCACGACGGTGAAGGTGAAGGTCGCGCAGGCCGGCCAGGTGCTGGCCGACGACGTGGCCCGGGTGGCCGCGGTACGGGACGTGCTCGGTGCCGGCGGCCGGATCCGGGTGGACGCCAACGCGGCCTGGTCGGTGCCGGGGGCGGTGGCGGCGCTGACCGCGCTCCTGCCGTACGGGCTGGAGTACGCGGAGCAGCCCTGCGCGACGCTGCCGGAGCTGGCAGCGCTGCGCCAGGAGCTCGGTGGCGCGGTCGCGATCGCGGCCGACGAGAGCGTGCGCAAGGCCTCCGATCCGGCCCGGGTGGCGGTGGCCGGGGAGGCCGACCTGGTCGTGCTCAAGGTCGCGCCGATGGGCGGGGTCGCGGCGGCGCTGCGGGTGGCGGCCGGGTGCGGACTGCCGGTGGTGGTGTCGAGCGCGCTGGACACCTCGGTCGGGATCGCGGCCGGGCTGGCGCTGGCGGCGGCGCTGCCCTCGCTCCCGTACGCCTGCGGGCTGGGAACGGTCGGGCTGATGGCGGCCGACGTGGTGCGGGACCCGCTGGTGCCGCGGGGCGGGGTGCTGCCGGTGGGCCCGGTGGTCCCGGATCCGGGGCTGCTGGCGGAGCTGGCCGCGCCGCCGGACGTGCACGCCCGGTGGGAGGCCCGCCTGCTCCGCTGCCTCGCGCTGCTGCGCGAGCCCGCGACCGCGACCGCCGACGCGACCGGACCCTCCGCGGGCGCCGCCGGGGTGGCGGGGTGAACCCGTCGACGGCGTTGGCGCGGGTGGTGGTGGACGAGCTGGTCCGGGCCGGGGTGCGGGAGGCGGTGCTGGCGCCGGGGTCCCGGTCGGCGCCGCTGGCGTTCGCGCTGCAGGCGGCGGACGCGGCCGGGCGGCTGCGGCTGCACGTACGGATCGACGAGCGGTCGGCCGCCTTCCTCGCGCTCGGGCTGGGCAAGGTGAGCCGGACCCCGGTCGCGGTGGTGACCACGTCCGGCACGGCCGTGGCCAACCTGCACCCGGCCGTGCTGGAGGCCGCCCACGCCGGGGTGCCGATGCTGCTGCTGACCGCGGACCGGCCGCCGGAGCTGCGCGGGGTCGGCGCCAACCAGACGATCGACCAGCTCGGCCTGTTCGGCGCCGCGGTCCGGCTGTTCGTCGAGCTGGGCGCACCGGACCGCCGGGCCGGGCAGAACGCCTACTGGCGGGCGACCGTGGACCGCGCGGTCGCCGCCGCCACCGGCCCGGCGCCCGGCCCGGTGCACGTCAACGTCGCGCTGCGGGAGCCGCTGGTCCCGGACGCCGGCGGCGACTGGCCCGAGCCGCTGGACGGCCGACCCGGTGGCGTCCCCTGGACCGCGGTCGTGCCGCCGGCGCCGGTCCCGCCCCCGGCCGACGACCTGCCGGACCGGACCGTCGTCGTGCTCGGCGACGCGCTCGAGGCCACCGCCGTGCTCGCCCTGGCCGCGGCCCGGGGCTGGCCGGTCGTGGCCGAGCCGAGCGGGCGGGCCGAGCCGGGACCGTCCGTGCTCCCGGGCGGCGACCTGGTGCTGCGGGCCCCGGGCTTCCTGGCCGCGCACCGTCCGGACCGGATCCTGGTCGCCGGCCGCCCCACGCTGAGCCGCGCCGTGGCCCGGCTGACCGCGACCGCCCCGCTCGACGTGGTCGCCGGATACCGCGGCTGGACCGACCCGGGCGGCCACGCGGTCCGCGTCCTGCCCGGCGTGCCGACACCGGGGGGTGGCCGCGACGAGGGCTGGCTGCCGGCCTGGCGCGCGGCCGCCGACGCCGCCCGGGCCGCCGCGGACAAGGTGCTGGCCGACGGCCTGTCCGAGCCGGTGGTGGCCGAGTTGGTCCTGGACGCCGTACGGCCCGGCGGCCTGCTGGTCAGCGGCTCGTCCAAGTCGGTGCGCGACCTGTTCCTGGCCGGACCCCGGCCCGGCGTCACCGTGCTGGCCAACCGCGGGGTGGCCGGCATCGACGGCACCGTGTCGACCGCGGTCGGCGCCGCCCTCGCTCTGCAGGCCAACCGGCGAGACGACCAAGAAACCGACCGCGACGGCCGGCCCACGTACGCGCTGATGGGCGACCTGACCTTCCTGCACGACGCCAACGGGCTGGTCATCGGCCCGGGCGAGCCGCGGCCGGACCTGACCATCGTGGTCGTCAACAACGACGGCGGCGCGCTGTTCGGGCTGCTGGAGCAGGGCGCGCCGGAACACCGGGACGCCTTCGAGCGGGTCTTCGGCACCCCGCACGGGGTCGACCTGGCCGCCCTGTGCGCGGCCACCGGCACCCCGCACCGGCGCGTCACCACCCGGGCGTCCCTGACCGAAGCGCTGACCGAGCCGGCCGGGCTGCGGGTGGTCGAGGTGCGCACCGACCGGACCGAAGCGGCCGAGGTCGAGGCCGCGCTCACCGCCGCGGTCGTGGCCGAGCTGGACGGCGGCGCCTGACGCCGCGGCGGAGCTAGACCGCGGTGCGCAGGGCCTCGCGCATCGGCAGCAGCTTGGCCTCGCTCTCGGCCAGCTCGTCCTCAGGGTCGGAGCCGGCCACGATCCCGCAGCCGGCGAACAGCCGCAGCCGGTCCGGCCGGTCCGGGTCCAGCTCGGCGCAGCGCAGGGCGATGCCCCACTCGCCGTCACCGGCGGCGTTCATCCAGCCGACCGGACCGGCGTACCGGCCCCGGTCCAGGCCCTCGACCGCGCGGATGACCTCCAGCGCGGCCGGCCGCGGCGACCCGCACACCGCCGCCGACGGGTGCAGCGAGGCCAGCAGCCCCAGCGACGTGGAGCCGTCGGCGACCACGGCCGAGACGTCGGTGGCAAGGTGCAGCACGTTCGGCAGGGCCAGCACGTACGGGGCGTCGGGGACCTCGACCGGCCCGCAGTGCCGGGACAGCGCGTCGGCGACCGAGGCCACGCCGTACCGGTGCTCGCTGAGGTCCTTGGCCGAGCGGGCCAGCGCGGCGCCGCCGCCGGCGGTGCGGGGCAGGGTGCCAGCCAGGACCCGCGAGGTGGCGACGCCCTTCTCCAGCCGGACCAGCATCTCCGGGGTCGCGCCGAGCAGACCGTCGACGGCGAAGGTCCAGCAGCCCGGGTAGCCGGCGGCCAGCCGGCGCAGCAGCCAGCGCGGGTCGACCGGGCCGTCGGCGCGGGCGACCACGTCCCGGGCCAGCACCACCTTCTCGACGTCGCCCCGGTCGATGCGCCGGATCGCCTCGGCCACCGCACCGGTCCACTCGGCCGCGGTCCGGCTGCCCTCGCCGTACCGGACGTCACCGGGCGGCCGGGGCGCTCGCTGCCGGACCGGTGCGGACCCGGAGCCCAGAGTGGTCAGCCACCAGACGCCGTCCCGGACCCCGACCACGGTCTCCGGCACGACCAGCGCGGACGTCCCGGTCGCGCCGTCGAACGCGAACGACCCGAACGCCACCGGCCCGCAGCCGGGCAGCCCGACGTCGTCGGCGACCTCGGTCCCGGCCAGCAGCTCCCGCCACCAGGCGTCGGCGGCCGCGAACGGGTCCGGCCCGGTCAGCTCCAGCCGGGCCGCGGTGCCCCAGCCGACCAGCCCCTCGCCGCCGGTGACCCAGGCCAGGCCGCCCGGACCGGGCAGCAGGTCGAGCAGGTCACCGGGGTTGCCGATCGGCACCGTACGGACGGTGCCGAGGGCGGAGATCGGTGCGACGGTCACACCTCAGGGTAAAGATCCCCGCTGTCCCGGGCGCGCCCGGCCCGTGTCCCGTTCGTCACTCCGGCGGCGATTTCCTCAGGCGGCGCTCAGGAAGCGGGCTGCGGTCACGCGCGGTAACGTCCGGACGTCCGGCGCACGGTCCGGTCACCCTGGCCCCGACGGGAGCAGTGCATGACCGAGACCCGCCTCGACGCGACGCGCCCGGAGGCCGGCGACGCCCGCGGCAACAAGTGGTGGACCCTGGTCGCGGTCTGCCTGGGCACGTTCATGCTGCTGCTGGACGTGACGATCGTGAACGTCGCGCTGCCCGACATCCAGACCGCCCTGCAGTCCAGCTTCTCCGACCTGCAGTGGGTCGTCGACGCGTACGCGCTGAGCCTGGCCGCGCTGCTGCTGACCAGCGGCAGCCTGGCCGACCTGTACGGCCGCCGCCGGCTCTACGTCGCCGGCCTGGTCGTGTTCACCGTCGCCTCGCTGCTGTGCGGGGTCGCGAGCTCGACGCTGATGCTGCAGCTGTCCCGGGCCCTGCAGGGCGTCGGCGGGGCGGTCATGTTCGCGGTGTCGCTGGCGCTGCTGGCGGACGCGTTCCGGGGCAAGGACCGCGGCACCGCGTTCGGGATCTGGGGCACGATCACCGGCCTGGCCGTGGCCATCGGGCCGCTGCTGGGCGGCCTGCTGACCACCGGCCTGTCCTGGCGCTGGATCTTCTTCGTCAACCTGCCGATCGGCCTGGTCGCGGTGGGGATCGCGCTGACCAGGGTGGCGGAGTCCCGGTCACCCCAGGCCCGCCGCCCGGACTGGATCGGCTTCGCACTGTTCACCCTGGCCCTGGCCGCCCTGGTGTACGGCCTGATCGAGTCCGGCCAGCGCTCCTTCACCGACGGCCTCGTGCTCGGCTGCCTGGTCGCGGCGGCGCTGCTGCTGGCGGCGTTCGTGGTGGTGGAGGCGCGCGGCCGGCACCCGATGTTCGACCTGGGCCTGTTCCGGCTGCCGACGTTCACCGGCGGGTCGGTGGCCGCGTTCGGGCTGAGCGCGTCGATCTTCGCGCTGCTGCTCTACCTCGTGCTCTACCTGCAGGACGTGCTGGGCTTCAGCGCGCTGGGCACCGGCGTGCGGCTGCTGGTGCTCTCCGGCGGCACGCTGGCCACCGCGACGATCGCCGGCCGGCTGTCGTCGCGGGTGCCGGTGCGCTTCCTGATCGGGCCGGGGCTGGCCCTGGTCGGGATCGGGCTGCTGCTCATGCGCGGGCTCGACGCCGGCTCGTCCTGGACCCACCTGGTGCCGGGGCTGCTCGTGGCCGGGCTCGGGGTCGGCCTGGTCAACCCGCCGCTGGCCTCGACCGCAGTCGGGGTGGTGCCGCCGCAGCAGGCCGGGATGGCCTCCGGCATCAGCTCGACGTTCCGCCAGGTCGGCATCGCCACCGGCATCGCCCTGCTGGGCACGCTGTTCTCCAACCAGGTCTCCTCGTACGTGCTGGGGCACGTGGGCGCGGTCCCCGGACTGGCCCGGCGCGGAACGGAGCTGGCCGCCGCCATCCGGTCCGGCGACGCCGGGTCGGCCCTGGCCGGGCTGCCGGCCGGCGCCCGCGGTCCGGCCGAGCAGCTGGCCCGGGCCGCGTTCACCACCGGCCTGGACCGGATCCTGCTGGTGGCCGCGATCATCGCGCTGGTGTCCGCGGTCGTGGCGTTCGCGACGATCCGGTCCCAGGACTTCGCCCGGTCCCACTGACCGCCCCGAGCACGGCCCGCTACGAGTACGGGCCCAGGACGCGGGTCACGGTGATCTCCAGGGCGACCCGGGCCGGGTTCTCCCGGGGCTGCCGGTAGCGCCCGGCATAGCGGGCCACGGCCTCCGCCACCGCGGCCGGGTCGTCGGCGACGCGGGCGGTGCCCTCCAGGGTGATCCACCGCCGCCCGTCGACCTGGCACAGCACGGCCCGGCCGTCGCGGCGGACGTTCGCGGCCTTCTGCGAGCCGCCGGAGGTGATCACCCGGGCCAGCCCGGCGGCCGGGTCCCAGGTGAAGCCGACCGGCACCACGTGCGCGCTGCCGTCGGCCCGGTAGGTGGTCAGGGTGGCCAGGTGCCGCTCGGTCAGGAAGTCCGCGGCCGCGGCGGGGTCGACGGGCATGCCGCCAGTCTGGCCGACGCAGGCCGATTGCGCCGGACGGGTGACCGGCGCCGTCCTGGGGCGTCATCGGGCTGCTCTGGCGCACCCTGCGGACGATGGGCGTTGACCGCCGACTCCCGGTTCTCCCGGATCCTCGGGCTGGCCCTGGCCGCGCTCGCCCTGGCCATGGCCTGGACCTGGTTCCGGCAGGAGCGGATCACCCGCCGCGCAGCCGGCTGACCGGGGCCGCCCCTCTGCCAGGATGGGGCGATGACGACGGTCGGTGCGGTGTTCCTGCCTCAGCTCCCGCCCGAGCGGCTGCGGCCGGTGGCCGAGGCGGCCGACCGGGCCGGGCTGGCCGAGCTGTGGTTGTGGGAGGACTGCTTCCGGGAGAGCGGGATCGCGGCCGCGACGGCCGCGCTGGCCTGGACCGAGCAGCTTTCCGTCGGGGTCGGGCTGCTGCCGGTGCCGCTGCGCAACGTCGCCCTCACCGCGATGGAGCTGGCCACGCTGCACCGGCTGTTCCCGGGCCGGCCGGTCATCGGCGTCGGCCACGGCGTGCAGGACTGGATGGGCCAGGTCGGCGCCCGGGCCGGCTCGCCGCTGACGCTGCTGGCCGAGCAGCTGGACCTGCTGCGGGACCTGCTGGCCGGGCGGACCGTCACCACCTCGGGCCGGTACGTGCAGCTGGACTCGGTCGCGCTGGACTGGCCGCCGCCGCAGGCCCCGGCCGTGCTGGCCGGCGGCGAGGGCCCGAAGACGCTGCGGCTGTGCGGCGCCCACGCCGACGGCACCATCGTGCCCGGCGGCACCACGCCGGAGCGGCTGGCCCGGGCCCGGGAGCTGATCGAGGAGGGCCGGGCCGAGGCCGGGCGGACGGACCCCCACCCGGTCGTCGTCTACCTGGCCGCCGCCACCGGCCCGGACGCCCGGTCCCGGATGGCGGCCGAGGCCGCGCACTGGGGCTGGCCCACGGCCGCGGACCGGTCCGCGGTCGGGGACGTGGACGCGGTGGCGGCGGAGGTCGCCCGCTGGGCCGCGGCCGGGGCGGACACGGTCGTCCTACAGCCGACCGTGGACGATCCCGACCCCGAGGGCTTCGTCGCCTTCGCCGCCGAGGTGGGGCGCGCGGTCGGCGCTTGACCTGGGCTTGGGGTGGGGTAGGACCGGTCCATGCCGGTCATCGGGTTCCACGCCCAGCACGAGCAGGCCCATCCGCGCGACCTGCGCGACTCCGCCGTGCGCGCGGAGGAGGCGGGCTTCGACGCGGTGATGTGCTCCGACCACCTCGCGCCGTGGAGCAGCAGCCAGGGCCACTCCGGCTACACCTGGTCCTGGCTCGGCGCCGCCCTGCAGGCCACCCAGCGGGTGCCGATGGGCGCCTTCCACGCCCCCGGCCAGCGCTACCACCCGGTCATCTCGGCCCAGGCCATGGCCACCCTGGGGGCGATGTTCCCGGGCCGCTTCCCCTGGGTCGCGGTGGGCAGCGGGGAGGCCCTCAACGAGCACGTCACCGGCGATCCCTGGCCGGCCAAGGACGTGCGGATGGCCCGGCTGCGCGAGTGCGTCGAGGTGATGCGGGCGCTGTGGCGGGGCGAGGAGGTCAGCCACCGCGGGCTGGTCGTGGTCGACCGGGCCCGGCTGTGGTCGCTGCCGGACGAGCCGCCGAAGCTGGTCGCCGGTGCGATCAGTCCGCAGACCGCGGCCTGGGCGGCGGGCTGGGCCGACGGCCTCATCACCGTCAACCAGTCCCCCGAGCTGCTGCGCGGGATGGTCGACGCCTACCGGGGCGCCGGCGGCCGCGGCGGCCTGCACCTGCAGGTGCACCTGTCCTGGGCCCGCGACGACGACACCGCCCTCGCCGTGGCCTGCGACAAGTGGCGCAGCAACTGCCTGCCGACCAGCCTGGCCTGGGAGCTGGACACGCCGGAGCAGTTCGAGGCCGCGACCCGGTTCGTGCCGCCGGAGGAGGTCGCCCGCAACGTGCTGGTGTCCTCGGACCCGGGGCTGCTGGCGGCCCGGCTGCGGGAATACCAGGAGCTCGGGTTCGACGAGCTCTACCTGCACCCGGTCGGCGAGGACGACGAGTTCATCGACGTGTTCGGGGCCAAGGTGCTGCCGCAGCTCAGCTCGCCGTAACCTCCGGCCGTGGCCCTCCTCCATAACGCGCAGGTGACCCCGACCAAGCTCGAAGCCCTGACCGCCTGGGTGCCCGGCCGGCCCTGGGCCGCCGGCCTGGACGCGTCGGCGCTGACCCAGGTCGGGGCCTACCGGTTCGACGACCCCGACGGCGAGGTCGGCATCGAGACGATGCTGGTGCGGACCGCGGACGGGGTCGTGCTGCAGGCGCCGCTGACCTACCGCGGGGCGCCGCTGGCCGGGGCCGAGGACGCGCTCGTGACCACCATGGAGCACTCCGTGCTCGGCTCCCGCTGGATCTACGACGGCTGCGCCGACCCGGTCTGCGTCCGGGCCCTGATCGCGGCCGTGCTCACCGGCGGGCACGAGGCCGAGCTGCAGTACGACTCCGGCGCCGGCATCGAGCTGCGGAAGCCGACCGTACGGGTCGCCGGCAGCGGGTCGCCCGGCGCGGCCGTGCCGCCGGTCGACACCGTGTCCGCGGTGGACGGTCCGAACGCGACGGTCGTCGAGGCCGGCGGCCTGACCGTGACCGTGCGGCGCCGGCTCGACGGCCTGGTCGACGCCACCGGGGAGCGGCTGCGCGGCACCTGGTCCGGGCAGGACGAGCCGCTGGTGCTGGTGACCGTCCGGTAGGTGGAGTCCGATCCCTTCACTGTGGACGGCGGTCAGACCTCCCGGGCGGCCGCCGCGCCCTGCTCCACCGCCGCGTCGTAGTCGGAGATCGGCGCCGACTCGGTCCGCCGCGGCATCAGCCAGAGGGCCAGCGCGGCCAGGACACAGCACCCCACGATGTACCAGCTGATCCAGGTGCTGGACCCGGTGTGCTTGAGGATGGCCGTCGCGATCAACGGCGCCGGACCGCCGGCGATCACCGACGCCAGCTGGTAGCCCAGCCCGGCCCCGCTGTAGCGCAGGTTGGTGCCGAAACTCTCCGCGATCAGCGCCGCCTGCGGCCCGTACTGGATGTCGTGGACCACCAGCGACAGCACGATCGCCAGCAGCACCAGGCCGGACGTCTTGGTGTTGAGCAGCCCGAAGTACGGGAAGGCGAAGATCGCGGTGCCGGCGATGCCGATCCCGTACGTCAGCCGCCGGCCGATCCGGTCGGAGATGTGGCCGAACAGCGGGACGTTGATCAGCCCCACCGCGGCCGCCACCAGCGTGTAGTTCAGCAGGTCACCGCGGGCCAGGCCCAGCTTGGTCGTGCCGTACGTCAGCACGAACGTGATGAAGAGGTAGAACGGCGCCTGCTCCGACATCCGGACGAAGGCCGAGGTGAGGATCTCCCGCGGCTGGGTCCGGATGACCTCCAGCACCGGCTGCCTGACGATCACCTGCTGCTTCCTGACCTCGGCGAAGGCCGGGCTCTCCAGCACCCGCAGCCGCACGTACAGGCCGATGCCGACGAGCACGATGCTGAGCAGGAACGGCACCCGCCAGCCCCAGCTGTCGAAGCTGTCGTCAGAGGTCGTGCCCTGCATGAGCTTGACCATGCCGGTGGACAGCAGCAGCCCCAGCGGCACCCCGAGCTGCGGGTAGCTGGCCATCAGCCCGCGCCGCCGCTGCGAGCCCCACTCCATCGACAGCAGCACCGAGCCGCCCCACTCGCCGCCGACCCCGATGCCCTGCAGGATCCGCAGGATCACCAGCAGGATCGGCGCGGCCAGGCCGATCGACTCCCGGCCGGGCAGCAGGCCCATCAGGAACGTCGAGACGCCCATCAGCATGAGCGTGGTGACCAAGGTGTTCTTGCGGCCGAGGCGGTCGCCGACGTGGCCGAAGATCGCCGCCCCGATCGGCCGCGCGCCGAACCCGACGAACTGCACCGCGAACGAGGCCAGGATCCCCGAGTACTGCGAGCCGCTGGGGAAGAACAGGTGCGGGAAGACGAGGGCGGCGATGGTGCCGTAGAGGAAGAAGTCGTACCACTCGATGGTGGTGCCGACCGTGCTGGCGATGACCGCCCGCCGGCGCTGGCTGGCGACGACCGGATCCGGTCCGGCCGGGACTGAGTCGGGCATCGTGGCCTCCCACTGGCTGATCCCCGTCACCGGTACGCCTCAGACAGCCATCAGTGCCCAGTTTCCGACCGCCTGAGACACGACGTGCTGATGCTAGCTCCGTGCCTGATTGCGGCGGCAACTGCTGTGTCAGCGCTCGGTCAGCGGTCGGTCGGCTGCGACCAGCGGCCCCTGCGGCCGGTTCCAGGAGAGTTAGGCCGCGGGGCGTGGTGGCGTCGAGGACGAGTGCTGCCCGGCCTTCGCCCTCGTCGTCGCGCAGCCGCCGCTGGTGTGTGCGCCTGCGGGCCGCCGATCTCCCCGCCCGGACGTGACGCCGACCGGCTCGCGAGCCGGGCCGGGCGGAATTGTCGGAGGGGTGGGGCAGGATCCCGCGGGTTCGCACCGGAACGCACAGAAGGAGAAGGACATGGCCGAGGTCCTGCTGTTCCACCACGCCCACGGGCTGACGACCGGGGTCCGCGACTTCGCCGACCGGCTGACCCGGGCCGGACACACCGTCCACACCCCCGACCTGTACGAGGGGCACGTCTTCGAGACCCTCGACGAGGGCCTCGCGTACGCGGGCAAGGCCGGGTTCGACCAGATCACCGAGCGCGGCCGGCGGACCGCCGACGACCTGCCCGGCGGCCTGGTCTACGCGGGGTTCTCACTCGGGGTGATGCCGGCCCAGCTGCTGGCCCAGACCCGGCCGGGCGCGGCCGGCGCCCTGTTCCTCAGCGGCTGCCTGCCGGTGTCCGAGTACGGCGACGGCTGGCCGGCGGGTGTGCCGGTGCAGATCCACGGGATGGACGCCGACCCGTTCTTCACCGAGGAGGGCGGGGACCTCGACGCCGCCCGGGCCCTGGTCGCGGCCGCCCCGGACGACGCCGAGCTGTTCCTGTACCCGGGCGAGGCCCACCTGTTCGCCGACGAGAGCCTCCCGTCGTACGACAGGGACGCGGCCGCGCTGCTGACCGAGCGGGTGCTGGCGTTCCTGGGCCGCCTCAGCTGAACAGTGCGCCGACGACCTCTGCGGTCCGGTCGTCGAGGTCCAGGGCCAGGGCCTCGTCGACGGCCCGCCACTGGTCGCCGGTGCGGGGCGCGACGATCGCGGCCGTCACCCGCGGGTGGGTGCGCAGCCAGGCCAGGGCCAGGCCGGCGGTGGAGACCCCGTGCGCGGCCGCGTGCCGGGCCAGCTCGCGCACCCGGGCCGGCACGTCGGCGGTGAGGGCGTAGCCGAGGTCGCCGGCCGCGGCCCGGCTGCCCGGCGCCGGGCGCGCGCCGTCGAGGTAGCGGTCGGACAGGACCCCGCCGGCCAGCGGCGAGTACGGCGTGTAGCCCAGGCCCTCGGCCACCAGCAGCGGCAGCAGGTCGCGCTCGTCCCGGCGGTCGATCAGGTTGAAGGAGTTCTGCAGCCAGCCGGGGCGAGGCAGGCCGGCCCGGTCGGCCGCGGCCAGCAGCCGCTCCAGCTCGGGCCGGTCGACGTTGCAGCAGCCGTACGCGCGGATGGTGCCGGCCGCGACCAGCTCGGCCAGCGCGGTCAGCGTCTCCTCCGGCGGCGTGGCCGGGTCGGGCTGGTGGGTCAGGTAGAGGTCGACCCGGCCGAGCCGCTCGACGCTGGTCCGGATCTGCCGGCGGATGTGCGCAGCCGACAGGTCGACGCCACCCCGGTCGGGGACGTTGCCCACCTTGGTCGCGACCAGGACATCCCGGTCACCGACCGGGCCGGTCTCCGGCGCAACCTGCGCCCGGAGCCAGTCGCCGACGACGCGCTCGCTCTCGCCGCCGCCGTACGCGTCGGCCGTGTCGATCACCCGGATCCCCCGGGCGGCGGCGGCGTCCAGCTGCCGCCACCCCTCGGCCGCGGTCATCCCCTGACCCCGCAGGGCCGGCGACGACCCGAACCCGCCGATGCTCCCGGCCCCGCAGACGAAGTCCCCGACCTCGACCCCGGTCGGCCCCAGCAGCCCCACCCGTCCATCCTCCCCGCCCGGCGCCCGGAGCAGGGCGCGCGGGCGGGCCTACTTCACGGCGACGATGTCGACCGGCCGGATGTCGGGGTCGGCAGCCAGCAGGTCGGGGGCGACCTGGCCCAGCGCGGCCGGGATCTCGCCGTTCAGGTGGGCGCTCCGGCCGTCCTCGTCGTCGAAGGTGTCGAAGATGCCGTACGTCGTCTCGCCGAGGCGGAACGCGTACCAGGTGACGGTGCCGGACTCGGCCACCGCGAGCTCGCGGCCCTGCCGGAGGAAGACGGCGAGGTCGTCGCCGCGGCCGGGCTTGGCCTCGAGAGTGGCCAGGATGCCGAACTTGACGCTCATGAGGATTCCTTCGCAGTCGGACGATGTCTGCGGACCCGGCGACCGCGCCGGACGTCCGCACTACGGCGGGACGCCACCGATCGTTCAGCATCGCCGGCCGGCGTTCACCCGTTCGGGTCGTTCTGGGCCGGCCGGTGAATCGCGGACAGGAGCCTGGACGGCCCGTCGCCGCAGGTCAGCGGCAGGCTTCACGGTGTGCCACGACGCGTAACGAGTTGGTTGGGCTTGATCCTTACCGGAAGTTCCGTACCGTCCCCCCGACACTCTCCGTCGCCGGAAGGACGCCGTGATGCGCCGCTCGTCGCTCACCAGTCGCTGGGTCGTGCTGCCCGCGGCCCTCGCGGCCGCGGCCCTGGCGACGGCGGTCACCATGGCCAGCGCCTCCCCCGACGGCGACCGGGCCCCGGTCGCGCAGACCCTGACCGCGGACGGCGCCCCAGCCCCGGCCGCGACCGGGCAGACCGCCGCGCCCGACCGGTCCACGGCGACGACCCGGAAGGGTCGCGCGCTGCCGGCCCCGGCCCCGGCCCGGCGGCTGTACCCGACCTCGCCGCCCCGCCGGCACCGGCCGACCCCCCGGCCGACCATGCCCGGCACACCACCGGCGCCCGCGCCGACCACCACCACCCCGCCGAGCACGCCGACGACCGCCCCGGCCCCGCCGGTCACCCCACCCGGTGGCAACAGCAGCGTCACGGCCCAGGTCGTCACGCTGACCAACGCCGAGCGGGCCAAGGCCGGCTGCGGGGCGCTGACCGTCAACGCCACCCTCACCTCGGCGGCGCAGGCGCACAGCGCGGACATGGCCGCGCACAACTACTTCGACCACAACAGCCAGGACGGCCGGTCCCCGTTCGACCGGATCACCGCCGCGGGCTACCGGTTCTCCACCGCGGCCGAGAACATCGCCGCCGGCCAGCGCACCCCGCAGGCCGTCATGACCTCCTGGATGAACAGCCCCGGGCACAAGGCCAACATCCTCAACTGCGCCCTGCACGAGATCGGCGTCGGATACGCGACGTCCTCGTCCTCGACCTACGGCGTCTACTGGACCCAGGACTTCGGCACCCGGCGCTAGCCGGAGCGGGGGGCCCAGCCCAGGGCCGGGCCGAGCCGGCCGGCGATGTCGGTGAGGATCTGCACGTAGTCCTCCTCCGCGAAGCTGAACGGCAGGGCGAACGCGACCTCGGTGACCTCGCGGAAGCCGGCGTGCCCGTGCAGGGCCTCGGCGATCCGGTCGGAGCTGCCGAGCAGGTCGGGCGCGGACATCATCCGGGCCGGCCCCTGCGGCGAGGCGGTGCGGGGCATCCGCGACTCGACGTACGCCGCGTACTTGGCCTTCTGGGCCGGCGACGCGCTGTCGGTGGGGATCACGACCAGCCCCTGGGACACCCGGGCCGCGGCCCCGGCCGGGTGGGCGGCCCGGAAGGCGCGGATCTGGGCCTGCTGGACGGTGGCGAAGTCGTCGGACTCCTCGGCCCGGATCACGCTGCTGGTGAGGAAGTTCATCCGGTGCTGGCCGGCCCAGACCGCGGAGCGGGTGCTGGCCCCGCCGTACCAGAGGCGGTCGCGCAGGCCCGGCGACTGCGGCTGGACCCGGTCGGAGAACTCTTCGATGCCCTGCGTGCCGCGGAACCCTCGTACTCGGTCGGGGACGTCGAGATCGTGCGCTGCCGGGGCGGCCCGGCCAACTAATGCGGGTGCGGCCGACCGGGGCGGCGGGTTCACTGCACGGGTGGAGAGGATCACCGCACGCCTGGTGAACTGGGCCTCGATCCTGGAGCCCGGCACCCGGGAACAGGCCGAGCGCACCGCCCGGATGCCGTTCATCCACCCGCACCTGGCCCTCATGCCGGACGCGCACCTGGGGAAGGGCGCGACGGTCGGCTCGGTCATCCCGACCGAGGGCGCGATCATGCCGGCCGCGGTCGGCGTGGACATCGGCTGCGGGATGATGGCGGTCCGGACCCAGTTCACCGCGGACTCGCTGCGAGGGCGCAACCTGGCCCCGCTGCACGGGCAGATCTCGCGGGCGATCCCGCTGTCGGCCGGCGGCCGCAACCGCACGCTGACCCGGACCGCCGAGAAGCGGGTGGAGGAGCTGCGCGGACTGTCCGGAGTGGACCAGGCCGACGGGGCGGTCGCCCACTGGCCGCTGCAGCTCGGCTCCCTCGGCTCCGGCAACCACTTCATCGAGGTGTCCCTGGACGAGGCCGACCGGGTCTGGCTGTTCCTGCACTCGGGGTCGCGCGGGGTCGGCAACCGGCTGGCCCAGAAGCACATCCTGGTCGCCCAGGAGCAGTGCCGGCGCCGGTTCATCGAGCTGGAGGACCGCGACCTGGCCTACCTGGTCGAGGGCGAGCCGGAGTTCGACGCCTACCTGGA
>DATDKW010000370.1:0-13876 GCA_036519715.1 Mycobacteriales bacterium
CCGGCCGTCCGGCCTGCGGCCGGTTCCGCCGCCACCGGCGGCAACGCCGCCGCCTCGGGTCGCGGCTCCGCACCCGGCGGCACCGCAGACGGCGCCTCGGGCGACCCAGCCTGGTCCCACGGCCCCGGCGGGCGGGTCGGTTCTGCCGCCACCGGCGGCATCGCCACGGGTGCCGGATCGGCCTGGTCCCGGCGGGCGGTACCTGCGGCCCGGTCGAGCAGCGGATCCCAGCGGCCCGCGGGCGGATGCGCCGGCTCCGCGGCCACCGGCGGCATGGAGGTGGAACGGTGATCCGCCGGCACAACCTGATCCCACGACCCGACCGGCGAGGCGCCGACCGGCGGGACGACCGCGGCCCCACTGCCCACGTCGCCTCGCAGCGGCCTCTCGGCCCGCGGCGACCCATCGCCTCGCGCCAGCGCATCGCCCCACAGCGGCCCACCGGCCCCCGGCGGCACATCGGCCTGCGGCGGCACACCGCCTCCCGGCAGCCCATCGCCCCGTAGGTGCCCATCGCCCCACAGCGGCCCACCGGCCTGCGGCGGCACATCGGCCCGCGGCGGCACATCGGCCCGCGGCGGCACATCGCCCTGCGGCGGCACACCGCCTCTCGGCGATCCATCGCCCTGCAGAGGCCCCTGGGTCCGCGGCGGCCCATCGGCCCGCGGCACCGACCAGGGCCCGGCCAGCCCGGCGAAGGCACCCCCGATGTCGTTCCCCTGGGCACCGCCCCGATCAGGACCGCCCCGATCAGGACCGCCTCGAGAAGGGCCAGCTTGATCAAAATCGGCTCGATTCGGGCCGCTGTGATCAGGACCGCCCCGGTTCCAGCCGGCGATCAACCCGCCGGCAGGGGCCCGGCGCGGCCTCTCGGTCTCGGCCGGCCCCCGCGGCGGCGCCGCCGCCTGGTCCGCGGCCGGATCGGCGGACGGCGTCTCGGCCCGCGGGTGCGGCGCCCACCGCGGTGCTGGCGCGTCCGGCTCCCGCAACCGCTCGACCCGCCGCTTCGGCGGCTGGAACAGCGACGCGCCCCCCGGGCTCACCGCCACCCCGAACGGCGGCGGCGGCACCTGCGGCACCCGCCGCGGCAGCGGCGCCACGGCCCCGCCGGCGGCCGATCCGCCCTGTTCGCCCACGTCCCCCGCCCCGCCGCTGGCCACCCCGCGGTCCGGCAGGCGCGACGGACCGCCGGACTCCCGCTCCCCATCCTGACCGCCGGATGCGCCGTCACGCACACTGGACGACGAACTGCTACTCCCAGTCACAGGTTCCACGGGGACAGACGGCTCCGATTCCGGCGTACCCGGCGGGGAGAACCACGAGTACGGCTGCCGCGCCCCCCGCGCCGGCGGCTCCGGCTCGGGAGCCCGCGGCGCCGGTGCCACGGCCCCGGCGTCAGCCGAACCGTCGACCGGACCGTCAGCCGGACCACCGGCCGGAGTCGCGGGCGTGGGCGATCCGCCGACCCACTCGGGCGGCATCCACACCGTCATTGCGGCACCGCCTCGGCGTAGCCGAGCCGCACCGGACCGTCGTACCCGGGGAGGGTCACCTCGCGCTCACCCTTCACCTCGTAGCCCAGCCCGAAATAGTCCACCGCCTGGCGATAGAGCCGGACGCCGGGTTCGTTTCCGAGGGCCGTCCGTAACCTGGTCGGGTCACCCACGGCCGTGACCCGGAACGGCGGCGAGTACGTCCGGCCGTACAGCAGCAGCGTGTTTCCGACGCAGCGCACCGCCCCGGTGGTAATCAGCCGCTGCCCCATCACGGCCAGCCCGTCGGCCCCGCCGGCCCACAGCGCGTTCACCACGGACTGCACGTCCTGCTGGTGCACGATCACGTCGTCGGGCCGCGCGTTGGGCGGCAGCGAGCCGTCCGGGCGGCGGGGCGCGTCGTCCAGCACCACGGTCAGCCCGCCGCCGCGCAGCGCCCGGAGGCCGACCTGGGTCTCCAGCCGGCCGCTCTCGGCCCGCACCGCCCCGACCCGGCCGTCCTTGGTCGACGCCTCCTTCTCCAGCGCGTCGATCTCGCGCTGCAGCGCGATCGCCCGCCGGCTGGTGTCGGCGACGGCCTTCTCCTGCGCGGTGATGAGCTGCGTCAGCTGGACCCGCCGGCCGGCCCGGAGGTCCGTACCCTGGGCTGTCTCCGCACTGGTGGCGAACAGGACGCCGGCCGCGAGGGCGATCACCGGGACCAGGACCCGCCAGACGGGTCGCCGGGAGCCGCCTCCCGACCCTCGTCCAGCGCTCATCGGCGACTAGGCTAACCGCAGGCAGCATCAGGAGGAGTCGAAGGTGCCCAAGTCGAAGGTTCGCAAGCGCGCTGTATACACACCCCCCGCGGATGTGCTGCCCTCTCCGGCCCGGGCCACGCGCAAGAAGGGTCCGAGCCCGACCTGGTATCCGGTCACCATGCTCGCGCTCATGGTGATCGGGCTGGCCTACATCGCGACGTTCTACCTGGCCGGCGAGAAGATCCCGGTGATGCGCGACCTCAACTCGTGGAACTTCGCCATCGGGTTCGGCCTGATGGTGACCGGCCTCTTCATGGCCGTACGCTGGCGCTGACCGGCACCGAATCACACCGGTGTTGTTCGTCCCCAGATTTGTCCACAGGTGTGGACGTGGCCGGGGACAGCGAACGGGGTAACCGTTCCGACGTCTTGTCGACATGACGTAACCGCAGGTCAGACCGCCTGTTCAGTCGCTTCCGGACGCCGTGTCGACACGTCTCGCAAACACCCGGTACGCCGTCGTCCACAGCCTGCGTCCACAGGTGGTTGTGGACAGCGGGCGGATATCCTGAACGGCGATGGAACCGGTTCCGACCTCGACCGCCGCCGCGTGGTCCCCGCGCCCGATCGAGACCGCGCTGGCCTTCACCGGCGGCCTCGTCGTCCTGGCCCTGGCCGCGCTGGCCGACCCGGCCGGCCGGCTGCTGCTCGGCGTGGCCGCGCTCGGCCTGCTCGCCGTCGCCGCCACCGACCTGCTGCTGCGGCCGCGCCTGTCCGCCGACCCGACCGGCCTGCAGGTACGCACGCTGGCCTCCAAGCACCGGCTGCCCTGGTCGGCGCTGCGGCGGGTCGACGTGGACGAGCACACCCGCTACGGGCTGACCTCCCGCACGCTGGAGCTGGAGGCCGGCGAGCTGTTCGTCGTGCTGGGCAAGCGCACGCTGGGCGCCGACCCCCGCGACGTCGCCGACACGCTGGCCCGGATCCGCTTCCGGGCCTAGCCGGTCAGGGCGAGCAGCATGTTCGTCCGCACCAGCACCAGCGCGACCAGGATCGCCAGCAGCCCGCCCATGGCCAGCAGCTGGACCTGGGTCCGCGATCCCTTCGGCGCGTACACCATGGTCAGCGCGGCCAGGCCGCCCGCGAGGAAGCCGCCGAGGTGCCCGAGCAGCGAGATCCCGGGCGCGAAGCTGACCGCGAAGTTGAACCCGATCGCCAGCACCATGAACCGGGCGTCCAGCCCCAGCCGGCGCAGCACGATCAGCGTCGCCGCGAACAGCCCGAAGATCGCCCCGGACGCCCCGGCCACGGCCCCGTACGGTGAGCCGAACAGGTAGACCGCGACCGACCCGCCGAGGGCCCCGGCCACGTAGACGGTGAGGAAGCGCCAGGCCCCGAACACCCGCTCCAGCGCCGGCCCGACGATCGCCAGCGAGAGCATGTTGCCGGCCAGGTGCAGCAGGCCGATGTGCAGGAACGCGGCCCCGAGCAGCCGCCAGTACTGCCCGTCGGCGGCGACCCGGATCGGCACCAGCTCCAGCTGGTCGAACAGCTTCGAACCGATGTTCCCCGTGAAACCGCCGGGCGAGGTCAGCGCCGTGATCGCGTAGGCCAGCACGTTGAGCACGCCGAGCACGATCGAGACCAGCCCGGGCCGCTCGGCCACCCTGCCGCCGTACGGGGTCCGGGGCCGGCGGACCGAGGCGTTGCCCTCGGCCACACACTGCGGGCACTGGAAGCCGACCGAGGCCGGCCGCAGGCACTCCGGGCAGATCGGCCGCTCGCACCGGGTGCAGGAGACCCAGGTCTCCCGATCCGGATGCCGGTAGCAGCGTGGAGCGACCGCGGCGGGCGCCCGCTCCACGCTCATCGGCAGCTAGCCAGCGCGTGAGATCTCGATGGACGTGATGGTCACGTCCTCGCGCGGCCGGTCCGAGTGGTCGGTCGGCGTCTTCGCGATCTGGTCGACCACGGCGCGGCTCCCCGCGTCGGCGACCTCACCGAAGATGGTGTGCTTGCGGTTGAGGTGCGGCGTCGGGCCGACGGTGATGAAGAACTGGGACCCGTTGGTGCCGGGGCCCGCGTTGGCCATCGCCAGCAGGTAGGGCCGGTCGAAGCGCAGGTCCGGGTGGAACTCGTCCTTGAACTGGTAGCCCGGGCCACCCCGGCCGGAGCCGAGCGGGTCACCACCCTGGATCATGAAGCCCTCGATCACGCGGTGGAAGACCGTGCCGTTGTAGAGCGGCTCGTTGGACTTCTGACCGGTGGCCGGGTTCTGCCACTCCTTGCTGCCCTCCGCCAGATTGACGAAGTTCTGCACCGTCACGGGTGCCTGGTCTCCGAACAGCTCGACGACGATGTCGCCGGCAGTCGTGTGCAGGGTCGCGGTCTGCTTTGCCACCGGACCATCCTTGCACGACGCTCGGACAGGACCGATTCGGGGCAGGAGGGGTACGGCATGAGCAGGAGGACGACGGTGCGTGGCGGGCTGGTGGCGGTGGGCGCCCTGGCGCTCGGGATCTGGATCGGCGTCGCCGCCGGGCTGGCGACCCGGGCCGGGCACAAGCCGAGCTAGATCTTCGCCACCACGAGCTTGGCGATCTCGACCGCTTCCAGCGAGATCCGCTGGTTGATCCGGACCACCACCAGCGCGGGGCCCTTGCTGACCGCGAGCACGGCCCCGCCGGCGGTGATCGCGACCATGCCGCCGTCGGCGACGGTGTCCACCGGGTTGGCGCCCCGGCCCGGCAGCGTGATGGCCCGCGCCTGCGCGGCCGCCGCGGTCGGCAGCACCGACACCGCGATCTCGGCCGCCTTCTCGCCGTTGGGCCGGTAGAACGCGCAGCCCGGATGCGGGGTGGTGCTGGTGACGGTGGTCCGGTCCAGGTGCTGCCCGATGATGTCCATCACCGTGGCCCGGTCCGCGTACGGGCAGGGCCCGTCGACGGTGACCGCCGGCCGCGTCGGCCTCACCCGCGTCGGCGTCGGCCGGGGAGTCGTCGGGGCGGCGGTGGACGTCGGCGCGATCGTCGGCACCGGCGCGGCCCGGTCCTGACCCGCGCTGTCGCACCCGGTCAGCAGGACGCCGGCAGCCAGCCCGAGCACGATCGCGGTCCGCACGGGCGCCGACACTAAATCACGCTCCGTGTCGAGTGCGACGACGGCCGACTACAGGAGCCAGCCCAGGGCGGCGGCACCGAGGCCGGCCGCGGTGCTGCCCAGCACGTACGCGGCCGAGCGCCACCGCAATCCCTCCTCGGCCAGCCGCAGCGCCTCCCACGAGAACGAGCTGTACGTGGTGAGCGCGCCGCAGAACCCGGTCCCGACCAGTGACACCACCTCGGCCGGCACCGTCCGGGACCCGGCCACCAGCCCGAGCAGGAAGCAGCCGGCCACGTTCACCGCGGCCGTCCCCCACGGGAACCGCGACCCGAACCGGGACTGGACCGCTCGGTCGGCCAGGTAGCGCGTCGGCGCCCCCACCGCGGCCCCGAGCGCCACCAGCAACACCGTCACCGGATCACCCGCCGTGTCGCTCCTGCTGCCACCGTGACGGCCAGCAGGGCGACCACCGGGGTGAGCGCGAGCGCGGCCAGCGCGGTCGCCATGTGGCCGCCGGCCAGCAGCCGCTGGGCGTCCACCGCGTACCCGGAGAAGGTCGTGTAGCCGCCCAGCACCCCCACGCCGAGGAACGGCCTCGTCAGCGGGTGCCGGCCTCGGACCTCGATCAGCAGCACCATGAGCACTCCGATGAGCAGGCACCCGGTCGCGTTGATCAGCAGCGTGGCGACCGGGAACCCGCCGGACCCGGCCGGCCACAGGGCGGCGATGCCGGCCCGCGCCTCCGCCCCGAGCACGCCGCCGGCCGCGATCGTGGCCAGCACCGCGCCGGGCCGGGCGCTCAGCTCCCGCCGCTGCGCGGGCACCCCGAGGTCGACGTCGGGGTCGACCGGCTCCTCCTCGAGGTCCACGTCGAGATCGAGCAGCTCCTCCTCGTCCCGCACCCGCTCGTCCCGCACCCGGCGATTCTGTCGTACGGCCTCTCTAGGCTCGCAGCCATGACCCGGATCGGGGCGCGGGAGCGGCGCAACCGGCTGGCCGCGCGCCACCACCTGGCCCCGGACGCGCGGGCGCCGGACGTGGTCACCGCGACCCGCGACCTGCTGGCCCTGCACGCCACCGACCCGGTCACCGTCCACCTCTCGGCCCGGGCCCGGGTCACCGGCCACCTGGTCCCGGAGCTGGAGAAGGCCCTGTACGACGACCGCGTGCTGGTCCGGATGCTGGGCATGCGCCGCACGATCTTCGTGGTGCCGGCCGAGCTGGCGCCGGTCGTCCAGGCCGCCTGCACCCGCACCATCGCGGCCCGGGAGCGGCGCAAGACCGAGCAGTTCCTGGTCGAGGGCGGGATCACCGACGACCCGGGGCCGTGGCTGGCGGCGGTGGAGACGGACACCCTCGCGGCCCTGCGGGCCCGGGGATCCGCGCTGTCGACCGAGCTGTCCGCGGACGTGCCCGCGCTGGCCGCGCGCATCGTCGTCGCCCGCGGCAAGGCGTACGAGGGGTCGCAGAGCGTCGCGTCCCGGCTGCTGCCGCTGCTGGCCGCCGACGGGCTGCTGGTCCGCGGCCGGCCCCGGGGCAGCTGGACCTCCGGCGGGCAGTACTGGTGGTCGCTGGCGGCCGACTGGCTGCCCGGCGGGTTCGGCGCGCTGCCGATGGCCGACGCCCAGGTCACGCTGGCCCGGGCCTGGCTGCGGACGTTCGGCCCGGCGCCGCTGGCCGACCTCAAGTGGTGGTCGGGCTGGACGCTGGGCCAGACCCGGGCCGCGGTCGCGGCGGCGGGCGCGGTCGAGGTCGACCTCGACGGCGGCCCCGGCATCGCGCTGCCCGACGACCTGGACCCCACCCCCGACCCGGCGCCGTACGCGGCCCTCCTGCCCGGCCTCGACCCGACCACGATGGGCTGGCAGGACCGGGGCTGGTTCCTGAGTGAGCACGCCAGGGCCCTGTTCGACACCAACGGCAACGCCGGCCCGACGCTGTGGTGGGACGGCCGGATCGTCGGCGGCTGGGCCCAGCGGAAGTCGGGCGAAATCGTGCTGCGGTTCCTGGAGGACGCCGGCGCCGAGGCCCGGGCCGCCGCCGAGGGCGAGGCCGACGCGCTGCGGCAGTGGCTGGGCGAGGTCCGCGTCGTCCCCCGCTTCCGCACGCCGCTGGAGCGGGAGCTCACGGTGTGACCCGCGATCCGGCCGAGGGCGTCGACGCCGACGGCTACCTCGTCACCGGAGCGGACGTGGCCCGCATCCCGGCCGTCTACCGGCCGGTGCTGGACGACTGCGCCGCCACGGTGACGGCCGCGTTCGGCGACCGGCTCGACGGGCTCTACCTCTACGGCAGCGTCGCCACCGGGCAGGCCAGGCCGCCGGAGTCCGACATCGACCTGCTGGCCCTGTGGACGTCCACTATGGACAATGACGAGGTCGCTGCCGTCGCGACGGAACTGTCCACACGGCACAGGGCACTCGCCCGCGAGGTGGCTCTGGCGCAGGCGACCCGGGAGTCGATGCGGCTGGAGGCGGACCAGGCGTTCCTGAAGCACTACTGCGTGCCGCTGACAGGCCGGGACATCCGGCCCGAGCTGCCGCGGTTCCGGCCGTCCCGGGCGCTGGCCGACGGCTTCAACGATGACCTGCCCGCGCTCGTGCACCGGCTCCGGTCCACTGTGGACGAGGCGCCGACCCCGGCCGCCCGGCTGGCCGCGACCCGCAAGGCCGCCCGCCGGCTGCTGATGGCGGCCGCCACCATCGAGTCGGTGTCACACTCGACCTGGAGCACCGACCGCGCCACCGGGGCCGCGCTGCTGGCCCGGCACCATCCTCAGTGGACGGACGTCGCGGCCCGGGCCCTGGACTGGTCCGCCGGCCGCGGCACCGCCGACGGTGTCGAGGACCTGCTCGCGATGGGCGACTGGCTGGCCCGCCACCCGTGACGGCTCAGTGGTGCCAGGGCAGCCGGACCGGCGCCGTCGGCATCCGGCCGTCGACGAGCTCGCGCAGCAGCGGGGCGAGTCCCCACGGATAGACGTTCTTCTCCGCCGCCTCGATCTCGTCCGCCGTCCACCAGCGGTGACCGGACACAGTGGACGCTTCCAGCGGCTGGAACCCGCTGGTGTCGACGGTGAAGCCGGCTGGCGCCCGGTGGAAGTAGAAGGCGTCGTGGAGCATCCCGGTCGTCCAGCCGAGATCAGCGTAACCGGAGCACTCCGCGACCACCGGCCCGAGCTGGTCCGGCGCCAGCCGCAGCCCGGTCTCCTCCCGCAGCTCCCGTACGGCCGCCTGCTCCGTCGTCTCGCCGGCCTCGATCCCGCCGCCGGGCGTGAACCAGAAGTCCTCGGACCGGAACAGCAGCAGCCGGTCGGCCGTGTCGACGAGGAACACCCGGGCCGAACGCCGGCTGAAGTCCTCGTCCGTCACGATTGCGACCCTAGCGGCGGATCGACTTGACCGTGGCCGGTTCGCGTTGCCGGGTCGAAGGTCCTCCGGCAGGGACGGGGGTCCACTCCGCTGACCATCCACAATGGCTGGTCGGCCGCCCCGGGTCAGGGCCGGCTCGCGACGATCGCGGTGCCGCCGGTCTCCTCGTCGCTGACCGTCGCCGGCACCAGGCCGGCGCGGCTCGCGGCCGCGGCCAGCTCCGGCGCCTGCCGCCGGCTGGTCTCGACGATCACCACACCGGCCGGCGCCAGCCAGCGCGGGGCCGCGGCCACGACCCGGCGGGCCAGGTCCAGCCCGTCGGCGCCGCCGTCCAGTGCCACCCTGGGCTCGTGATCGCGGGCCTCGGGCGGCATCAGCGCGATCTCGTCGGTCGGCACGTAGGGCGCGTTGGCGACCAGCACGTCCACCGCGCCGGCCAGCCGCGGCGGCAGCGGCGCGTCGAGGTCGCCCTCGTACACGTGGGCGGACGGGAGGTTGCGACGGGCGCAGCGGACCGCGGCCGGGTCGATGTCGGCCGCGTGCACGTCCGGAGCGCCGAGAAGGGCGGTGAGCGCGGCCCCGATCGCGCCGGACCCGCAGCACAGCTCGACCACCGTCCGCGGGCGCCGGGCGGCCGCCTCCCGGACCAGCAGCTCGGTTCGCCTGCGGGGCACGAAGACGCCCGGCTCGACCACGATCCGCAGCCCGCAGAACTCGGCCCAGCCCACCAGTTGTTCCAGCGGGATCCCGGCCACCCGGCGCTCGACCAGCCGGGCCAGGTCGTCCGGACCCGTCGCCGCCTCGGTGAGCAGCCGGGCCTCGTCCTCGGCGAAGACGCAGCCGGCCTCGCGCAGGGTCGTGACGATGTCGGGCACGCGCACTTCTACCCCGGCCAGCGGGGGCAGTGCCACCGACTTCCGTCCCGCCGCAGCACGAACGGCACCGCGTGCGGGAGCGGCGACCCCCACACCGCCGCGCCCAGTCCACATAGGACACTCGCGGTCACGGTCAGGCTGGCCACGTGGCCGACCACCACCGGCCGGGTCGTGTGCCGGTCGGCGATCAGGTCGAGGGCCGCGCCCATCCGGGCCAGCACGTCGTGGCCGGACTCGCCGTCGCCGACCCGGCGGTCCAGGTCGCCGTCGACCACCCAGGCCCGCAGCACGTCCGCGGTCTCCCGGCGCAGCCCGGCGTCGACCGCGCCCTCCCCCGACCCGATGCCGACCTCGCCCAGCCCGGCCAGCTCGGTGACCGGCACACCGAACAGCTCCGCCGTCTGCCGCGCCCGCACAGTCGCGCTCGCGTACGCGTGGGTGATCCCGGGCAGCCGCACGGCCCGGACCTGCGCCCGCCCCACCGCGGTCAGCGGGGCCGCCGGCACCTGCCCCGACGCCCCGGCCACCACGTTCTCCGACTCCCCGTGCCGGAGGCAGACGACGTCCACCCCGGAATTGTCGTACCCCGGCCGTACGGTGCCGGTATGACGTCAGTGACGGGCCCGACCGGGCGGATCGGGACGAGGCAGTTCGCGGAGTCGGCCGGCACAGAGGACTGGCGGGTGCTCGGCGAGGGCGCCGTGGCCTGGTTCCGGACCGGCTCGTTCCGGGCCGGCGTCCGGCTGGTGCAGGCCATCGGCGAGCTGCCCGGCCTGGCCGACCACCAGCCCGACGTCGACCTGCGCCACGACGGCGTGACCGTGCGGCTGGTCACCATCCAGCCGGACTACTACGGGATGAGCGAGCGCGACCTCGAGCTGGCCCGGCTGATCTCCGGGCTGGCCCGGGAGCAGGGCCTGAGCGCCGATCCGTCCGCCGTGCAGACCGTCCAGGTCTCGATCGACGCGCTGGTCCGCGCCGACGTGATGCCGTTCTGGCGGGCGGTGCTGGGTTACGGGGACCGGGGCGACAGCTCGGAGGACCTGCTCGACCCGCGCAGCCGCGGGCCGCTGTTCTGGTTCCAGCAGATGGACGCGCCCCGGCCCCAGCGCAACCGCATCCACCTCGACATCTGGGTGCCCGAGGACCGGGCCGAGGCCCGGGTCGCGGCCGCCGTCGCCGCCGGCGGGCGCCTGCTCACCGACGAGCACGCGCCGTCGTTCTGGGTCCTGGCCGACGCAGAGGGCAACGAGGCATGTGTGTGTACGACGATGTGACGGCGTCTAGGCTTCGACCGTGACGGTCCACGAGCTGTCCCGGACCGACGCGCGCCGCATCGCCGTGCGGGCGCAGCTGCTGGACGCGTCCCGCCCGACCAGGCTGCTGGACACCGTCCGGCACCTGACCGTGCTGCAGATCGACCCGACCGCGGCCGTCGCCCCGAGCGCCGACCTGGTGCTGTGGAGCCGGCTCGGCTCGGCCTACCAGCCCGAGGAGCTGGTCGCCGAGCTGGAAGCCCGGACCCTGCTGGAGCTGCGGCAGATGATCCGGCCGGCCGAGGACCTGGCCCTCTACCGGGCCGAGATGGCCTCGTGGCGCGAGGACGAGCTGCCCGGCTGGAAGGGCGCCCAGCAGCGCTGGGTCCAGGCCAACGACGCCTGCCGCCGGGACATCCTGGACCGGCTCACCCGGTCCGGTCCGCTGACCTCGCGGGAGCTGCCGGACACCTGCGTGGTGCCGTGGAAGTCCTCGGGCTGGAACGACGACCGCAACGTCACTCAGCTCCTGGAGCTGCTGGTCCGCCGGGCCGAGGTCGCGACGGCGGGGCGCCGGGGCCGGGATCGGCTCTGGGACCTGGCCGACCGGGTCTATCCCGACGACCCGGCCGTGCCCGCCGGCAAGGCGGAGCAGACCCGCGACGAGCTGCGGTTGCGGTCGCTCGGCATCGCCCGGGCCCGCGGCCCGGAGTGTCCGGTCGAGCCGGCCGACGTCGGTGAGGCCGGCGAGCCGGCCGCGATCGACGGGGTCCGCGGCCAGTGGCGGGTCGACCCGGCCCAGCTCGGGCAGCCCTTCCGTGGCCGGGCGGCGCTGCTGTCCCCGCTCGACCGGCTGATCCACGATCGCAAGCGGATGGCCGAGATCTTCGAGTTCGACTACCAGCTGGAGATGTTCAAGCCCGCGGCCAGGCGCCGCTGGGGCTACTACGCGCTGCCGATCCTGTACGGCGACCGCCTGGTCGGGAAGCTCGACGCCACCGCCGACCGCAAGGCCGGCGTCCTCCGCGTCGACGCCATCCACGAGGACCTGCCGTGGACCAAGGCCGCCACCGCCGCCATCCACGCCGAGATCGCCGACCTGGCCCGCTGGCTGTCGCTGGACCTGGACCTCCCCGGCTGACCGGCGCCCAGGCTGAGCCGACATTCTTGGCGGTGCGGCCGGCCAGAAATTTGGCGGCGGCCTGTCGAATCTGGGGTGGGCCGTCCGTAGACAGTTCGGAGGCGGCCGGAGGTGGCCGCCGGACAGGGAGTCATGGGATGACGCAGTATCTGATCTCGTTCGACGACGGCGCGATGACCTTCCCGGAGGAGGACCTGCCCGACGTGGCCAAGGCCGTGTCGGCGGTGGTCGAGGAGGCCCGGGCCGCCGGGGTGTGGGTCTTCGGCGGCGGACTCCAGAGTCAGCGGGCGAGCATCGTGGCCATCGACGGGATGGTCACCGACGGGCCGTTCCCGGAGACCAAGGAGGTCATCGGCGGCTTCTCGGTGGTCGAGGTGGGTTCGCGCGAGGAGGCGCTGGAGTGGGCGGGCAAGCTCGCCGCCGCCTGCCGCTGCGCCCAGGAGGTACGGGAGCTCCTGCCCGACCCGAACGCCTGACCGACCGCCCCTTGGGCGCCGGCCCCCGGCGCGGCGACGACTGTCATCCGGGGGCCGGTGTCCGGGCGGCCGCGTTGACGGGGGCCGATGCATGACGGGAGTCCCTCCACGAAGATGTGGCCGGTGGGATGGGATGCACTGGAGCAGTGGGGTGACGATGCCGTTCGCGTCGAGCCGCTCACCGGCGGAGTCGGGGTCAACGAGGTGTGGAGCCTGCGCGTCGGCGGGCACCCCGCGGTCGGGCGTCTGGGCCGGCGCAGCGACGCCGATCTCGCCTGGGAGACCGACCTGCTGCGACACCTGGACCGGGCCGGGATGCCGGTGCCGGTGCCGATCCCGACCACGGATGGCCGGCACTTCGCCGACGGTCTGGTGGTGATGACCTACGTGGAGGGCGGACCGCCCGAGACCGAGGCCGACTGGCGTCGCGTCGCCGACACCCTTCGTCACCTGCACCGGCTCACGCAGGGCTGGCCCCAGCGCCCGGGCTGGCGATCGTCGACCGACCTCCTGCACGCCGGGACCGGGACGAGGGTCGACCTCGGCGCGATGCCGCCGGAGGCCGTCGTCCGATGCCGGGCGGCGTGGGCGCGACTGTCCGGTCGCACGACGTGCGTCGTGCACGGCGACCCCAACCCGGGCAACATCCGGATGACCGCCGATCGCGTCACCATGATCGACTGGGACGAGTCGCACGTCGACGTCCCCGACCTCGACCTGGCGCTGCCGCACAACGCCGCCGGCCTCGACGACGACGCGTACGACATCGCCGCGCAGGCGCGGGCCGCCTGGGAAGCCGCCGTCTGCTGGGACCCCACCGGGGTCGACCCGTTCTCGCTCCAGCGCCTCGCCGAGGTCCGGCCGGTCTGAGCAGCTCGCGGACCGGGACGCCGGTCGGCGCTGCTGACCTCGGACGGGGTCGTGAGGTGCGCCGGCAGAGCGGCGGTGCTGGTGGAGACGGGGGACTCGAACCCCAACCCCCGCCTTGCACACCCGATCTAGATTCCCGAGACCGACTGACGGAAAGGCATCGCGCCATGCGGAAACTGATCTACGGCATGAACCTGTCCCTGGACGGCTACATCGCCGCGCCCGGCGACGACCTCGGCTGGAGCGAGCCGAGCGACGAGCTGTTTCAGTGGTGGCTCGACCAGGAGTTGGCGATCGGGCTGTTGATGTACGGGCGCAAGCTGTGGGAGGCGATGAGTTCCCACTGGCCGACCGGCGACCAGCAACCCGACGCCACCCCGGCGCAGATCGAGTTCGCGCGGAACTGGCGGGACACGCCGAAGGTGGTGTTCTCCTCGACGATCGACAAGGTCGACTGGAACACCCGCCTGGTCACCGGCGACGCTGTAGCGGAGATCACCCGACTCAAGGCCGACGACGGCGAGCCGATGAGGGTCGGTGGCGCAACGCTCG
>DATDKW010000371.1:0-15562 GCA_036519715.1 Mycobacteriales bacterium
CGGACCCCCGACGACGGCCCCGGCGTACGCGCCGGGGCCGTCGTCGTCTCAGTGCTGGTGACGGCGCCGTGTCAGTGGTGGTGCGGGCCCGGGGTGCGGTGCCCGCCAGCCCGCCAGCCCGCCAGCCCGCCAGCCCGTCAGCCCGTCAGCCCGTCAGCCCGTCGTCCGAGGCGCCGGGCCGGCGGGTCAGCGCCAGGTCGGGGTGCGGCCGAGCCAGCTGGTGAGCTCGGCGTCGGAGTCGGCGAGCTGGTCCTGCAGCGACGAGCGGAGCGACTCCGGCATCGGGGAGCGGGGCCGGGCGTTGTGCTTCTCGAAGACGATGCCGGGCGCGTCGCCGATCCCGAGGAAGTCGGTGACCTCGGCGAACACCGGCTCCGGCTCGGTGAAGAACCGCTGGCTGTCCACCACGTGCATCCGGTCCCGGCCGAAGATCGCCTCCAGCCGCCGCAGCTGGTCCGCGTAGCGACCGCGGGTCATGTAGGCGTGGTGCTGGTGCGAGTGCGACTGGTAGGTCGGGTCGGCGATGAGCTTCGCCTCCTCGCCGGCCAGCCGGACCGGCTCCAGCTCCAGCGCCTTCTCGAACGGCTCGGTCTCGAACCCGCGCGCGGTCTCGTGGGTGTGGGCCGAGTACGCCCGCTCGACCGGGTCGCGCAGCAGCACCAGCAGCCGCACCCCGGGGAGGTCGGCGGCGATCCGCTGCCCGGCCAGCGGGTGGAACATGTAGTAGGGGCTGGACTCGCCGGTGATCGGCAGCTGCCCGTCCACCGCGGCCCGCCGGGCCGTGGCCAGCAGCGGGAAGTGGCCGCGATACCAGGCCGGCCCGTGGCCGTAGCCGGTGTCGAAGTAGTGCGCGCCCTTGTGCAGCACGGCCGGCAGCACCCGCGGGTGCTGGGCCAGCGTCTTGTACATCGACGTGGTCCCGCACCGCTGGGCCCCGACGATGAGGAACGACGGGGTCATCCGGGCCGAGGCGGTCACCCGCCCGGTGGCCCGGGCGGTCGCCCGGGCCAGCTCCTGCAGCCCCGGCCGGGCCTTGATCGACTCCTTGAACGCCACGTACTGCCCCTTCCTGTTCAGCGCGCCGTGACCGGGGCGGCCGCCCGGGCGGCGGCCAGCACCCCCTCGGTCAGGCTGCGCCACTGACCCCACCGGGTCTGACCGTCGCCGATGTAGCGGGTCAGGATCTCCACCAGGTACAGCACCGCGACGGCGGCCGCGGACTCCGCCGGCACCCCCACCGGCGTCAGCAGCCCGGGCGCCCGCCGGACCGACTCGGCCAGGACCAGCCCGGCCGCGGCGGCGTCGTCGGGCAGCCGCGGCTGCAGGTCGTAGTGCAGCGCGTCGAAGCCGACCGGCACCCCCGACCCGAAACGCTCCCAGTCCCAGGCCAGCACGGTGTTCTCGACGACCGCGGTGTTCCAGGGGGTCCAGTCACCGTGCCAGGAACCGATGCGCAACTCGGTGTCTGACTCGGCCAGCGCGTCCAGCGCCGCGGTCAGGTCGTCCCGGGCCTCGCCCGCCGGCAGCGCCGCCACCCGGGTCCGCAGCCGGGTCCCGTACGGGCCGGGCAGCGGTTGGGTCGAGATCCCGCCCACGGCCGCGACCTCGGCGGTGGCGGCGGCGAGCCGCCCGTCTGCGGGGCGGCGGGCCTGCCGGACCGGCAGCGGCGACTGGACCAGGATCTCCAGCCCGCGCCAGGACCCGCCGACCAGCACCGTGGGCACGGTGACCCGGGTCAGCCCGGCCGCCGCCAGCGACCGCAGGGCCGCGGCCTCGTCGGCGACCAGCCGGCCGGTGAGCACGGTGGTGGCGACCTTGGCGTAGCCGACCGTGCCGCCGTCGGCGCCGAGCAGCTGCAGGACCGGCTTGCGGTTGGCCCGGGCCGGCCCCAGGTGCAGGCTGACCAGCACCGGGCGGCCGAGCTCGCGGGAGAGGTGGTCCTCGATCGTGTCGCCCCCGCCGCCGACCTCCAGCCGGTCCCGGGCCAGGCCGTCGCCGGCCCCGAGGGCCAGCGCGGTCGCGGCCAGCCGGACGGCCGCCCGCCGGGCCGCGGAGGACTGCTCGCCGTAGCCGCGCAGCGCCCCGCCCGCCGCCCGCCGCGTCCGCCGCGGCACCAGCAGCCGGGGATGCTCGAGGGTGGGCAGGATCAGGTACGACCGGCGGGCGCCCGCATGCCGGGCCCGGCCCAGCGTGGCCGTGGCCGGCGCCGGCCACAGCAGCGGCACCAGCTCCCGCAGCCAGGCCGCGCGCTCGTCCGCGGTCATGCCCTCTCCGGGTGCTTCTGCCGCCACAGCAGCCCGACCGCGATCATCTGCAGCGCCAGCGGCCAGCTGGTGGCCGAGTAGACGAACATGAACCACATGGAGACGAGGATGGTGGCCTGGGCGCCCATCCCGATGGCGGTGCGCTGCCCCCGGTAGAACCACAGCACGGCCAGGAAGAAGCCGATGTAGAGCGACACCCCGAGGAAGCCCTGGGCGAAGACGGTCAGCCAGAACTGCCCGGTGCTGCCGATGTCGGCGTTGCCGCAGGTGTTGCAGGAGGCCGACGAGCCGACCGCGATCGACTGGGAGCTGCCGATGACCTCGCGGGTGGTGCCCCAGCCGACGATCGGGGACTCCTTCGCGCCCTGGAGCGCGGCGCGGGCCAGGTTGGACCGGATGTCGTTGCTGTGCCCGTGGGCCAGCCGCTCCTCGACCACGGTCGCCAGCGGGGAGGACAGGAACACCACGGCCAGCGTGGAGGCGACAGCGGCCAGCCCGATCACCGTGGCCACCCGGCCGCTCATCGCCAGCCGGGCGGCCAGGAACAGCAGCGCGAAGCCGATGCCGACCCACAGCCCGCGGTTGAGCGACTGCACGATCGGCACCAGCGCGACCGCGAGCAGCCCGGCGGCGAGCAGCCGGCCCCGGAACCGGGCCATAACCGCCCACACCGCCAGCCAGATCAGCAGCAGGCCGAGGACGTTGCCCCAGGTGTTGGTGTACTCGAACGGCGCCTTGGGCCGGGAAGAGGTGAAGCCGAGCACGTCCTGGTTCTGCGCCGCGCCCGGATGCACCAGCACCCGGACGTACGCGTTGGAGCGCAGCCCGTGCGGCAGCAGGGACTCCAGCGGCGAGGTGAAGTTGAAGCTCGGTGCCGTCAGCCCGAGCAGGCCGCCGGCGACGGTGACCGTGAACAGCACCATGAGGCAGCCGACGATCCGCCGGTCGGTCAGCCCGCGGCCGCGGGTGTTGATCACGTACAGGGCCAGCACCGCGGCGGCGGCGTAGTTCAGCCAGCGCAGGGTGAACGCGATGAGCTGGCTGGCCGCCCCGTGCGGCAGCGTGTCCGGCGCGGTCCGGCCCAGCATCAGCCCGCTCACGATCACGGCGAGCAGGAAGCACAGCCACAGCCCGAAGCCGCGCGGCACCCGCACCCGCTGCATCCGGCGCAGCTGCATCGCCATCGGGACACTGAAGATGATGACGGCGAAGCTGCCGATCCCGAGCGCCCACCAGACCGGGAAGAACGCGACCAGCGCGGTGAACGGCCAGTGCGCCGGCAGGTCGACCCCGGTCGGGCGCAGCACCCGGGTCAGCCAGGGGCCGCTGCGGCCGACGTCGGCCGCAGCGGTGTGGCCGGGGCCGGCGTGGCCCGGGCGGGTGTCGCCCCGGCGTACCCCGGGGTCGAGGGTGCTGGTCATCCGATCACCTCGCGGCGATCTTCGAGCCCGGCGGCAGCAGCAGGATCCAGGTCGGGCCGGGCGCGAACCGCAGTGGCTTCGCGGCCGCGTCGACGTATCCGGTGACCGCGGTGGCCGAGCGCTTGTACCAGGAGCAGGGCGTGGTCGCGCCGCCGGAGACGGCGGTGCAGGTGCCCCGGCCCAGCACCCGGGCGCTCAGCGCCATCCGGTCCGGATCCCGCAGCCGCACCTGCTTGTACGGCACGGTCTGCAGGATCAGGTTGGCCACCGAGACCCCGGGCGACCCGGCCCGGCTCCAGCGCTTGGCCGCGGCCGAGTACGTCCACGTCTCCGCGGCCGAGCCCGGGGGAGTGACGGTGATCGTCGCGGCCTTGCCCAGCCGGCTGGTGCTGAAGGCGTCGCCGGCCGCCGCGATCGGCAGCACCGGCTGCGGTGGCTTGGCCCCGGCCGGTGCGGCGGCCAGCACCGCGGCGGTCGAGGTGGTCCGCCCGCCGGCGCCGGACGTGAACGCCGCGGACGAGGTCACCTGCGTGATCCCGGCCGCCCGGAGCAGGCCCTCGGTGCCGCTGGCCCCGCCGACGTTGGCGTACAGCGGGCGCAGGCTCGGCAGCACGAACGGGTCGGCCGGCCGGACCCGGCCGACCGGCCCGATCTCGGCCACGTCGCGGGACTGGAAGATCGCCAGCGCGCGGGGCAGGTACGCGGTCTCCCACTCCTCGTAGACCAGGTCGGCCTGCTCCAGACCGGTGGCGCCGTTGACCGGCAGCCGCACCGCGATGGCCGGGCGGGCGCTCACCGTGGCCGCCACCGGCAGCCCGGTCAGCGGGGCGACCGGACCGGCAGCCGCGGGCTTGGACGGCGCCGCCGCGGCGGGCGTGGTCGCCGTCGCCGTCGGGGCCGGGCTGTTCGGCTGCAAGCTGGCCGCCGGCCCGCCACCGCAGCCCGCCAGCAGCAGGGCCGCGCCGAGCGGGAGGGCCAGCCGCAGTGTCGTCGCTCGGGTCACCGGCTCAGTCCGCCGCCGGCGGCCGCTTGATCATGCGGGTGGGCTCGTCGACGTCCGCGTCGGCCGCGGCGTCCTCGGCCGGCACGGCCCGGTAACTGCCGTTGGCATTGCCATTCCCGCTGCCGTTGGCCTTCGCGGCCGGGCCACCGGTGCCGGGCAGGTGCCCGTTGGTGGTCCCGGGCAGCCGGCGGCTCAGCGGGGTGGCGCCGTTGACCGGGCGGGGGCGGCCGTCCAGGTCGTCGGCGGCCGGGCCGTACCGCTCGTCCGGGGACACCGGGCCCCGGGCGCCGTCGTAGCGCTCGTTGGCCGAGCCGTACCGGTCCGGGGTGGACGGTGCGCCGTACCGGTCGGAGGTCGACGGTGCGCCGTACCGGTCGGAGGCGGGCGGGGCCGGGTAGGCCGGGCGGCCCGGGGCGGCCGGCGGGGTGGCCGGCGGGGTGGCGGTGGGCGGCGTGGCGGCCGGCCCGGTGACGGCGGAGTCGGTCCGAGCCGCGGCCTGCTGGGCCCGCTTCTCCCGGCGCACCGGCACCCGCGGCATCGCGACCATCCCGATCGACCGGGTGCCGACCAGGTCGATGAGCCGGGCCGCGCGCAGCACCTGGTCCTGGGTGGTGGCGCCCAGCTCGACGACCAGCACGGTGACGTGGGCCAGCCGGGCCAGCGTCTGGGCCTGGGAGCCCGAGGACATCGGCGGCGCGTCGATGACGACGAACCGGGCCGAGTGCCGGAACTGCCGGATCGCCTGCTCGGTCAGGAAGACCTGGGTGGCCTCGCTGGTCAGCTCGGCCTCGACGCCGGGCGGGATGACCCGCAGGCCGTGGCCGGCCGCCGGTCGCTGCTCCAGATCGGAGACGTTGATCCCGGTGTGCAGCAGCTCGGACAGGCCGGGCGCCTCCGGGTCGAGATCGAGGATCTGCCGGCCGCTGGAGTCGGGGTCGGCACAGACCAGCACGGTGTCGAGGTTCATCCGGGCCAGCGAGACGGCCAGGTTGGCCGCGACGATGCTGCCGGCCGGGCCGTCGGAGGCCCCCGCGACCAGGATGATCTGCTCCCGGTCGGAGACCAGCGAGACCAGCACGTTGCGCAGCTCGCTGAACGCGTTGCCCTGCCGGCTGTGGGTGCTCTGCACCATGCTGAAGTCGGTGCGGGCGCCGGTCGGGACCTCCACCAGCACCGGCACGTCGAACTCGCGCTCCAGGTCGACCGAGCGGCGGACCCGCTTGTCGGCCCGCTCGATCGCGAAGGCCAGCATCAGCCCGAACAGCAGGCCCAGCAGCAGCCCGCTGGCGATGGCCAGGATGCCGAGCGGGCCGGACGCGGAGTCGGGCAGCTGGGCGTCGGTGCTGATGATGCCGGGATCGACCGGGTCGTTCAGCGGCACCAGGCGTCCGGCGGCCGTGCTGATCTGGTCCGTGACGTTGTTCAGCTGGGCCTGCGCGAAGGCCCGGTCCGGCGAGTCCGCCGGCAGGGCAGCGATCTGGCCGGTCAGGGTCTTCTGCTGTGCCACCAGCGCGGCGATCGTGGTCCGCAGCGACTTGGCCCGGACCGCGGCGTCGACCTTGGCCACGTCGGCGCGGTTCTGCAGGTAGGCCTCGGCGAACGCGTGCGCGCCCTGCTGGGCCCCAGCCGGGTTGTCGGCGGTGAAGGAGATCTCCATCAGCGTGGTGTTGGCGGGCACGGTGACCTCGACCGACTCGCCCAGGTCCTGCGGCGAGATGCTGGTGCGGAGCAGGTCGCGGGCCTTCGTCTCGACCGCGGAGGAGCGGACCAGCTGGGCCTCGGTGTCGAGGTTGACCGTGCCGGTGGTCCGCCCGCCGGTGACGTCGCTGTCGGTGCTGACCGGCAACACCTGCACGGTCGCGATCGAGGTGTACTCGGCCGACCGGGTCGCGGTGAACGCGTAGCCCGCACTGAGACCGACGAGCAGGCCGAGTGCGATCGCCCACCACCGCCGCTTGGCCAGGCGGAGGTAGTCGCCCAGCTGGAGCGTGTTGCTGCCGGACTGGCTCGACACGATGCTTCCCCCTCTTGACCCCGGCGCGGACCGGTTCTCGGTGCCGGGTGTGCGGTCCACCGGCGCCGCCCACCCGGCACCGGTTCGCGCCAACATTAGTCCGTACGGCGGTCGACCCATGGATGAATGCCCAGAATCGTCTCGCCGCCACCCGGTCGGAAGGTCAGCGTATGCTGCCCCACCTGACAGGTCCGGGTCCGGGGCGGCCGGTGCCCGCCATGGATCACCGGGGGAACGAGTGCGGGTCTGCTACCACATCCAGTCGCACACCCTGCCAGGCCAGCTGGTCCGGCTCATCCGCACGATCCGCACCTCCAGCCCGGACAGCCTGGTCGTGGTCAGCCACTCCGAGACCGGCCCCGACCTTGACCTCGGCGACCTGGCCGCCGACCCGGCGGTGATCGTCACCCGGGTGCCCAACGGCTACGCCGACTTCTCCCACGTGGACCGCTGGCTGGAGGCCGTCGACCTGCTGGAGGAGCGGGGCGAGCACTACGACTGGCTCTGCAACATCTCCGGCCAGGACTACCCGCTGCTGCCGCTGGCCGAGGCCGAGCGGGAGCTGGCCGACAGCGGCGCCGACGCGTTCCTGCAGTTCTATCCGGTCTTCGGCGGGGTCAAGTGGCCGGAGGCGAAGAGCCGTACCCGCTACTGCTTCGCGTACGCCAAGGTGCCGCTCTCGCCCCGGGCCCAGCAGCTGCTGCGGCCGCTGGCGGCGGTGAACCGGGTGCAGCCGCTGATCCGGTTCTCGCCCGTGCACCGGGCCTTCGGCGTCCGGCGGCGGCGGACGCCGATCCCGCTCGAGGACCTCTACGGCGGCTCCTTCTTCTGCTCCCTGTCGGCGGACTGCGTGCGCTACGTCCGGGACTGGGTGCGCACGCACCCGGCCGAGGTGCGCTACCTGCGCCGGTCGCTGACCTCGGCCGAGGTCTTCTTCCAGACCGTGCTGGTCGGCGCGGGCCGATACCGGCTGGAGAACGACAGCAAGCGCTACTTCGACTTCCGCAACAGCAAGCACAACCACCCGAAGGTGCTCACGGTCGCCGACCTGCCCCGGATGCAGAGCCGCGGGGCCCACTTCGCCCGCAAGATCGACGAACGGGTGGACGCCGTCCTGATCGACCGGCTGGACGAGAGAGTGCTCAGTCCCAATCACGTTGAGTGATCATTATGTCACGCAGTGTCGGGATCGGGAGCGGATCTGGTGCGGCCCAACTCACAGTCGCCGATTCGCGCTCCTCGCCGTCATCGATCCTCGTAAGGTGCCTCTGATTTGTCGAACGGGGGCGGTGCAGCCTCCTGCCGGTTCCTTGGGGGGAATGTGACGAGACGAGTGGTGGCCGCCATCCTGGCGGCTCTGGTGGGCACGTTGCTGGCGGTGCAGCCGGCCTGGGCGGTCAACGCGCAGCAGGACCGAGTCGTGTCCGCCGTGCCATCCAACGCCACGCCCAACGCGGTGAACGGAACGGTCTTCGGCATCGCCCAGGTCGGCACGACCATCGTCATGGGCGGCAGCTTCACCTCCGTCACCTCGCCGAACCGGGCGACCACGTACAACCTGCCGTACGTCATCGCCTTCGACCAGGCCACCGGCGCGGTCAACACCGCGTTCGCGCCCGGCCTGGACGGGCAGGTCAACGCCGTGCTGCCGGGTCCGACGGCCGGCACCGTCTACGTCGGCGGCAGCTTCAACAACGTCAACGGCGTCAAGGCCAAGGGCCTGGTGCTGCTGAACGTCTCCAACGGCAGCCGGGTCTCCGGCTTCGCCGCGCTGTCCATGAACGGCATCGTCAACACCGTCGCCCGCTCCGGCTCGCGGCTGTTCCTCGGCGGCACGTTCACCACCATCGGCACCTCGGCCCGGGGCGGCATCGCCTCGGTCAACGCGACCACCGGCGCGCTCGACTCCTTCATGACCAGCAAGGTCGCCGTCAACCACAACTGGACCGCCACCAACGGCGGGGCCAAGGGCGGCGTCGGCGTCTCCAAGATCGACGTCACCCCGGACGGCTCCCGGCTGGTGGCGATCGGCAACTTCAAGGAGGTCGACGGCCTGCCCCGGGATCAGGTCGCGATGTGGGACACCTCCGGGGCCACGGCCACGGTGCGGCTGGACTGGCAGACCCACGGCTACGAGGCGGCCTGTTACTACTGGGCCTACGACTCCTACATCCGCGACGTCGACTTCTCCCCGGACGGGTCGTACTTCGTGATCGGCGCGACCGGCGGCGGCATCGGCACCCTGTGTGACACCGCGGCCCGGTTCAACACCGCCGACAGCGGCACCGACATCAAGCCGGTCTGGGCCGCCTACGCCGGTGGCGACACCGTGCTCAGCATCGCCATCACCGGCACCGTCGTGTACGCCGGCGGCCACATGCGCTGGATGAACAACCCCAACGGCAACGACGCCCCGGGCGGCGGCGCGGTGCCGCGGCCGGGCATCGTGGCCCTCGACCCGGTCAACGGCATGCCGCTGACCTGGAACCCGGGTCGCAACCCGCGCGGCGCCGGGGCGTACGCGCTGCTGGCCACCGCCCAGGGCCTGTACGTCGGCTCCGACACGGACTACATCGGCAACCGCAAGTACTTCCACGGCAAGATCGCGTTCTTCCCGCTGGCCGGCGGGGCCGCGCCGGCCTCGACCGCGGTGCAGGCGCTGCCGGGCGGCGTCTACCTCGGCGCCACCCAGCAGGCGGCCGCGACCAACGTGCTCTACCGGGTCAACGCCGGCGGCGGCCCGATCCAGGCCACCGACTCCGGCCCGGACTGGTCCGACGGCTCGGCCAACGTCAGCGGCGGCAACACCGCCGGCTGGAGCCCGGTGCCCAACGTCGACGCCACGGTGCCGGCCAACACCCCGCGGCAGATCTTCGACAGCGAGCGCTGGGCCGCGCAGAACTGGACCTTCCCGATCCCGGCCGGGGCCACGGTCAAGGTCCGGCTCTACTTCGCCAACCGGTGCTCCTGCACCTCCGGAGTCGGGCAGCGGGTCTTCAACGTCGCCATCAACGGCTCGCCGGTGCTGTCGTCGTACGACATCGTGGCCGACGTCGGTGACCAGACCGGCACCATGAAGGAGTACCCGAACCGCACCGCGGCCGCGGACGGCGCCCTTCACGTGGACTTCTCCAACCAGGTCGAGAACCCGCTGATCAACGGCATCGAGATCATCCGTACGGACATCCCGGAGCCGCCGGCGAGCGCGGCCGGCGCGCTGGTCGAGCGCAACTTCGACGGCAGCACCGCCGGTCCGGTCACTCCGGTGTCCTCGCCGCTGGACTTCAGCACCGTGCGGGGCGCGACCCTGGTCGGCAACCAGCTCTACTACGGCAAGAGCGACGGGCTGTTGTACCGGCGCACGCTCACCGGCACCACGTTCGGGGCCGAGCAGCTGGTCGACCCGTACAACGACCCGACCTGGTCGAACGTCGACACCGGCTCGGGCCAGACGTTCCGCGGCACCCGGCCGTCGTTCTACAACGAGATCACCAACCTGACCGCCATGTTCACCGACGGCAGCGGCCAGCTCTATTACAAGCTGCTGGGAGACCCCAACCTCTACAAGCGGGCGTTCAGCGCCGACAGCGGGATCATCCACGACAACCGGATCGCCACCGGCACCACGCTGCCGGACATCACCGGGGCGTTCTTCTCCGGCGGCAACCTCTACTACGCCACCCGCGCGGACGGGAACCTGTCCAAGGTCGGTTTCTCGGCCGGCACGCTGACCGGCGCGGCCACGGTGGTCAGCGGGCCGTCGTCGGACGGGGTGGACTGGCGGGCCCGGGCGCTGTTCCTCGGCGCGCGCATCGCCACCAGCACCAACACCCCGCCGACCGCGACCGCCGCGGTCAGCTGCACCGGGCTGGACTGCTCGGCCACCTCGGCCGGGTCGAGCGACCCGGACGGCTCCATCACCTCGACCTCGTGGGCCTGGGGTGACGGGGCGACCTCGACCGGGACCACCGCGACCCACACGTACGCGGCGGCGGGGACGTACTCGGTGGTGCTGACCGTGACCGACAACAACGGGGCCACCGCGACGGCGACGAAGTCGGTCACCGTCACGGCCCCGCCGCCGGTCACCAACCCGATCGCGTTCCGGGCCACCGCGGGCACGCAGGTCAACGCGACCTCGGCCGCGGTGACGGTGCCGGCCGCGGTGCAGGCCGGTGACGCGATGGTGCTGGTGATGACCAGCAACAGCAGCACGGTGACGTACGGCGACCCGGCCGGCTGGACGCTGGTCGACACGGCCACCACGACCGGCATCACCACCCGGGTCTACTCCCGGGTGGCGACGGCGTCCGACGCCGGCACGGCCGCCACGGTCACCTCCAGCGGGACCGTGAAGCTCGACCTGCGGCTGGCGGCGTACGCCAACACCAGGACGACGACCCCGGTCTCCGCGCTGGCCAAGGCGGTCGACACGGCCACGGTGGCGGCGCACACCACGCCGACCGCGTCCGTGACCGGGTCGGGTTCGTGGGTCCTGTCCTACTGGGCCGACAAGTCCTCGACCACGACCGCGTGGACGGCCCCGGCCGGCCAGACTGTCCGCGGCGTCACGATCGGCACCGGCACCGGCCGGGTCACCTCGCTGCTCACCGACGCCAACGGCCCGGCCCCGGCCGGAACGGTCGGCGGGCTGACGGCCACGACCGACGCGGCCGGCACGAAGGCGACGATGCTGACGATCGTGCTGGCCCCGGCCGGCTAGTCATTTCTCGTCAGTAAAGAGGCCCGGCAATTGTTGCCGGGCCTCTTTTCTGCTGTCACCGGATTACTCTTCGTAATCACTGTTCGACAGTTCTTCCGGATCTTCTAACATGCATTCCGGGGCCACTGCATGTCGGTGGTGACGGGACATTCGGGGGATTCATGCAGGTCAGGGTGAGAAGGATGGCGCACACGCCCGACGTCCGGAACGGCGTGGTCTACAAGCTGGCCGAGTACCGCGGCGTCATGTACGCGGGCGGCTCGTCCACCTCGGTGTCCGCGGCCGGCGGCACGCGGGCGTACATCCGCTCCCGGATCGTCGCCTTCAGGGCCGCGAACGGCGCTCTCACCTCGTTCTCGCCGCGGATCAACGGCGATGTCCGGGCGATTGCCGCTCCCGGCGGTTCTCTGAACGTCGGTTCTTTCGCCAGTGTGAATGGCATGGCCCGGCGCGGACTGGTGAAACCCAATCCGGTCACCGGTGCCGTCGATCCGCGATTCAACGCGAAATTCACCGGCTCGGTGACGGAGGCGGCGGTCGTCAATGGCCGGCTCGTCATCAGCGGCACGTTCGCGTCCCGTCTCGCGGCGGTCCGGCTCTCGTCCGGCGCCAACACCGGCTACCTCAACCTGGCCGGCGACGAGACCCATCAGCGGATCGCGTTGCTGCCCCGCTGAGTCCGGGCTGGACGGCCCGGGAGGTCAGGGCCTCGGGCCGTCCAGCCACCCCTTCAGCGCCGCCACGAGCCTTGTCACTGACCGGTCGAGCGGCTCGGTGGAGGTGTCGATGACCAGGTCGGCGTCGTCCGGCTCCTCGTACGGGTCGCTGATCCCGGTGAAGTGGGGGATCAGGCCGGCGCGGGCCTTGGCGTAGAGGCCCTTGCGATCACGCTGCTCGCAGACGGCCAGCGGGGTGGCGATGTGGACCAGGAAGAAGTCGCCCACGGCCTCGGTCTCGGCCCGGACGGCGGCCCGGGTGGCCGCGTACGGGGCGATGGGGGCGCAGACGGCCGTGCCACCGTGCCGGGCCACCTCGGCCGCGACCCAGCCGATCCGGCGGACGTTGAGATCCCGGTCGGCCTGGGAGAAGCCGAGTCCCCGGGACAGCTCGCGACGCACCACGTCGCCGTCGAGGACGGTGAGGGTGCGGCGGCCGTCCTCCAGCAGCACGTCGACCAGCGCCCGGGCCACGGTCGACTTCCCCGAGCCGGACAGGCCGGTGAAGAAGACGACCAGGCCGCGCCGGGACCTCGGTGGCCGCCAGCGGCGCAGCTCGGCCCGGATCTCCGCCGGTGCCGTCGCCTCCGGCAGGTCGTCCTCCGCGTCGTCAAGCCAGGCGGTGACGGCGGCCCAGGGCTCGTCGTCCAGGGTCAGCACGGCGGCGGCCCCGTACGCGGTGGCCAGCGCGGCGGCGGCCGCGGCGTCCCGGTCCGGGTCGGGCAGGCGGCGCAGCGGGGCGGTCACGACCGTGCCGCCGCCCAGTGCCCGGCCGGCGGCGAGGATCGTGCGGACCAGCGCCTCGGGGGGCAGGCCGCCGGCCTGGCGTCCGGCCGTGCGGGCGATGAGCAGCACGTCGGCGCCGGTCGCGGCGATCCGGTCCAGGTCGGCGGTGAGCAGCGGGCGGTCGCACACGACCGCGACGGTGCCGTCCGCCAGCGCGGCCCGGACCTCGGCCGGCGGCCGCTGCAACCTTCGGAACGGCCCGTACGCCGGCAGCCGCAGCGCGGTCAGCACCCCGACCCATTCCGCACCGTCCGGCGCCGCCGGACCGGCGCCCAGCGGCCCGCCCGCCACCGGCGGGTCGGCGGCCGGGTCGGCCAGGGTGAGCACGGCCAGCGGGGTGCCCTCCGGGTCGGCCAGCACCAGCCGGCCGGTGGCGGCGACCTGCTCCGCGACGTCCGGCTGGGGCCGCAGCGCGACCCGCCCGCCCGGCCGCGGCCGCAGCTCCCCGCCGAGGTCGAGGCCCACCCCGCTCAGCAGCAGCTCCAGGTCGGCGAGCAGATCCGGGCCGGCGGCGTGCACCGGCCACGAGTCCGATCCGGCCGGCAGCGGCTCCATCCCCGCACCCCCTCCCGTCGCCGGCCGATTGGATCACACCCGATCCGGCCGGTTCCGGCCCCGTCCGTAGTTACGCTCGTCGTTCGAGCCGGACACGCTGGGGGCTGAGTGGATCCGATCATCGTCATCGCCGGGTCCGTCGTCGGCGTCCTGGTCGGGCTGACCGGCATGGGCGGCGGCGCGCTGATGACGCCGGTTCTGGTGCTGCTGTTCGGCGTCCAGCCGCTGGCGGCGGTGTCCAGCGACCTGGTCGTCTCGCTGTTCATGAAGCCCGTCGGCGGGTTGGTTCACCTTAGGCACGGCACTGTGCACTTCCCGTTGGTGAAGTGGCTGTGCGTGGGTTCGGTGCCGGCTGCGTTCGGTGGCGTGCTGCTCCTGCGCGCGTTCGGCAGCGGCGAGGAGGTCCAGAGCGCGGTCAAGGTGGCGCTCGGGCTCGCGCTGTTGCTGGCCGTGGTGACGATGTGCACCCGCGCGCTGCTGGACCTGCGCCGGCACGGCCGGTCCTGGCGGGCCGGAACCGCCCGGCACGCGGCCGACCGGCAGCCGCCGGCGGTGAAGGTGCTGCCGACGGTCCTGATCGGGATCGTCGGCGGCGTCGTGGTCGGGATGACGTCCGTCGGGTCCGGGTCGCTGATCATCGTGCTGCTGCTGGTGCTGTACCCGCGGCTGCGGGCGGCCGAGCTGGTGGGCACCGACCTGGTCCAGGCCGTTCCGCTGGTGGGCGCGGCCGCGCTCGGGCACGCGCTGTTCGGCGAGGTCCAGCTCGGGCTGACCCTGGCGCTGCTGACCGGTGCCATCCCGGGTGTCTGGATCGGCGCCCGGCTGTCCAGCCGCGCCCCGCAGATGGTGGTCCGCCGGGCTCTCGCGCTGGTGCTCATCGCCTCCGGGCTGAAGCTGATCGGCGCCTCCGACGGCCAGCTGCTGACCGCCCTGGTGGTCGTCGGCCTGGGCGGTCCGCTCCTGTGGATGGCCGCCCGCCGGCAGGTCGGCCTGCCGGCCTCCTGGCGTACCGAACGGCGCCTGACCGCCCAGCAGCGGGAACCGGTCGGCGGCTGACCGCCGGCCCCACCCGGGTTGCGCGAAACCAGGCCGGTCGGGCCGCGGCCGTCGCTACGCTCGACCCGTGCAATCCCGGACGAAGACCCTCGCCGCCCTCTTCTACGGCGGCCTCGCGCTGGTGCTCGCGCTGATCCTGCTGGAGCGGCTCGACGACGTGATCGGCACCAAGCTGGCCACCCACATCGGCCACAACAGCGAGACCTACCTGGCCGCGCTGGTCCTGGGCGCCTGGATCCAGTTCGTCCGGCCCCGGCTGGCCGACACGCGCTACGAGTGGGTGGTCGCGATCGCCGTCGGTGCGATCCTGCTCGCGATCGGGATCGCGCTGGTGCAGACCCACCTGCCGAGCCGGTTCCGCACGCTGAACGAGGCCTTCGTCGCCATCGGCCTGCTCGTGCCGTACGTGCAGCTGCGCCGCCCGCTGCCGCAGGCCGTCACGTTCGGGGTGCCGGCGGCGCTGATCCTGCTGGTCCTGGCGGCCGGGGACGTGGGCGTGGTCAAGGACCAGGCAGAGAGCGTCGTCATGCTGATCCTCGTCCCGATCGGGCTCGACCTGGTCGACCGGGGGATCCTGCAGTCCGACGCCGTCACCTCGGTTCGCACCCGCTGGGCCTGGTACGCGACGCTCGTCCTGGTGCCCGTCCTGTTCGTGGCCCTGCGCAAGGGGGCGAACGTCGGCGGCTGGGCCGGCGACCGGATGCTCTACTCCCAGCGCGGGCTGGAGGGTTACCTGCTGGCGTTGTTCCTCGAGATCTACTTCGCCGTCCTCCTGGGCTGGGTCGGCCGCCGGGTCACCCCGGCTCACCGCGCCGCGCCGTCGGTGACCCGCCGCTGACCCTCCCAGGCGGGATTCCGCACCCGGTCGTACCCGGTGCTGATTCCTGGTCCACACTCGGGACGTGCACATCTCCGCCCGCACCGACTACGCGGTGCGAGCCATGCTGGTCATCGCCGGCGCGCACCCCCGCCTGGTGAAGGCCGCCGAGATCGCGAGCGCGCAGGGCATACCCGTCAAGTTCCT
>DATDKW010000372.1:0-2922 GCA_036519715.1 Mycobacteriales bacterium
GGGGATCGTGCTGCTCAAGCCGGCCAGCCCGGGTACCGGCGTCATCGCCGGCGGCCCGGTGCGGGCCGTGCTCGAGTGCGCCGGCATCCACGACGTGCTGTCCAAGTCGCTGGGCTCGGACAACCCGATCAACATCGTGCACGCGACCGTGGCCGCGCTGAAGGGTCTGGTCCGACCGGAGGAGGTCGCGAGCCGTCGCGGCCTGCCCCTGGAGGACGTGGCTCCGGCCGGGATGCTGCGGGCGCGGGCGCTCGGGGGGGTGTGACGCGGTGGCACGGCTGAAGGTCACCCAGATCCGCTCGGTCATCGGCGCCAAGCACAACCAGCGCCAGACGCTGCGGTCGCTGGGCCTCAAGCGGGTCCACGACGTCGTGGTGAAGGAGGACCGGCCGGAGATCCGCGGCATGGTCGCGACCGTGCCGCACCTGGTCACGGTCGAGGAAGTGGAGTAAGGCATGACGAACAGCGTCATCAAGGTCCACCACCTGCGGCCGGCCCCGGGCTCGCACACCGCGAAGACGCGGGTGGGCCGCGGCGGTGGGTCCAAGGGCAAGACGGCCGGTCGCGGCACCAAGGGCGCCAAGGCCCGCAACCAGGTGCCGGCCAGCTTCGAGGGCGGGCAGATGCCGATCCACATGCGGCTGCCCAAGCTCAAGGGCTTCAAGAACCGGTTCAAGGTCGAGTTCCAGGTGGTCAACGCCGGCCGGCTGGCCGAGCTCTTCCCGGCCGGCGGCACCGTCGGCCCGGACGAGCTGGTCGCGGCCGGCGCGGTCCGCGCCGGCGGCCCGGTCAAGGTGCTCGGCAACGGTGACCTGGCCGGCGTGCGGATCGACGTCACCGCCCACGCCTTCTCCGAGTCGGCGCGGGAGAAGATCACCGCGGCGGGCGGGACGGTGACCACCCTGTGAGGCTCGCCGGACCTTCGGAACGGCCGGCGTCCTCCGCCTTCGGCGGGGCTCGGTGGACGAGACCGGGCCGGCAACCGGCACCCGGACCGACGGCCGGGTCGGGGGTTCGGGGGCCGCACCCGGAATGATCCCGGCGGTGGCCGGGCGCTGGTCGCCCGGCCACCGGCTGTTACAGTCGCACTCTGCGGTCCGTGTGCCCGCACCGGTCCGCGACACCCCGCTCAGGCGCAGGAGGATCCGTGCTTTCCGCGTTCGCGTCCGCTTTCCGGACGCCTGACCTGCGCAAGAAGCTGCTGTTCACGCTCGGCATCATCGCGCTCTACCGGCTCGGGTCGAACGTGCCGACCCCCAACGTGTCGACCGCGAACATCAACGCCTGCATCGACCAGGTCAGCAACGGTGCGTCCCGCGACCTCTACTCGCTGGTCAACCTCTTCAGCGGCGGTGCGCTGCTCCGGCTGAGCGTCTTCGCGCTCGGCATCATGCCGTACATCACGGCCAGCATCATCGTGCAGCTGCTGGTCGTGGTGATCCCGCGCTTCGAGCAGCTGAAGAAGGAGGGCCAGTCCGGCCAGACCAAGCTCACGCAGTACACCCGCTACCTGACCATCGGGCTGGCGATCCTGCAGTCCACCGGCATCATCGCGCTGGCTCGCAACGAGCAGCTCTTCCAGGGCTGCGACCGCCCGATCCTCTACCGGGAGGACATCTTCCCGCTGGTGACCATGGTCGTCACGATGACGGCCGGCACCGCGGTGATCATGTGGCTGGGCGAGCTGATCACCGACCGCGGCGTCGGCAACGGCATGTCGGTGCTGATCTTCACCTCGATCGCGGCCCGCATCCCGTCCGAGGGCGGCCGGATCCTGCAGACCCGCGGCGGCTTCGTCTTCACCGCGGTCTGCGCGCTGGGGCTGGCCATCATCGCGGCGGTGGTCTTCGTCGAGCAGGCCCAGCGGCGGATCCCGGTGCAGTACGCGAAACGCATGGTCGGCCGGCGGATGTACGGCGGGACCTCGACGTACCTGCCGCTCAAGGTCAACCAGGCCGGCGTCATCCCGGTCATCTTCGCCTCGTCCCTGCTCTACCTGCCGCAGCTGCTCAGCCAGCTGTCGAACAACCAGACCAGCGGCTGGCGCCGGTTCGTCGAGAACTACGTGATCAAGCAGAGCAGCTGGTCGCACATCTCGCTCTACTTCGCGCTGATCATCTTCTTCACGTACTTCTACGTGTCCATCACGTTCAACCCGGAGGAGCGGGCGGAGGACATGAAGAAGTACGGCGGGTTCATCCCGGGCATCCGGCCCGGCCGTCCGACGGCGGAGTACCTGTCGTACGTGCTCAACCGGATCACCTTCCCCGGCGCGGTCTACCTGGGCATCATCGCGGTCCTGCCGAACTTCTTCCTCGGCATCACCGGCGACGGCAACAACCAGAACTTCCCGTTCGGCGGCACCGCCGTGCTGATCATGGTGGGCGTCGGCCTGGACACGGTGAAGCAGATCGAGAGCCAGCTCATGCAGCGCAACTACGAGGGGTTCCTGAGATAGTGCGGCTCGTCCTGGTCGGGCCGCCGGGGGCGGGGAAGGGGACCCAGGCGCAGTTCATCGCGGCGCAGTTCGCGATCCCCAAGATCAGCACCGGGGACATCTTCCGGGCGAACGTCAGCGAGGGCACCGAGCTCGGCATGACGGCGAAGAAGTACATGGACGCCGGCGACCTGGTGCCCGACGAGGTGACCAGCGCGATGGTCCGGGAGCGGCTGAAGGAGGAGGACGCCGGGGACGGCTTCCTCCTCGACGGCTTCCCGCGCACGGTGCCGCAGGCGGAGACGCTGGACGAGATCCTCGGCGGCTTCGGAGTCGGCGTGGACGTGGTGCTCGAGCTCGTCGTCGACGACGAGGAGGTGATCCGGCGGCTGTCCGGCCGGCGCACCTGCCGCAGCTGCGGGCACATCTGGCACGTCGACTTCGACCCGCCCACCCGGGAGGGGATCTGCGACGACTGCGGCGGC
>DATDKW010000373.1:0-2605 GCA_036519715.1 Mycobacteriales bacterium
CTCCAGGATCTTCAGCAGCGCCTGCTGGACGCCCTCGCCGGAGACGTCCCGGGTGATCGACGGGTTCTCGCTCTTGCGGGCGATCTTGTCGACCTCGTCGATGTAGATGATCCCGGTCTCGGCCCGCTTGACGTCGTAGTCGGCCGCCTGGATCAGCTTGAGCAGGATGTTCTCGACGTCCTCGCCGACGTAGCCGGCCTCCGTCAGCGCCGTGGCGTCCGCGATCGCGAAGGGCACGTTGAGCATCCGGGCGAGCGTCTGGGCCAGCAGTGTCTTGCCGCAGCCGGTCGGGCCGAGCAGCAGGATGTTGGACTTCGCCAGCTCGACCTGGGACTCGGACGCGCGGGGGCCGGCGTCGCCGCCGGCCTGCACCCGCTTGTAGTGGTTGTAGACCGCGACGGACAGCTGCTTCTTGGCGGTGTCCTGGCCCACCACGTACTGGTTGAGGAAGTCGAAGATCTCGGCCGGCTTGGGCAGCTCGTCGAACTTCAGCTCGGAGGACTCGGAGAGCTCCTCCTCGATGATCTCGTTGCAGAGGTCGATGCACTCGTCACAGATGTACACGCCGGGACCGGCGATGAGCTTCTTCACCTGCTTCTGGGACTTGCCGCAGAAGGAGCACTTCAGCAGATCACCGCCGTCTCCGATGCGTGCCACCTACGACCCTCTCCCTCTCGGGCACCGGGCCGCTGAGCCGGTGCATTCGTTGACGCTACCTCCTCCGAGCACGGATGCACCCCCCTTTCGGGCGCGGCGCGGCCGGTGCCGCCCCGATCACCCGGACGGCCCTGCCGGGCCCGCGGCGCGCCCGAAGGTCAGCACAGCGGGCGCGGCGCGGCCGGTGCCGGCCGGGCCGCCGGGACGCGCTCAGGTCTTGAGCTCGCTCAGCTTGCGGGTGGTGATCACGTCGTCGATGAAGCCGTACTCCTTCGCCTGCTCGGCGGTGAGGATGGTGTCCCGCTCGATGTCCGCGCGCACCTGCTCCTCGGTCCGGCCGGTGTGCCGGGCCAGGATCTTCTCCTCCAGCCGGCGCATCCTCAAGATCTCGGCTGCCTGGATCTCCAGGTCGCTGACCTGGCCCTGGCCCTCCGCGGACGGCTGGTGGATGAGCACCCGGGCGTGCTCCAGGGCGGCCCGCTTGCCCGGCGTGCCGGCCGCCAGCAGCACGGCCGCGGCGGACGCGGCCTGCCCCATGCAGACGGTCTGGATGTCCGGCCGGACGAACATCATCGTGTCGTAGATCGCCGTCAGCGCGGTGAAGGAGCCGCCGGGCGAGTTGATGTACATGACGATGTCGCGGTCCGGGTCGTTCGACTCCAGCGTGAGCAGCTGGGCCATCACGTCGTTGGCCGAGGCGTCGTCGATCTGCACCCCGAGGAAGATGATCCGCTCCTCGAAGAGCTTGTTGTACGGGTTGGACTCCTTGATCCCGTAGTTCGTCCGCTCCACGAAGGACGGCAGGACGTACCGGGACTGCGGGCTGAGCGGCGTGCTCATGGCGACTCCTGCAGGCTGGGCTGGTCGGTGGTCGGGGGAGGTCACGCCGGCGCGGTGCCGGCCGGGCCGGGGATCTGCTCGGCGCGGGCCAGCACCTGGTCGACGAAGCCGTACTCGAGCGCCTGGGCCGCGGTGAACCAGCGGTCCCGGTCGGAGTCGCGCTCGATCTGCTCGACGGTCTGGCCGGTCTGCTGGGCGATCAGCTCGGCCATCTCCCGCTTGGTCAGCCGGTACTGCTCGGCCTGGATGGCGATGTCCGACGCGGTGCCGGCCACGCCCGCGGACGGCTGGTGCATGAGCACGCGTGCGTGCGGCAGCGCGTAGCGCTTGCCGGGCTGGCCCGCCGACAGCAGGAACTGCCCCATCGACGCGGCCAGCCCGAGCGCGAAGGTCGCCACATCGCACTCGACCAGCTGCATGGTGTCGTAGATGGCCATGCCGGCGGTGACCGAGCCGCCGGGCGAGTTGATGTAGAGGTGGATGTCCCGCTTGGGATCCTCGGCGGCCAGCAGCAGCAGCTGCGCGCTGATCTGGTTGGCGATCGGGTCGTCCACCGGCTGGCCGAGGAAGATGATCCGCTCCCGCAGCAACCGGTCGTAGACGGAGTCGTTGTGGGTCATCCCCGCGCCCGCCACCCGCAGCTCGGGCGTGACGCGGATCGGCATCGCGGGATCGCTGGTGCTCACGGCGCTCCTGTCCTCGGACGCGGCTGGCTGTGCGTCGACACTAACTCGCGACCCCCGCCGACCTGTGCCCGCAGGGTCGGTGTTCGCTGACGGCGCAGGGTCGTGACGGACCGGGGTCAGGACCCGACAGGCAGGATCGAGGTGGCCGACGCTGGGCCCGCGGGGGCTGCCGGCGGGGCCGCTTCGGGCTCGTCCGCCTCCGCCGCCTCGTCGGCCTCCGGCCGCCGGCGCAGCGCCGACAGGTCGACCGGCCGGCCGGACGCGTCGGTCACCGTGGCCCGCTCCAGCACGGTCGCCAGCGCCTTCGACCGGCGTACGTCGGAGACCAGCGCGGGCAGGTTGCCGGCCTGGGTCAGCTGCTGCGCGAACTCCTGCGGCGACACCCCGTACCGCTGCGCCTGCGCGATGACGTGCTCGGTCAG
>DATDKW010000374.1:0-36069 GCA_036519715.1 Mycobacteriales bacterium
GCGGAGGTCGACGCGGTCGGCACCGGCTGGGCGCTGGCGGCGATGGCCGGCGCGGCCTGCTACTTCGTGCTGTCCGGGCAGGACCACACCGGGCTGCCGGCCACCGTGCTGGCCGCCGGCGGGCTGCTCGTCGGCGGGATCGTGCTGGTGCTGGCCGGGCTGGCCGGCATCGTCCCGCTGGCCGCCTCGACCAGCTCGGTCGCGTTCTCCCGGTTCGGCGCGCCCTGGTGGGTGCCGGTGCTGGCGCTGGGCCTGGTCACCGCGGCCCTGGCCTACGTGGCCGGCATCGCCGCCACCCGGCGGCTGGGCTCCCGGCTGGCGTCGTTCGTGGCGCTGTTCGAGGTGCTGGCGGCGCTGGGCTTCGCCTGGCTGCTGCTGGCCCAGCGGCCGGGCGGGCTCCAGGCCGTCGGCGGCGTGCTCATCCTGGCCGGGGTCGTCGTGGTCAACCTGGGCGAGCCGGAGCGGGCCGCGGGTTCAGGCGCGGGTTCAGGCGGCGAGGTGGCCGACCTTGTCCCGGAGCCGGCCGAGCTCGGCCCGCACGCCCGGGCTGGCGTCGACCAGCGTGACCTCGGCGTCGATCATCGTTAGCGTGATCGCCAGCCACTCGACGTTGTCGTTGGTCACCCGCAGCAGCGTGCGGTCCGGACCGTCGGCGGTCAGCTCGCCCATCCAGCGCGGCACCCGCTGCTCGGCCTCGGCCAGCGGCAGCGGCACCGCGACCAGCGCCTCGTTGCTGCGCGGCACCGACCGCAGCGCCTGGGCCACGTAGGCGGCGGCGTCCTCGGCCGGCAGCTCCCGCGGCGTGAATCGCACCCCGTTGGCGAACGGCCGGGACAGCCGGTCCAGCCGGAACGTCCGCCAGGCGTCCCGGCGCAGGTCCCAGGCGACCAGATACCAGCGACGGCCGCGGGCGACCAGCCGGTGCGGCTCGACCAGCCGGGACGACTCGGTGCCGTCCGCGGCCTCGTAGCCGAAGCGCAGCTGCTCCTGGCCCCGGCAGGCCTGCGCGACCGCGACCAGCACGTCGGCCGGCACGGTCGGCTGCTGCCGGCCGGTGAACACGGTCGTCTCGGTCGCCTCGGCCAGCGCGTCGACCCGGCGGCGCAGCTTGGCCGGCAGCACCTGCTGCAGCTTGGCCAGCGCCTGCAGCGAGGTCTCCTCGATCCCGGTCACCCCGCCGCCGGCCGCGGTGCGCAGCCCGACCGCGATCGCCACCGCCTCGTCGTCGTCCAGCAGCAGCGGCGGGATCCGGGTGCCGGCCGAGAGCTGGTAGCCGCCGCCGGTGCCGCGGGTGGTGTCCACCGGGTAGCCCAGCTCCCGCAGCCGGTCCACGTCCCGGCGGACCGTGCGCGGACTGACTCCGAGCCGGTCGGACAGCTCGTCCCCGGCCCAGTGGCGGTAGGTCTGCAACAGGGACAGCAGCCGGAGGATGCGCGCGGTCGGATCCATGTCTCGATCCTACCTGTCTTGTGGTCAGGATGTGGCCACAAGTGGTCCTAGCATGATCCCCATGAACCTCATCGAAGCGCGCGAACTGACCCGGTCATTCGGCTCCGTCCAGGCCGTGCAGGGCCTGGATCTCGATGTGGCCGAGGGCGAGCTGGTCGCCTTCCTCGGCCCCAACGGCGCCGGCAAGTCCACCAGCCTGCGGATGCTCACCACGCTGCTCTCCCCCACCAGCGGCACCGCGACGGTCGCCGGCTGCGACATCGCCACCGACCCGGCCGGTGTCCGGCGCCGGATCGGGTACGTCGGCCAGGGCAACGGCGCCGGCCACACCCAGCGGGTGCTGGACGAGCTGGTCGGCCAGGGCCGGGCGTACGGGCTGCGGCGCCGGGACGCGCACGCCCGCGCGACCGAGCTGCTCGGCGCCCTGCAGCTCGAGGCGCTGGCCGGGCGCAAGGTGCAGACCCTGTCCGGCGGCCAGCGCCGCCGCCTGGACGTGGCCCTGGGGCTGGTGCACCGGCCGCCGCTGCTGTTCCTGGACGAGCCCTCGACCGGGCTCGACCCGCAGAGCCGGGCCAACCTGTGGGACCACGTGCTGCGGCTGCGGGCCGAGCACGGCATGACCGTCTTCCTCACCACCCACTACCTGGACGAGGCCGACACGATGGCCGAGCGGGTGCTGGTCATGGACGCCGGCCGGGTGATCGCCGACGACACCGCCGACCGGCTGAAGAGCAAGCACGTGGGCGAGCGGGTGGTGGTCCGGGCCGCGACACCGGCCGGCGCCGCCCGGCTGGCCGCCGCGATCGGCCCGGTCGCCACCGACGTGACCGTCGACGACCGCACCCTGACCGCCCGGGTCGAGGACGGCCCGGCCGCGCTGCCGGCGCTGCTGCGGGCCGAGCCCGAGGTCGCGGTCGAGGCCGCGGAGGTCCGCCGGGCCACCCTCGACGACGTCTTCCTGGCCCTGACCGGCCGCAGCCTGCGCGAGACCGCCACCACCCCGACCGAGACCCCGGAGGCCTGAGCCATGAGCGTGCGCACCTTCGCCACCGACACCGCGATCGTGCTGGAGCGGGAGCTGCGGCCGGTCACCCGGGACCCGTTCTCGGTCGTGTTCAGCATGATCCAGCCGCTGATCTTCCTGGGTCTGTTCACCCCGCTGCTGGCCGGCGTCACCGGGCTGTCCACGGCCGACTCGCTGCAGTCCTTCGTGCCCGGGATCCTGGTCATGAGCTGCCTGGTCGGCACCTCCATGACCGGCTCCAACCTGCAGGCCGAGATGATGACCGGCTCGCACGAGCGGCTGCTGGTCAGCCCGTTGGACCGGTCGGCCCAGCTGGCCGGCCGGGCCCTGAAGGAGATCGTGCCGGTGCTGGTCCAGGCGCTGATCATCGTCGCGGTCACGGTGCCGTTCGGGTTCCGGCTGGCCCCGGCCGGCCTGGTCGTGGGACTGGCCCTGCTCGCGGTCACCGCGATCGGCCTCGGCTCCCTGTCGTACGCGCTCGCGCTGGCCGTCCGCGACCAGCAGTGGGCGTTCTGGGCCGTGCAGCAGACGCTGCTGTTCCCGCTGCTGCTGCTGGCCGGCGTGCTGCTGCCGCTGGAGTCGGGGCCGGGCTGGATGCGGGCCGCGGCCACCGTCAACCCGCTGCACTACCTGGTCGACGCCGAGCGGGCGCTGTTCGCCGGCGATGTGCTCGACCGGGTCGTCGTGGGCGGCGTGGTCGCCGCCGCCCTGACCGCGGCCCTCGGCCTCTGGGTCGGCACCCGCGCGATGTCCCGCGCGACCTGACGCCCACCCGCCAGGAAAGGCCTGTCTCGTCCTCGCCGTACTACTCGGAGTGGTAGCCACCACTCCGAGTAGTACGGCTGTCGGCCGGACCGCCTCGCTCGGGCAAGATGGGCCCGTGAGCGAGACGCCGTATCTGCGCGTGGTGCGCGGGGAGCCGACACCGAGTGAGCTGGCCGCGCTGATCGCGGTGCTGGCCACGCGATCCGGCCCGGACCCGGCGACGCCACCTGTGCGGTCGGCGTGGGCCGACCCGGCCCGGCGGCTACGGGTCGCGCGGCCCGGACCCGGGGCCTGGCGGCGCTCCGCCCTGCCCGGGTGACCCGGCTGGTGCTGGCGTCGCAGTCGCCGGCGCGGCTGTCGGTGCTGCGGGCGGCCGGGGTGGAGCCGGGGGTCCGGGTCAGCGGGGTGGACGAGGACGCGATCACCGCCCCGGACCCGGCCGGGCTGGTGCTGGCGCTGGCCCGGGCCAAGGCGGCCGCGGTGGTCCGGCCGGGCGACGACGACGTGCTCGTGCTCGGCTGCGACTCGCTGCTGGACCTCGACGGGACCCCGTACGGGAAGCCGGGCACGGCCGAGGAGGCGTTCCGGCGCTGGGACCTGATGGCCGGCCGGTCCGGCCTGCTGCGCACCGGCCACGCGCTGCTGTCCGTACGGGACGGCGCGGTGGTGGCGAGCGCCGCGGGGACGGCCTCGACCGAGGTGCGGTTCGGCAAGCCGAGCGCGCAGGAGGTGGCCGCGTACGTCGCGACGGGTGAGCCGCTGGAGGTGGCCGGCGCGTTCACGATCGACGGCCGGGGCGGCTGGTTCGTGGACGGCGTCGACGGCGACCCCGGTACGGTCATCGGGCTGTCGCTGCCGCTGCTGCGCGGCCTGCTGCGTCAAGTGGGTGTGACTGTGACGGATCTCTGGGAGACCGGGCAGTAACCCGATCCCTAGACTCCGCTCGAGCGAAGTGAGGTGGTGCCGGTGCGCAAGGTGCTGATCGCCAACCGGGGCGAGATCGCCGTCCGGGTGGTGCGGGCCTGTCGCGACGCCGGCCTGGTCAGCGTCGCGGTCTACGCCGAGCCCGACCGGGACGCCCGGCACGTCCGGCTGGCGGACGAGGCGTTCGCGCTGGGCGGCACCACTGCGGCCGACTCGTACCTGGTGGTCGACAAGGTGCTGGCCGCCTGCCGGGAGTCCGGCGCGGACGCGGTCCACCCGGGCTACGGGTTCCTGTCGGAGAACGCCGGCTTCGCCGAGGCCGTGCTGGACGCCGGACTGACCTGGATCGGGCCGCCGCCGGACGCGATCCGGGTCCTCGGCGACAAGGTCGCGGCCCGCCACCTGGCCGCGGAGGTCGGCGCGCCGCAGGTGCCCGGCACGGCCGACCCGGTGGGCGGACCGGAGGAGGTGCTGGCCTTCGCCGAGGAGCACGGGCTGCCGGTCGCGATCAAGGCCGCCTTCGGCGGTGGCGGGCGCGGGCTCAAGGTGGCCCGCACCATGCAGGAGATCCCGGAGCTGTTCGCGTCGGCGGTACGGGAGGCCGAGGCCGCGTTCGGGCGGGGCGAGTGCTTCGTCGAGCGCTACCTGGACCGGCCCCGGCACGTGGAGGCCCAGGTCATGGCCGACCGGCACGGGGCGGTGACCGTGGTCGGCACCCGGGACTGCTCGCTGCAGCGCCGGCACCAGAAGCTGGTCGAGGAGGCCCCGGCGCCGTTCCTGTCCGACGAGCAGCGGGCGCTGATCCACACCTCGGCCCGCGACATCTGCGCCCGGGCCGGCTACGTCGGCGCCGGCACGGTCGAATTCCTGGTCGGGCTGGACGGGGTGATCTCGTTCCTGGAGGTCAACACCCGGCTGCAGGTCGAGCACCCGGTGACCGAGGAGACCAGCGGGGTCGACCTGGTCCGGGCCCAGTTCGCGGTCGCGGACGGCGCCCACCTGGCCGACCTCGGGCTCGGGTCCGACCCGGAGCCGCGCGGGCACTCGTTCGAGTTCCGGATCAACGGCGAGGACCCGGGGCGCGGCTTCCTGCCCGCCCCCGGCGCGGTCGCCGACTACGTCGAGCCGGCCGGCCCGGGGGTGCGGGTCGACTCCGGGGTGGAGGCCGGCTCCGTCGTCGGCGGCGCCTTCGACTCGCTGCTGGCGAAGATCATCGTGACCGGGGCGTCCCGGCAGGAGGCGCTGGAGCGGGCCCGGCGGGTGCTGGACGAGACCGTGATCGGCGGGCTGCCGACGGTGCTGCCGTTTCACCGGGCCGTGGTCAGCGATCCCGACTTCACCGGCGAGCCGTTCCGGGTCCACACCCGCTGGATCGAGACCGAGTGGACCAACGAGCTGCCCCCGTGGGCGGGCGACGCCGCCGACGCCGAGGAGCTGGCCGCCCGGGATACCGTGGTGGTCGAGGTCGGCGGCAAGCGGCTCGAGGTGACGCTGCCGGCCGGGCTCGGGGCCGCGGCCGGGGCCGCCCCGGGCGGGGCCAAGCCGGCCCGGCGGTCGAAGTCCAAGGGCGGCGGTGCCGGCGCCGGCGGCGACGCGCTGACCAGCCCGATGCAGGGCACCATCGTGAAGATCGCCGTGGCCGAGGGGGACGAGGTCGCGGCCGGCGACCTGGTCGTGGTGCTGGAGGCGATGAAGATGGAGCAACCGCTGACCGCGCACAAGGCCGGCACGGTCAAGGGCCTCACCGCCGCCGTCGGCGAGGTCGTCACCTCCGGCGCCGTCATCTGCCAGCTGGTGGACTGACCGGCCCGGCCCGCCTGGCCGGGCCGCCCCGGGCCGGATCCGGGACACTGGACCGGTGCGAACGCGGCCGTCGGTCCTGCAGTGGGTGCGGTATGCGCTGGGCGGGCGGCTGCCGGAGTCGCTGCACGGCTGGGTCCGGCACGACCTGACCGACGCCGACTGGCGCTGGCGGCAGATCGTGCGGGTGTTGGTGCAGGCGGCCATCCCGATCGTGGTGATCATGGTGCTGCCGCTGCCGATCGTGCTGCGGATCATGATGTCGGTGCTGATCCTGCTGGGTGCGCTGTCGGTCGGCGCCGCCTACGGCGACGAGCTGCGGGACCGCCGCTTCCGGCAGCACGGGCTCACGCCGCCGCCGTCGACCCCGCCGCCGACCGGGCGATGGTGAGCCGGGTCAGCGCCGCTGCCAGCAGCGGCGGCACCGCGCCGAGCAGGAACGCCGGCCCCGGGCCGTGGCCCTGCACCACCACCCCGGCCAGCGCCGAGCCGGCCGCCGACCCGCTCAGCAGCGCCACCGCCAGCCCGGCGAAGGTCTGGGTCACCGCACCGGCCGGCGCGGACACCTCGACCAGCGTGTAGATCCCGGCCAGGGCCGGGGCCACCAGCGCGCCGGTCAGCACGAGCATCCCGCCCAGCCCGGCCAGCCCCGGGTACGCCGCCAGCGCCGCGTGCCCGGCCGCGGTCGCCACCAGCAGCGCCAGCAGCCGCCGGGCCGGTCCGCGCCGGGCCGGGCGGGCGCCGCCGATCAGCCCGCCGAGCAGGGAGCCCGCGCTCCACACCGCCAGCAGCGCCCCGGCCGCCGCCGTCGCGCCCGCCGCACCGGCCGCACCGATGACCCCGACCTCGACGAACGACAGCCCGCACAGCAGCAGGAACGCGACCGCGAACAGCGGCACCAGCGGGCGCAGCGCGGCCGGCCGGACCGGCGACCGCTCGCTGCCGTCGAGCCGCTCCAGCCCCGGGCTGGCCGCGAACGCCACCACCCCGGCCACCGCCGCCGCCCCGGCCGCGAGCACCGCGGCGGCCGGCGAGACCAGCGCCGCGACCGCGCCGGCCAGCGACGGGCCGGTGATGAAGACGAGCTCCTGGACGGTCGCCTCCAGCGAGTACATCGCGGCCCGGGCCGGCGGGTCCGGCAGCAGCACCGGCCACAGCGCCCGCGCCACCGGCGTCACCGGCGCCGTGAACAGCGCCGCCAGCACGGTCAGCCCGGCGAGCACCGGTGTCGACCCCGACCGCACCAGCACCAGCGCGGTCAACCCGGCCGCGTAGAGCAGCCCGGTGCCCACCAGCACCCGCCGGGCGCCGCGGCCGCGGTCGACCAGCCGGCTCCACAGCACCGACCCGAGCCCGGCGCCGATCACGAAGCAGGCGCTGACCGCACCACCCGACGCGTACGACCCGGTGCGGTCGACGGTGAGCAGGACGACGGCCAGGCCGGCCGCGGGCTGGCCGATCCGGCCCAGCAGGGAGGTTCCCAGGGCGCGGGCGACACCGGGCGTCCGCAGCAGCGGACCGTACGAGGCGGGCAGGGCAGGCACGGGCTCGATCCTGCCCGGCCGTGCCGACAGTTTCTTGGTCGTTTCGCCGGTCGGCCGGCAGAGCCAGAATTGCCGGGTGACCGCGATCGACCTCAACAGCGACCTGGGCGAGGGCTTCGGAATCTGGACCCTCGGTGACGACGCCGCCCTGCTCGAGGTGGTGACCAGCGCCAACATCGCCTGCGGGTTCCACGGCGGCGACCCCGGGATCATGCGCCGGACCTGCGCGGCGGCGGTGGAGCGGGGGGTGGCGATCGGGGCCCAGGTGTCGTACCGGGACCTGGCCGGGTTCGGGCGGCGGAAGATCGACATGCCCCGGGCGGAGCTGACCGACGACGTGCTCTACCAGCTCGGGGCGCTGGACGGGTTCGCGCGGGTGGCCGGCGACCGGGTCCGCTACGTCAAGCCGCACGGCGCGCTCTACAACGCCATCGTGGAGGACGAGGACCAGGCCGCGGCGGTGGTGGACGCGGTCGTCGCCTACGACCCGTCCCTGCCGGTGCTCGGGTTGCCGGGGTCGGCGTGGTTGCGGCGGGCGGCGGCGGTGGGGCTGACGGCGGTGCCGGAGTTCTTCGCCGACCGGGCCTACACGCCGGCCGGCCGGCTGGTGTCCCGGCGCTCGCCCGGCGCCGTGCTGCACGACGCCGGCCAGGTCGCCGACCGCTGCGCGGCCTGGGCCCGGACCGGCACGGTCACGGCGATCGACGGGTCCACTGTGGACGTTGCCGCCCGCTCGGTGTGCGTGCACGGCGACACCCCCGGCGCGGTCGACATGGCCCGCCGCGTCGCCGACCGCCTGCGTGCCGCCGGCGCCACCCTGACCCCCTTCGCGAGCCCGGATCGGACCGGTCCGGCCGGCGGCCCCAGCCGGCCGGACCCGGACGGCGGCGCGGACCGGCCCGACCCGGCCGGACCCGGACGCCCGGACCCGGACGGCGGCGCGGACCGGCCGGGTCGGTCCGGCGCCAGCGGTGGGGGCTGAGCGGTGCGGATCCTGCCGGCCGGCGATGCGGCGGTCCTGGTGGAGGTGGCCGACCTGGCCGAGGCCGGGCGGCTCTATGCGGCGCTGCGGCGGAACCCGCCGCCCGGCAGGCTCGACCTGGTGCCGGCGACCCGGACCGTGCTGGTCACCTTCGACCTCGGGCGCACCGATCCCGACGCGGTCGCGGCCGCGATCCGCGGCCTGACCCCGGCCGACAGGGACGCGGCCGCACCCGCCGACCTGGTCGAGATCCCGACCCGGTACGACGGGCCCGACCTGGCCGAGGTCGCCACGCTCACCGGCCTCACGGAGGACGAGGTCGTCCGCAGGCACGGCGGGGCCGAGTGGACGGTCGCCTTCTGCGGCTTCGCGCCCGGCTTCGCCTACCTGACCGGCGGCGACCCGGCGCTGCGGGTGCCGCGGCGGGAGACCCCGCGCACCGCCGTACCGGCCGGCTCGGTCGGGCTGGCCGACGGCTTCACCGGCGCCTACCCGCGCCGGATGCCCGGCGGCTGGCAGCTGATCGGCCGTACCGACGCGGTGCTGTGGGACCTCGACCGGGATCCGCCGGCGCTGCTCCCGCCCGGCACCCGGGTCAGGTTCGAGCCGGCGTGATCGAGGTGCTCCGGCCCGGCCCGCTGACCACGGTGCAGGACCTCGGCCGCCCCGGGTACGCGCACCTCGGCGTCGGCCGGTCGGGCGCCGCCGACCGGGCCAGCCTGCGGCTGGCGAACCGGCTGGTCGGCAACCCGGAGGGCGCGGCCGGGCTGGAGATCACGCTCGGCGGGTTCGTGGCCCGGTTCTCCGCCCGCACGGTGGTCGCGCTGACCGGGGCCCCGGTTCCGGCCCGGCTCGCCGGCCGGACCGTCGCCCCGTACGGACCGGTCGAGGTCCGGCCCGGCGACGAGCTGGCGTTGGGGCCGCCGGACCGGGGCACGCGGACGTACGTGGCCGTGCGCGGCGGGCTGGACGTGCCTGTCCGGTTCGGGTCCCGGTCGACCGACCTCCTCGGCGGGCTCGGACCGCCCGCGGTCGAGGCGGGCACCTGGCTCCCGATCGGCACCGAGACCGCCGGCTTCCCGACCGTGGACCTCGCGCCGGTGCCACAGCCGCCGGCCGAGCTGGTGCTGCCGGTCCGGGCCGGACCGCGGGCGGACTGGTTCGCCGCGGACGCGCTCGAATTGCTTGCCGGGCAGCCGTACGAGGTCACCCCGGCCACCAACCGGGTCGGGGTCCGGCTGGCCGGCCCGCCGCTGCGGCATGCCGCGGCCCGGGAGCTGCCCACGGAGGGGCTGGTCGAGGGCGCGCTGCAGGTGCCGCCGGACGGCCAGCCGATCCTCATGCTCGCCGATCACCCGGTGACCGGCGGCTACCCGGTGATCGCGGTCGTCGACGCGGCCGCGGTCGGCCTCGCCGCGCAGGCCCGGCCCGGGAGCCGGATCAGGTTCCGGGTCCGTGGGTGAGCCGGCTTCGGTCCTCGGTACCGGTCACGGCATGGGCCAGGGCGGCGGGTCGTGGGTCGCCCGGCGCAGCTGGGCGACGGCGGCCACCGACGAGTTGACCCCGAGCTTGGACAGGATGCTCTGCACGTGCGTCCGGACGGTGTTCGTGGATACGTGCAACCGGGCCGCGACCTCCGGCCGGCCGAGACCGTCGGCCAGGCAGTCGAGCACGTCCTTTTCGCGCGGGGTCAGCCGGGCAAGCAGCACCCGGGTCGGGTCGTCGTCCGGCGGCCGCCAGGTGAGCTCGTCCAGGACCGCGGTCAACACCCTCGGGGGGACCCAGGTCCCGCCGTCCGCGGCCGCGCGGACGGCGTGGAGCAGGTCGCCGAAGCTGGCGTCGCGCGGCACCCAGCCCCGTATCCCGGACCGGACCGCGGCACCGACCCGGGGGAGGTCGGGCGCGTCTGCCAGCAGGACCACGGCCGGCGAGTGTCCGCTGCGGAGTCGACCCGGTTCGGCCGGCCCGAGCTGGGCCGGCGGGATCGGCCGGAGCTGGGTCGGCGGGGTCGGCCGGACCCCGCCGGGTGCGGCCCACCGGCTCTCCCCGGCGGTCGGCGCCTCCGCGGCCAGCTGGTCAGGACCGAACAGGGCCGCGTCGGCGACGACCACGTCGGCCGACGAGTGGGCGAGCGACTGCCGCAGCGCCGCCGGCCCGGTCGCGCACCGCACCACCCGGACGTCCGACTCGGTACCGAGCCGCGCAGCGAGAGCCTGGGCGAAGACCAGGCACCCGTCGACGATCGCGACCTGTATCACGGGGTCCAGGATCGGCCGGCCGCGTCAGGAGAAACTCCCCCCACCGGCCGAGCCGGCCTACCGCATTCGTCGGAGGAGCCGGCGGGTCACCGGCCGTCGGAGCCGACGGCCGGTGGCAGCTCGTTCAGCTCGTCGGCGAGCCCGGCGTGGGCGACCAACGCGGCGGCCTGCAGCCGCGACCGCACGCCGAGCTTGGTCAGCACGTTCTGGACGTGCGTCCGGGCCGTGCTGTGGGCCACGTGCATGTCGTGAGCGATCTCCTTGGTGCTCTGGCCGTCCGCGATCCGGCGCAGTGCCTCCCGCTCCCGGCGGGTCAGGAAGCGCAGCTGATCCGAGGCACCGCACTTGCTGGGTGCCCGGATCGCGGCGTTGAGCAGGTCGCGGTCGATCGCGGCCTCGCCCGCCGCGAGCCGGTCCAGGGCACGCAGGACGCCGTCGATGCTGTGGTCCTTGGGCACGTACCCGCTGGCGCCCGCGGCCAGGGCCGCGTTCACCGACGCGGGGTCGGACCGCCCGGAGAGCATGAGCACCTTGCAGCTGGTGCTCGCCGTGATCACCGCGGCGGCGTCGAGCCCGCTGCCGTCCGGGAAGACCAGGTCCAGGATGCAGGCGTCCGGCTCCAGCTCGGCCGCCGCCCGGCACGCGTCGTCCGGGGTCGTGGTGAGAGCGACCACCTCGTGCCCGTACGCGGTCAGCACCGGCTCGAGCGCCTCGATGAGCAGGCGGTGGTCGTCGCAGAGGAGGATGCGCACCGGACCTCCTACTTCGACCGGTCCGGAGCGGCCAGCGGGAACACCATCCGGACCCGGACGCCGCCTCCCCGCCGACTGGTGATGACCAGCGAGCCGCCGGCCCGGTGCAGGACGGCGCGGGTCACCTGGAGACCGTGGCCCGTCTGAGCCCGCACCGCCCCCAGGCCCGGCCCGCTGTCATCGACCTCGACGCAGGCCCGCTGGTGAATCTGGCTCACCCGCACGGTGACCCGGCCACCCGGTCCGGCGGCACGCACGGCGTTGTCCACCACGTTGCTGATCGCCCGGCGCAGCTCGGCCGGCTCCACCGGCACCTGGACGACCCCGGCGGGGCGCCAGCACAGCCGGCCGTCGAAGGACACCGCGGCGGCCAGGACCACGTCCTGCACCGCGTCGACCACGTCGGCGACGGCCGGCTCGACGGTGATGCGCTCTGGCCCGACCTGCAGCAGGTCGCTCATCCAGTCCCCGAGCTCACCGATGCGACGGAGCCGGTCGGTGAGGTCCGCCGGCGGACCGGTCTCCCCGGGGGGCGAATCGGGAACCGAAGCGAGCGCCCGGATGGCGGTCAGCGGCTGCCTCAGGTCGTGCAGCAGCGCCGTCATGTCTGCGCTGCCGGATCCGGTCGTCGATTGAAGAGTCACCGATCAGAGCCCCCCATGCTTCCTGCGGAACCCAGGCAGCCGTCCTGCTCACGACCGCACTGGCGAACCGAGACCCCGACTGAGACGGGACGTTACTACGCGTTCGCGGGTCGCACCTGAACCTCGCAAACTTCGGCTGAAGTTACGGCCACATTTCTGGTCGTCGACCGGCCGGTGTCGTGGAGCTTGCGACCGGGCGGAGTCCGGCCGGGCCCTCGATGTACTCCTCCCCGGTCTCGGGGCAGCGGTGCCGCCCGTCACCGGCAGACTGCAGCGGCCGGCCGTACCGGCCGACCCACCCGCGGTGCCGGGCGGGCACTCCGACGACCAGCGCGTGGTCGGGGACGTCCCGGATCACGACGGACCCTGCGGCGACCATGGCCCAGCGGCCGACGGTGACGCCGGGCAGCAGCACGCTCCGGGCGCCGACCGCGCATCCTTGGCGCAAGGTGACGCCGACCGCCTGCCAGTCCGCGACGGTCTTGGTGCTGCCGTCCGGATTGACGGCCCGTGGGTAGACGTCGTTGGTCAGCACGACCGCCGGACCGACGAAGACGCCGTCCTCTATTCGGGCCGGCCGATACAGCAATGCGTAGTTCTGCACCTTGACCCGGTCGCCGAGGATCACGTCCTCATCCACGAAGACCCCGCGGCCGAGCGTGCAGCCGGCACCGACCGATGCGCCGGCGCGCACGTGAGCGAGCTGCCACACGGTGCTCCCCGGTCCGATCCGGGCACCGTCCTCGACCTCGGCTGACGGGTGCACGCGGAAGCTCGTGCTCATCCGACCCCTCCAGACGCTCGCGTGGCTCACCCCATCGCCGCCCGGGTCGGCCGAGGACGGCCAATCGACGTAGGCGGCCTACGACACCGGCGCGACGCAGTAGCCGGATCCCGGCGGCATGGTCAGTCGGCGGGCAGCGCCGCCCGTGCGGACGCCGAGCGGCGCGCAGGTCCTTGACGGCGTCCGCGGGATAGGGAACGGGGGGTCCGGGATGTCTCTGCGAGTCGCCGTGGTGGGGTGCGGCTACTGGGGCTCCAAGCACGCCCGCGTCCTGCACACGCTGGACGAGGTCGAGCAGGTCGTGCACGTGGACGCGTGCCGGGACCGGCTGGCCGGGCTGGCCCGGGCCTTCCCGAGCGCGGCCTCCTTCGGGACGCTGGCCGAAGCGCTTCCCCGCGTCGACGCGGTGGTGATCGCCACGCCGCCGACCACGCACGTTCCGCTCGCCCTGTCCGCCCTCGCCGCGGGGAAGCACGTCCTGGTCGAGAAGCCGCTGGCCACGACGTCGGCAGATGCGCGGAGGCTGATCGAGGCGGCCGCCGAGTCCGACCGGACCCTGATGGCCGGCCACACGTTCGAGTACAACTCCGCGGTCTGGAAGCTCCGGCAGCTGATCCAGGGCGACGAGCTGGGCGACGTCTACTACATCGACACCGCGCGGTTGAGCCTCGGCAAGTACCAGAGCGACGTCAACGTCGTGATGGACCTGGCGCCACACGACATCTCCATCGTCAACCACGTGCTGGGCCGGCTGCCGGTCGCGGTGGACGCCTGGGGCAGCCGGCACGCCCACCACAGCTTCGAGGACGTGGCGTACCTGCGGCTCTACTACGAGGACCCGCGGCTGGCCGCGAACATCCACGTCAGCTGGCTGGACCCGTGCAAGGTCCGGCGGATGACCGTCGTCGGCAGCAGGAAGATGGCCGTCTACGACGACCTGGCGGTCGAGGAGCGGCTGCGGATCCACGACAAGGGCGTCCTGCGAGCCGCCGACTGCGCGGACCTGACCCAGCCGCCGATGTCGTACCGGTACGGGGACATCACGGTGCCCTTCCTACCGTTCGAGGAGCCGCTCCTGCTGCAGGACCGGCACTTCGTCCGCTGCGCGCTCGAGGGGACCCGGCCGCGTACCGACGGCCAGAACGGCCTGGCGGTGGTCGAGGTGCTGGAGACCGTGCAGTTGTCCCTGCGGGAGGGGCGCCGGGTCGAGGTGGCCGAGGTGCGGGAGGGCCGGCGCAGGCCGGCCGCCCAGGAGCCGGCGCCACTGCTGGTCGGGTCAGGTCGGGCGGCGGAGGCGTGATGGACGTGCCGTTCATGGACCTCGGCCCGATGACCGTCGAGGTCCGGTCGGAGGTCGATGCCGCCTGGGACCGGATGCTGGCGGCGGGGGACTTCGTCGGCGGGGCCGAGGTGGAGCGGTTCGAGGAGCGCTGGGCGGCGTACTGCGGCACCACCGAGGCGATCGCCGTCGCCAACGGGACGGACTCGCTCACGCTGATCCTGCGGGCGCTCGGGATCGGCCCCGGCGACGAGGTCGTCGTACCGGCGAACACCTTCGTCGCCACCGCGGAGGCGGTCGTGCTGGCGGGGGCGACCCCGCGGTTCGCCGACGTCGACCCGGACACGCTCCTGCTCACCCCGGACACGATGACCGCGGCCGTCACCCCCCAGACGGCCGCGGTCATCGCTGTGCACCTGTACGGGCAGCCGGCCGACATGGAGGCCATCGGCGCGGCCGCCGGCCGGGCCGGCCTCGCGGTGATCGAGGATGCCGCGCAGGCGCACGGCGCCACCTGGAACGGCCGCCGGGCCGGGTCGTTCGGGGTGGCCGGATCGTTCAGCTTCTACCCGGCGAAGAACCTCGGCGCGTTCGGGGACGGCGGCGCGGTGGTGACCTCCGACCCGCAGCTGGCCCGGACGCTGCGGGCGCTGCGCGACCACGGTCGGCCGGCGGGCTCGCACCACACCCACATCGGGGTCGGCACGACCAGCCGGCTGGATACCCTGCAGGCCGCCGTGCTCACCGCGAAGCTGGCCCGGCTGGACGACTGGATCAGGGCCCGGCGCCGGGTGGTGGCCCGGTACGAGGAGGCGCTCGCCGACTCGCCGGTCCGGATGGTCGCCAGCGCCGCCGGCGCCGGGCCGGCCTGGCACCTCGCGGTCGCGCTGGTGCCGGACCGGGACCGGGACCGGGCGGCGCTGGCCGCCCGCGGCGTCCGGACGGCCGTGCACTACCCGGTGCCGTGCCACCTGCTCCCGCCGTACCGGCGGTACGCCACCGGGGAGCTGCCGGTGACGGAGGCCGCCGCCACCCGGGTCCTGTCGCTCCCGCTGTTCCCCCACCTGTCCGAGGAACAGGTCGCGACCGTGTGCGCGGCGCTGCGCGAGGTGGCCCGCGAGGCGGTGCCGGCCGATGCATCTTGAGCTGGTCCGGCGCCGGTCGCCCCGGCGTGTCGGCACGCGCGTCGGCACGCGCATCGGCAAGCGGGCCTTCGATCTCGTCGTGGGGACGCTGTGCCTGCTGGTGCTGTCCCCGGTGATGGTCTTGCTCGCGCTGCTGGTCCGGTGGACCTCACCCGGGCCGGCGCTGTTCTGCCAGACGCGGCTCGGCCAGCACGGCCGGCCGTTCCGGATGTACAAGTTCCGGACCATGCAGACCGACTGCAGCGACGCCGTCCACCGCCAGTTCGTCGCCCAGCTGCTCGGCGAGCAGGAGCCGGGCACGAGCAACTGCCTGGAGGTGTACAAGCTGACCCGCGACCCGCGGGTGACCCGGATCGGCACGGTGCTGCGCCGCACCAGCCTGGACGAGCTGCCGCAGCTGTTCAACGTGGTGCGCGGCGAGATGTCCCTGGTCGGTCCCCGGCCGATGCTGCCCTGGGAGCGCGAGATGATCGACCCGCGGCACCAGGACCGCTTCACCGTGCCGGCCGGCATGACCGGGCTCTGGCAGGTCAGCGGGCGCAGCCGGCTCACCTTCACGCAGGCCCTGGACCTGGATGTCGAGTACGCCCGTCGGTGCAGCCTGGCGCTGGACCTGCTGATCGTCGCCAAGACCGTGCTGGTCCTGCTGCTGCCGCGCGGCGGCGCCCAGTGACGGGACGGTCACCTCCGTCGGCGGCCGGCCGGGACGGCGTCGCCCTGGCGCAACCGGCAGGTGCGGTCGGGGACTCGCTGGTGGTCGCCGGCTGGACGCTGGTCAGCCGGCTCACCGGCTTCGGCCGGGTGGCGGTGACCGCGGCCGTGCTGGGCCCCACCTACTTCGGCAACACCTACCAGGTGACGAACACGCTGCCCAACACCGTCTACTACGGGCTGCTGGCCGGCGCCCTGGTCTCGTCCATCCTGGTGCCGGCGCTGGTCCAGCACATCGACCGGGGCGACCGGGAGTCCTCCGAGCGGGTGGCCGGGGGGTCGCTCGGGATCGTGCTGGTCGGCCTGATCGCCGTGATCCCGGTCGTGCTGCTGGCCGCGCCGGTGCTGCTGCAGTGGGCGGCCGCGGGCGCGGGTCAGGGCGCCGCCGCCGGCCAGGAGCGGGTCACCCGGCTGTTCCTGCTCATGTTGCTGCCCCAGGTGTTCCTCTACGCCGTGGTCGGTTGCTCGTCGGCGGTGATGAACGCGCACCGCCGGTTCGCGCTGGCCGCGGCCGCCCCGGCGCTGGAGAACGTGGGCTGCATCGCCGTGCTGCTGCTGACCGCGCAGCTGTACGGCGGCCGTACCGAGCTGGCCACCGTCCCCACCGGGGAGCTGCTGCTGCTGGGCCTCGGCACCACCGGCGCGGTGGCCCTGCACGCGGCCACGCAGTGGTACGGCGCGCGCCGGGCCGGTGTGGCGCTGCGACCGCGGGCCGGCTGGCGCGACCCGGAGGTCACCGGCGTGCTGCGCCGGGCCGTCCCGGCCCTGGCCCAGACCGCTCTGCACGCCGTGCAGACGCTGGCCGTCCTCGTCGTCGCGAACCGGGTCGCCGGCGGCATCGTGGCGTACCAGGTCGCGGCGAACTTCTTCTTCCTGCCGATCGCGATGGGAGCCACCCCGGTGGCGGTCTCCCTGCTGCCCCGGCTGTCCCGGCTGCACCAGGCGGGGGACGAGCGCCTGTTCCGGGACACCCTCGTACGCGGCCTGCGCTTCGCGCTGTTCGTCGCCATGCCGGCCGCGGTGGTGCTGGCGGTCCTTGCGCCCGTGCTGGCGACTGCGGTGTCCTTCGGCCGGATGTCGGCGGAGGGCGGTGAGGCGATGGTCGCGGCCACGCTGCTCGTCCTGGCGCCCGGGGTTCTCGGCGAGACCGCGTTCCTGGTCGGGACGTACGCGTCCTACGCCCGGGGCGACACCCGCTCGCCACTGCGCTCGATGCTGGTGAAGTTCAGCACCTGCGTGGCCCTGCTCGCCGTCGCGCTGACCGCCCGCGGTCCAGCCGTCGCCCCCATGGCCGGTCTGGCGGTGGCCGTGGGCGCGGGCGCCGGCGCGGTCCATCGGATCTCCGCGCTGCTGCGCGGCCTGCCGCCCGGCGGGGAGCGGCTGCTGCCGGCCGTGCTGCGGACCGCGCTGGCCGCCGGGCTGATGGCCGGTCCCCTCTGGGTCGGCGCCCGCCTGCTCGCCCCGGTCACCGGCCAGCTCGGCGCGCTGGCCGGCGCCGCGCTGGTGTGCCTGCTCGGCGGGACCGCCTATCTCGGCGTGCAGGCACTGCTCCGCGCCCCCGAGACGGGCTGGGTGCTCGGCGCGCTGTCGCAGCGGCGCGCGGCGTACGACAGCCGGGGCGCGCCATGACCGCGGTCCGGGCGCAGGCCCGGATCCCGCTCGCCGTCCGGCTGCGGTGGTCCCGGGCCGACCTCCTCGCGGCCGGGCTCGGGCTCCCGGCCGCGGTGCTGGTGGGCGCGGTCGCCGCCCGGGCGCCGCTGCTCGCGCTCCTCGCAGCGGTCGGGCTCGCGCTGGGGACGCTGATCTTCCTGCGGCCCGCCGTTGCCGGCTACCTGCTGGTCGGCCTCACGCCGCTCGTCGTCGGCATCGACCGCGGCCGGGTGCTGCCGGTGCTGCGGCCGAACGAGGCCCTGCTGCTGCTGTGCGGCGGCGCCCTGCTGGCCCGGGGCTGCTGGAGCCTGCGGACGGGCGCGCGCCTGCGGCCCCGTCCGGGTCCGATAGCCCTCTCGCTGGTGCTGATGGCGGTGTTCAACTCGGTCGCACCGATCCTGTGGATGTCCGTACGCGGCGTGCCGGTGACGACCGACGACCTGATGTACGCCATCGTGCTGTGGAAGTACCTGGCGCTCTACGCGGTGGTGCGGGCCAGCATCCGGTCCGCGGCCGAGGTCGAGGTCTGCCTCTGGCTCGCGATGAGTGCCGCGGCGGTCGTCGCCGTGGTGGCGATACTCCAGTCGCTGGGCCTGTTCGGCGTGCCCAGGCTGCTGGGCGTCTTCTACGCGCCGTTCGGCGACGACGCCCGGCTGTCCGACAGCCGGGGCAGCTCCACGCTCGCGCTTCCGGCGGCGACCGCGGACCTCATGCTGCTGAACCTCGGCGTGCTGGCCGGCTTCTGGCGACGCCACGGCTTCCGGCACCTGGTCCTGCTTCCCATGGGCGGGCTGTTCGTCATCGGGACGTTCGCCTCGGGCCAGTTCTCCGGCGCGATCGGGCTCGTGGCCGCCATGGTCACCATCGGGCTGGTGTCCCGGCGCGCGGACCTCCCGGCCGTGTTCGGCCTCGTCGGCCTCCTCGCCATGTGGTTGCTGCGGCCGGTGATCGCGCAGCGCCTGTCGGGCTTCCAGCGGGTGTCCGGCCTCCCGGAGAGCTGGGTGGGACGACTGCACAACCTCCGCAGCTACTTCTGGCCGACGCTGTTCTCCGACCACAACTTCCTGCTCGGGGTGCGCCCCAGCGCGAGGGTGCCCGGTCCCCGCACCCTCGCGATCCCGTGGGTCTGGATCGAGAGCGGATACACCTGGCTGCTGTGGGGAGGCGGAATCCCGCTGTTGGTCGCTTTCCTGGTGTTCGTGGTGGTCGCCGTCCGCGGGACCTGGCGCGTCGCCCAGCGCGGGGACGCGTTCGGCACCGCGGCAACCGGGGCACTGGTGGGCGTGGTGGTCGTCGCCATCCTCATGCTGTTCGATCCGCACATCACCTACCGTGGCTCCGCGGACCTGCTCTTCTCCCTGCTGGCCATGACCGCGGCCGGTGCCGCCGCCGAGCGAGCGGCCAGGGCGGCCAGGGCGGCGACGGCGACGGCGACGCAATCGACGCGAAGACCGGGAGCGGACGGAGCCGGGCGGCTAGCCTCAGAGTCGTTCCACATCGTCGGCACCGCGAGAGGTGGGAACCGCACCCATGGATGAGCAGGGCGCAGTGCGGCGACCGCCGATGGATGACACCGGCACGGCGGCATCCGGCCCGGCACGGGGTGGAGCGGTCCGCCTCCTCCGGGTACGGCTGGTCTGGATCCTGGCCGTGACGGCCATCGTCGCTGGCACCACAGTCGTGCTCACCCTGTCCCAGCAGCCGGTGTACAAGTCGACGGCCCGGGTCGTCGTGCTGCCCGAGGTCAAGGCCGGGACGCCGACGCCCCCGCTGCCGAGCATGGGAACCGAGAAAGAGCTGGTCACCTCGGAGCTGGTCGCCTCGCGGGCGGCCGCTGCGCTCCGGGTGCCGATCGCCGACCTGACGGCCGGGACCGAGGTCACCGTTCCCGTCGACACCGAGGTGCTGGACATCACCTGCTCCTCCGGGGATCCGGGCGAGGCCCAGCGCCGCGCTCAGGCGCTCGCCGAGGCGTACGTGACGTACAAGGCGACGCAGCCGATCCCCACGCTGCCCGAACAGGCCCGGGTCATGACGCCGGCCGCCCGGCCGGGGGCACCGAGCGAGCCGAAGGTCCCGCTCAACCTGGCTGCCGGCGTGCTGGTGGGCATCGTCCTGGGCTTCCTCACGGCGCTGGTCCGCGACCGGGTCGACGGCCGGGTCCGCGGCCCGGTCGAGCTCGAGCAGCGCGGGCTGCCGGCACTGGCGGTCGTGCGACCGAGCCGGGATCTGGCGCCGGCGCCGGACGTGCTGGTGCTCCGCGCTCCGGATTCGGCCGCGGCCCAGGCCTACGGAGCGCTGGGCGAGCAGATCCTCGTGGCGACACAGGACGCGCCGACGGCCACCGTCGTGGTCGCCGGCGCGGGGCCCGAATGGGGGACGTCCTCGGTCGCCGCCAATCTCGCCGCCACGCTGGCCCTCAGCGGCCGCCGGGTCGTGATCGTGGACGCGGACACGCGCCCGGCGCGGGCGGAGCCGGCCGGGCTGGAGAACCGCCCGGGGCTGCTGGACGTCCTGGCTCACCACGTGCCGCTGCAGGAGGTCCTGCAGCAGACCCGGGTGCCCCGGCTCACGCTGCTGCCCCTCGGGCACCGGACCCCCGCCTCGCCCACCCAGCTGGTCGGGTCCCGGTGGGCGCAGACCTCGGCCACGCTGGCGAAGTCGTTCGAGATCGTCATCGTCGCGGCCGCGCCGCTGCTCACCTCGGCCAACGGCGTCCGGGTCGCGCACGGCGCGACCGGCGTGGTGCTCGTCGTCCACGACCGGCAGTCGGCCCGTGCGGATCTCGACCGCGCGGTCACCGAGCTCCTTCGGGTGGAGGCACCTGTCCTCGGCTGCGTGCTGATCGAGCCGGCACGCCGGTGGAGCCTGCTGCCCCGGCCGCTGCGGCGCCTGCGCCGGGGGTCGGCCCTCCAGCGCCGGCTGGACCACCCGGAGGACTACGCGCGGGAGCTGTCCCCGGAGGCGGGGGGTCCGGACGGCGACGTGGTGAGCCCAGAAGCGCGGACGGCCGATCCGGAGGGCACGCCACATCCGCCGGTGGAGGAGCCCCGGGTCGCGCAAAACGGACAGGGCAGGCTCGACCCGGACACCCTGCACGAGGACGCCAGCAGCTGAGGTCGACCGGACCGGACGGCGGCGTGTCTCGGTCAGTCGGTCAGGTAACCCAGGTCGCGCAGGTGGTCCAGGATCCGCCGGGTCGCCTGCTGCGCCGACTCCACCCCGGTGTCGATGACGAGATCCGCGTCGGTGGGCTCCTCGTAGGGGTCCGAGACGCCGGTCAGCCCCCGGAGCAGGCCCAGCCTGGCCTTGGCGTAGAGGCCCTTCGGGTCGCGCTCCTCGCACACCGGCAGCGGCGTGGCGACGTGGACGAGGACGAACCCGCCGCCGAGGCCGACCATGCGCCGGACATCCCGGCGGGTGGCGTCGTACGGTGCGATGGGGGCACAGATCGCGGCGCCGCCGCTCCGGGTGACCTCGGCCGCCACGAAGCCGATCCGGCGCACGTTGAGATCGCGGTGCTCCCGGGAGAACCCCAGCTCCTTGGACATGTGCCGGCGTACCAGGTCGCCGTCGAGCAGGGTGACGTGCCGCCCGCCGCGCTCCCGCAGCGCCGAGTCGAGCATCCGGGCGAGGGTCGACTTGCCGGCGCCCGGCAGCCCGGTGAAGAACACGGTGAACCCTTGCCGCGCCAGCGGCGGGAAGCTGCGCCGCAGCTCGGCGGCGACCTCCGGAGGGGTGAACCAGGGCGGCAGCTCCTTGCCCTCCGCGAGCCGCCGGCGCAGCTCGGTGCCGGACAGGGTGAGCACCCGCGCGCCCGCCGGCACCTCCGCCTCCGGGACGTAGCGACCCTCGTCGATGCACACCATCTTCGGGAACGGCAGGATCTGCACGCCGAGTTCCGCCTCGTGCCGGCGGAGCAACTCCTGGGCCTCGTACGGACCGTAGAACGGACGGCCGCGGGAGTCGGTGCCGGGACCGGCGTGGTCGCGGCCCACCACGAAGTGGGTGGCTCCGTGGTTCTTGCGGATGATCGCGTGCCAGAGCGCCTCCCGCGGCCCGGCCATCCGCATCGCGAGCGGAAGCAGCGACACCATCGCGCTGCCCTCCGGATAGGTCGGCAGCAGCGCCCGATAGCAGCGCACCCGGACGTAGGGATCCACGTCGCCGGGCTTGGTGATGCCGACGACCGGGTGGATCAGCAGCTTGGCGTCGGCGGCCCGGGCCGCGCGGAGGGTCAGCTCCTGGTGCGCGCGGTGCATGGGGTTGCGGGTCTGGAACGCCACCACCCGGGTCCAGCCGCGCCGCCGGAACTCGGCGCGCAGCTGCGCCGGGGTGTGCCGCAGCGACCGGAAGTCGGGATGTTCGGGCAGCCAGACGACCTCGAGGGCGCCGGCGACATACCAGGGGTTGGTCCGGCGCAGCAGGTGCTCGACGCCCGGGTGGGCCGGGTCCGTGGTCCCGAGCACCGCCTCGGCCTCCGCGGCCAGGTCGGGACGCCAGGCCTCGCCGGGTTGGAGCGCGGCGACCATGACGCCCTCGGGGTTGCGCAGCGCCAGCGCGCCGGCGGCCTCGGCCGCCCTCAGCACGTCCTCCGGCAGGTCGAGTGTCACCGGAACGGGCCACAGGGTGCCGTCGGCGAGCCGCATCGACTCACAGACCGAGTCGTGGTCGTGCTTCCCGAGGAAGCCGCGCAGCGGGGAGAACCCGCCGGTGGCGAGCAGCTCCAGGTCGCACAGCTGCCGGCGGGACAGCGTCCAGCTCGGCCAGGTGACACTGAGCGCGGCCAGCTCGGCCGCCCGCTCGGGCCCGGCCACCAGATCGACGAGGCGCCCGCCGTGGGGCGCACCCGGCCGGTCGTCGGCGACGGCCGCGGCGGCCCCGAGCAGGTCAGTCACGTCCTGCCCCCGAGCCGTCCAGGAACGCCCGGTAGACCAGGTCGGCCCGGTCCCGGAGCGCGGCCAGGTCGTCCTCCTGCCAGCGCTGCCGGAGACCCGCGGTCGACCGCTGCCGGTCCGCCGACGGGACCCACGCCTGCGCCGAGTCCACGAGCGTGGCGACGCGGGCCGGGTCGCGCTGCTCGCGACGCACCTCGTCGAGGGTCGCCAGACCGGACTCGAAGCCGAGCTGCGTACGCGACAGCGTGCCCCGCCGTTCGATCAGCTCGAAGCACTCCCGCATCGCGACTTCCGAGTGCTCGAACTCGCGGAAGGACGTGCCGAAGCGGGCGTTGAGCCGCCGGACGACGGCTCCGAAGTCGGAGGTCACCTCAGAGAAGTCGGCGACCACGAACCGGTCCCGCCACGGCATCAGCCGGGAGTAGAACCGCGTGTAGGAGACCAGCGCGTCCCGGACCGCGACCCCGGGCTCCCGGACGACCTGGGACAGGACGGTCCCCTGCGGCTCCCGGATCAGCACGAGGGCCGGGACACCGGTACGGGCGGCTCGCAGCAACTGCGCGGGCGCGTGCAGGTGGTGGGCCAGCCGCACCGGACGGTCCTGCGCCAGCTGGAAGGCGTACACGGCGAAGGTGCTCGCCGACCGGGTGTACCCGTCGATGACCAGCTCGGTGTCCGGGCCGATCACTTCGGGGCTCGGGCCCGGGTAGCGGCGGCGGGCGAGGGGCAGGTAGAGCGCCGGGTATTCGGACAGCCGGCTGCGCACGATGTGCCGCAGCCGGCGGACGGCGTCGACCGGCCGGGCGTCAGTCGACATCGTCGCCGGCAGGCAGGGCGGCCACGTCGATCTGATCGTCGCGGATCCGCACCGTGGTCAGCGACCCGCGCCCGACCGGAATGCGCCAGCTCTCGTCGTCGGCCCCGGTGAGTCCCGCGACCATGAGCCGGATCATCACCGCGTGCGTCACCGCGGCCACGGTCTCCCCGGCGTGCCGCTGTCCGATCAGCCGCAGCGCCTCGGTCATCCGCTGCTGGGCGTCGCTGAGCCGCTCGCCGAGCGGGCAGGCGGCGCGGCTGGGTGAGGTCCGGTAGAGCGCGAAGGCGTCCGGGGCGTACATCGCCGCCTCCTCGGCGGTCATGCCCTGCCAGGCGCCGTAGTCGACGTTGGTCAGCCCGTGCAGGATCCGCAGGTCCGGCACCCTCGCCTCGTCCGCGATGATCTGTGCGGTGGCGATCGTGCGCCGCAACGGTCCGGTGTAGACCGCGGTGAGGCCCGCCCGGGAGAGCTGGCGGGCGGCGTCGACCGCGTCCTGGTAGCCCTGGGCGTCCAGCGGGACGTCGCAGCGGCCGCGGTAGCGGTTCTCGACGTTCATCGTCGTCGTGCCGTGCCGGACGAGATAGAGCAGACAGGTGTCCTCCGCCACCCGTACGTCCAGGGGCGGGGCCATCTCCTGCAGCTGGTCGGTCATCGACATCCCCCCTTGCTCCGGGCCGCGCACCCGGGGCTCGATCCAGTCGCAGGCTCCCCCGGCTGCGGGCCCGCGGGCACCAGCATTCGACGGAGGGTCGCTACGGTCATCGACGGTCCACGGGTCCCGGCGATCGGACCGGCTCCGGCTCCCCCCGCAGCGGGAGACCACGGGAGACGGCCCGCCGGAGCCAGCCGGCGGCCAGTAGGGAGGTGCCGACGGCCAGGATCACCAGCGCGGTGAACAGGGTCTGGTCGATGATCCCGGCATCGAAGGTGAGCGTGGCCAGCGCGATCCCGGGCCCGCCGCGGGCGTTGAGCGCCATGGCCAGATGTACGGCCGGGCCGCTCGGCTCGCCGGCCAACCGGGCTCCGGCGTAGACGCTGGCGATCTTCACCAGGCAGGCGAGCGCGACGATGCCGACGGTGAGGACCAGCTGGAAGTGGTGCACCAGGTCGAGCTTCAGGCCGACCGAGCCGAAGTAGACGGGCAGGAAGAACGCCAACGAGAAGGTGCGGCAACTCGAGCACAGCGCCTGGCGCCCCCCGTCCTGCTCGGCCACCACCACGCCGGCGAGAAACGCTCCGAACATGGGCTGGACGCCGAGCGCGGCGGCCGCCGCCGCGCCGGCCAGCACGAGCAGCACGCAACGGATGGCGGCGGTCGCCGGGCGGTCGTCGGCCGGCAGCCCGCGGGCCAGTCGCCGGCCGAGCGCCGGTCCCAGCCGCAGGACCCCGCCGAACAGCACGAGCACGATCAGCCCGTGATAGGCGCCGGCCGACAGCGTGCCGGTATCCAGGCCGAGCAGGTGCGGCAACCCCGTCGCGGCCTCCCCCGGTGCTCGGGCCAGCCCCAGCGACACCGCGAGGACGGTGTAGAGGACGACGTCCTCCACCACCGCGGTGGAGAGCACCACGCCGGCGAAGGACGTCCCGAGGATCCCCAGGTCGAGCATGATCCGGGAGATGACCGGAATGCTGGTCACCGCGATCGCGCTCGCCACGACCAGGCCGAGCGCCGCCCGGCTGTCCGCAGGGCCGGCGAACGAAGCCAGGTCCAACCGGTAGGCGACCAGCAGCCCCGCCCCGAACGGGACCACGAGGCCGACCGCCACCACGTTCGAGATCAGCCGGAGGTCGCGGCGGGCCACCCGGCGGGTCTCGCTGCCGGCCAGGAACATCAGCATCAGCAGGCCGAGCTGCTCGACCCCGCCCAGCGCTCCCGCGACCGGTCCCGCCGCCGGGAAGAGCGCGTGCTGAAGGCCTGGTACGACGGCGCCTGACACCGTGGGGCCGAGCAGCAGGCCACCCAGGATCTCCCCGGCGACCCGCGGCTGGCGCAGCCGCTCGGCCGCCCGCCCCATGATGTGCACGACGAACAGAAGCAGCGTCAAGGACACGAGCAGGTGCAGTAGTTCTGTCTGGCTCACCTCACTCCTCTCCGCCGCTCACCCGGCGTCCAGCACGTCGCGTACGGTCTTCACGGCGGTGGCGGGCGGAGCGCCGTCGCGCAGCCAGTCGAGGAAGTCGACGAGGACCCCGAGCTCGACCGGTCGGTGGCTGCGCATGCAGGCTCCGAAGCCGCGCTGGGACCGCTGGCAGACCTGGTGGATGATGATCTGAAGCCAGCCCCCACCCCGGGCGGCCGCCATCCGGACCCCGGACTGCAGGTAGGACAGCCGGAGGGGGCCCTCGGACTCGGCGCCCAACGCCAGCGTCGCGTACGGGTCGGCCGGCGGGAGGTCCTCGGCGAACCGCGGGCCGACGGGCAGGATCGTGCCGCTGGTCCGCGCGGAGCGGTAGCCGCAGGACCGCACCAGGCGCTGGACGTCCAGGTCGAACTGCCCGTACGGGTAGGCGAAGCTGACCGGCGGCAAGCCGTTGGCGACCAGCCGGTCGCGGTCCTCGCAGACCTCCCGCCGGCGCTCCGCGGGCGGGAGCCGCAGGAGGTCGCGGTGGCTGAGCGTGTGGCCTCCGACGTCGTTGCCGTCCCCGGCCAGCCCCCGCAGCTGAGCCCAGCTCATGGCCGACCCGTCGTTGCGGTCGACCAGCCCGCTGTTGATGTAGAAGGTCGCCCGCATCCCGCGGTCGAGAAGGATGGGGCGCAGCGCGTACTGCGACCGGCTGCCGTCGTCGAAGGTGAGAGACACCGTGGTCGACCGCGGCGCCAGCGGCGGCTGCGGGGGCGCACCCAGCGCCGCACGCACGGTGCGCACCACGGTGCCCCCCGGCGCGCCACCCGGCCGGCCGGGCGCGGCCAGCCAGTCGAGGAAGGCGGCCAAAGTCGTGTCGGTGATCGGTCGCGGCGAGGCCATGCACGCCGCGTAGAGCCGGCTACCGCGGTGACAGACCCGGTCCAGGGCGATCGGCACCCACCCGCCGCCCCGCCGGGCGGCTGCGGTGACGGGTCGGGTGAGGTCGGCCAGCTGGACAGGGCCGCGACCCTGCACGTCGGGCGTGCGCAACCCGTACGGGTCGGGTGGCGGGAGCGACAGGGCCGCCCGGCCGCCGGGGCGGACGAGGCCGCCGACGGCCCGGGCATAGCCGTACCCGCAGCCGCGCACGAGATCCTGGGGCGTGCTTCCGTCGGCGAAGGAGGTGACGAAGGCGCCGCCCGGATAGGCGAAGCCGCGCGGGTCGTACCCGCGATCGGCCAGCAGCTGCCGGTCCTGGCACACCTGGCGGCTCAGCCGGGCCCGCTGGCTCGGCCACGGCCCGGGCCCGGGTCTGGTCAGGTCCTCGTGCTGCAGACCCATCCCGCCGATCTCGTGCCCGGCCCGGTAGAGCTCGTCCAGCTGCCACCAGGCCATGCAGCAGGGCAGGCGCTGGCCGATCCACCCGCTCACCACGAAGAAGGTCGCCGGCATCCGGTGCGCGGCAAGCAGCGGGGCGGCGTACTCGTACTGGCTCACCCAGCCGTCGTTGAAGGTCAGCGACACGACGACCGACGGGGCCGGCCCCCGCACCGGCTCAGGACGGCTCGGCCCTGCCCGGCCGACCAGGGAGCATCCGGCCGCGGTCAGGACGGCCGCCAGGCAGACGCAGAGCGCGTGGCGCCAGATCCGGGTCCGCACGGCCTCAGAAGCCCGGCTCGAGCCAGGGCCGGAGGGCATTGAGCTGCTGGGACCGGCGGAGGTACCGCTCGCCCGAGGCTCGGCCCGGTTCGAGGTCGTGCCAGTTCCCGGACGCCCACGCGCCCACACATCCCCAGATGTCGCCGGCGGCGTAGACGCCGAGTTCCCGGGAGCCGTGGTCCCGCAACCACCACACCCAACCCTCGTAGCACCCGCGCAGCCAGCCGCCGAGCACGTCTACCGCGGTCGCGGTGGAATCCCGGTTCCAGGGGAAGACGCCGGGCCAAGAGGTGGACTTGGTGCCCACGATCCCGAAGGTGACCGGGCACGGGACGCTGTAGCCGGGCGGGCACCGGGACGGATCGGTCACGTCGTCACCCTGGTTCGACTGTCGCCAGTCGGACTCCATCATGGCGACCGTGCGCAGCACGTTGTCCGGCACGCCCCATTTCACGGCCGCCCACTGGAAGATCTCGTCCGTCGTCCCGTGAAACCGCCCAGTGATCCTGTGCGTCACGTACTGGTTCCACAGCGGGTCGTAGCCGCGCGCCGCGTCGTCGCGGGGCACGAGGCGGAGCGCCGGCGGCTCGGTGCGGTTGAACCTCGCGTTCTCCGGCCGGATCTCCCAGCTGGACCGGTGGACCGCTCGGGCGGCCTCGGCGTCGTCCGGGAGCGACCGGTACGCGCCGGGCGGCCGGAGCTCGAAGTAGCCCTGCGGTGGTGGGGGCGCTGCCGCGCGGCCCACCGCCGCAGCGGGCTGACCCGGTGCCGGCGTCGAGCCCAGGTAGGCCACCGCGCCGGCGGCCCCGAGCAGCACCGCCGCCAGCCCGGCCAGCGCCAACCGGCGGCGGCGCCGGCCCGCCCCCGAGGTCCCGCCGGGCCGGGCGGGGCCGTCGGACACCTCCTCCCCCGCGACGGACCGTACCGTCATGCCGGCGGCCGGCCGGACAGCGCGGAGCGGTAGTGGCTGGTGACCGCGGTCGACGGGAAGGCGCCCGAGTAGACCGCGACCTCGTCGATCCGGCCGGTGAGCGGATAGTTGGTGCCGCCCTGGACGCCGATCCCACCACTGACCGTCGCCGGCGCGGTGGCCGGCAGGTCCGTCCGCTGCCCGATCAGGACCGCGTTGCGGTAGAGCCGCAGGGAGCTCCCCTGCCGCGTGAGCACCCAGTGCACCCAGGTGTCGACGTTGCTGGCGGGGCTGGTCGGCTGCAGGACGTACGCGGTGCCGTTGAGCCAGACGCTGGCGTAGGCGGCGGTCGCCGTGCTCGTGGTGCCGGGCCGCGGCAGCAGCCAGACCGTGTTGCCACCGGCGTAGAGCGCGTTGTTGTTCGACGCCGAGTTCGTCAGGTAGGTCCACCCCTCGACCGTGAAGTCGGTGACCGTAGGGAGCGTCGGCAGGGTGACCTTGGCCGCGGTCGTGCCGTTGAAGCTCGCCGCCGGGTTCGGGTCGTTGCTGACCGCGCCGGGGCTGCCGAGCGTCACGCCGGTGCCGTAGGTGCCGGGATAGCTCACCTTGGCGTCCGCGGCAGTGGTTCCGGCGGTCTCGCCGAGCCGCCAGTAGGCGAGCAGTGCCGGCTCGGACAGGACCGTGTCCCGGTAGGACGGAGGCGCGGACGGCGCCGGTGGGGACGTGCCGTTGACGGCGGCGACGTAGTCGTCGGACACCTCGTCCGCGGTCAGCGAGCGGGTGAGACCGCCGATCTCGTCCAGCCGGCCCGTCATCGGGTAGGCGCCGCCGGTCTGCGTGCCGATCGTGCCGCTGAGGCTGGCGGTGGCGGCGGCCGGGAGGTCCGTACGCTGGCCGACCTGCTTGCCGTTCCGGTAGAGGGTCAGCGTGCTGCCCTGCCGGGTCAGCACCCAGTGCACCCACGCGTTCAGGTTCGACTCCACCGTGTTCGGCTGCAGCGCGTACTCCGTGCCGTTGAGCGACACCCCGGCGTACGCGGTGCTGGAGACGGTGGCGCCGGGCCGGGCCAGGATCCGGACGGTGCTGCCGTTGCCTCCGTAGACGGTGTAGTTGGTGTTCGTGGCGCCGGTCAGGTAGCTCCAGCCCTCCACCGTGAAGTCCGTGACCGGCTGGTCGACCGTCGGCAGCGTGACCCGGTTGGAGCCGGTGAAGGTGACCGAGGGGTCGGTGTCCCGGGCGATGGCCCCGGCAGAGCCCAGCGTCGGGCCGCCGGTGTAGGTCCCGTTGTAAGCCCCCCCGGTGTCCCAGGCGGTCGTGCCGGCGGTGTCACCCAGCCGCCAGTTGGCCAGCAGGGCGGGCCGGCCGGTGACCAGGCCGGTGTAGGACGCGGTCGACGCGCTCGCGTTCACGTACGGCGAGTTCCCGCCGGAGCCGACCGCACGAAGCCGGTAGTAGTAGACGTCGGCGCCGAGCCCGCTGTCGGTGTAGCCGGTGGCCGTGGCGGCCAGCGTGACGCTGGTCGTCACGTCGAACGTCGGGGTCGTGCTGCGCTCGAGCACGTAGCCGGTGGCGTCCGGAGCGTTGCCGGTCCACGTCAGCGCGACCGAGCCGCCGCTCGGCGTGGCGGTGAAACCGGACGGAGCGGCCGGCAGCGGCACGGTGCCGGCGACGAAGCGGTCCAGCACGTTCGCGGTGATCCGCTGGATGCGCGGATCCGCGGCGGTCTGGCTGCCGTTGTTGTACAGCCCCCGCGACCAGGCCATCGTGCCTGTGGCGAACACCCAGGCTCCGCTGGGGGCCTGGTATATCGAGGACTGCTGGTAGTCGGTGGTGTTGAGGCTCGTCGTGTACGGGGAGCCGGACAGCAGTACGTAGCTGCCGGCCCCCGCGGTGGGCGCGGTCACGCCGTTGACGTAGCGGTCCGCCTCGTAGCCGACGATGCCGGGGATGCTGTCCCCGTCGCTGAGGCCGGTGCCCGCGTACACCCAGTTGCCGGAGTTCTTCACGACGTACGGTGCCGCCGTGGATCCGGCCGGCTGCTGCGCCGTGAACATCACACCCATCAGCTGCTGCTCGGGCCGGTTGGGTTGGGCGTCGCGCCACTTGACCGTCTCGGTGGCATCCGTGACCGGGTCGAGGGAGGCGCTCTTGTAGCAGGTCATCACGCGGGCCGGGGTGCCGTTCGCGGACGCCTCGAACCGGATCTGCCAGTAGACCGAGTTGCCGTTGATGAACCCGAGGTTCACCCCGGCCGACCGGGCGGCGACGGCGGCGTCGTACATCCTCTTCGACCAGTACTCGTCGTGGCCGACGGACAGGAAGCCGGAGTGGTCCAGCAGCCGGCCCGGGTTGAGCTCGGTGTCGACGTCCGTGGAGTACGCGACGTCGTAGCCCATCTGCTCCACCCAGCGGACGAAGTTGATCTCGTAGTCGAAGAAGTCACCGGCGCCGTCGTTCTCGGCGTACGGGCGGTCGAAGGACACCTTCACCGCCCGCGCGGTGCCGGCCCCGGTCTGCGTGGTGGAGCTGTTGTAGTCGTAGAGGCTCTTGCCGGTCGCCGCAGCCTGGGAGCCGGCGGGCGCGTCGTTCGGGTAGTTGTTGTAGGCCTGATAGGTCGTCACCGACTGCTGGTAGAGCAGCGCGGAGTGCCGGGCGTCATCCCGGACGGCGAAGATGATGTAGCTCTGGTAGTTGGCCTTGTTCGTCAGCTTGGCCAAGTAGATCCCGCTGGTCCAGCTCGTCGGCACGGTCAGGTTGTAGCCGGGCTCCCAGCCACAGGCGGTCATGCCCGTGGCGGCATCCATCGGGCAGCTCGGCTGCGTCGTGCCCGACAGCGGGTCGACGTGGAGCATCAACCGGCCGCCGGACCCCTGGTAGTAGCCGAGGCGGTAGACGTCGACGGTGTAGGTCTGGGCGGGGTTCACGGTGACCGAGAAGCTGATGGTCCCGCCCAGGTTGACGCTGGTCGCGGACGCGTAGCCCTTGACCTGCGAGGTGGCGTCGTCGACGGCCTTGCCGTTGATCTTCCACGCGGTTGTGCCGGGTTGTGCGTTCTCCACGGTGACCGGGTTCGGGCCGGTGGCGGCCGCGGCGGTCGGGGCGACCGCGACGGCGAGGCCGGCGAGCAGGACCGCGACGCCGGCCACCCGGGCCGAGCGGCGGGACCGCGCGCTCACTCGTCGTCCTCCGTCATCCACGGGCCGCCCGGCGCGAGGGCGCGCAGCGGCACGGTGACGACCCCGCCGGCATCCCGGGTCGGCTGGCCGACGGCGAAGTGGCCCGTGACCGTGAAGACGCCATTGGCGTAGCCGGTGGTGGCGCCCGTCGCCGGGCCGACGTCGCGCAGGACGTACGTGGTCGCGGTCATCGACACCATCCGAGCGCAGTTGGGCGGCGGGCTGGTCCCGGCGCATCCGGTGGACAGGCCGAAGCGCCGGGGGTTGCCGGCTGCCACCACCTGCCCCGGCGACCTGGCCTGCACGCTGAGCCGCACCACCTGCCCGGCGTGCCGGGACAGGAAGAGGTAGAAGTCGTTCTGCGGCGCGCCGGCGACCACGGCCGCGCTGAACGCGTCCACCGGCGCGGTCACCGGCGGTCCCGCGACGGCCGCCGGGTCGGGGCCGGCGGCAGCGCGGGCACCGGCGACCGCGCCGCCGACCGCCACGACGGCCACGAAGCTGGTCACGACCGCCGGCCGGGTCCAGCGCGGATGATGGAGAAGGCGGCCGTGCGACATGGCTCCCCCTGCCTGTGTGCTCGACCGAGCCTGGCACCGGCCGGTGGCCCCCTGCTCGTGCGGCAGGACGACTCCGCCTACGTCGTTTGAGCCTTCGCCCGCCCCTCACTCCGTCCGCAGGATGGCGCCACCAGCGAAGGACCTGGGGGATGCATGGCCGTAGTCGACGTCGCCGTCGTGGGCGCCGGGCCGCACGGGCTGGCCGCGGCCGCCCATCTGTGCCGGGCCGGTGTGGACATCACGGTGCTCGGGGACCCGCTGTCGTTCTGGCGGACCATGCCCGCCGGGATGCTGCTGCGGTCGAACTGGACCGCCACCTGCATCGCCGAGTACCGCGGGCCGCTGTCGCTGGACTCCTACCAGGCCGCGACCGGCGACCGGTTCGACCGGCCGATCCCGCTGGACCGCTTCATCGCGTACGGGTCCTGGGTGCAGCGGCAGGTCGCCCCGGACGTCGACCGGCGGCAGGTGCGGCAGGTCGACCGGGACGGCTCCGGATTCGTCCTCCGGTTGAGCGACGGCGACCGGCTGTGCGCCCGCCGGGTCGCGCTGGCGACCGGGATCGCGGCGTTCGTGCACCGGCCGGCGCTGTTCGCGGGCCTGCCGGCCGACCTCGTCTCCCACACCGCGGATCACCGGGACCTGTCCCGGTTCGCCGGTCAGCGGGTCCTCGTCGTCGGCGGTGGGCAGAGCGCGCTGGAGTCGGCGGCACTCCTGCACGAGGCCGGCGCGTCGGTCGAGGTGGCCGTCCGCGCCGACCACGTGAACTGGCTGCACGGCGGCAAGTACCACCGGCGGCTCGGCCGGGCCGCCCCACTGCTGTACGCGCCGACGGACGTGGGACCGATGGGGCTGTCCCGGCTCGTCGCCGTGCCCGACCTGTTCCGCCGGCTGCCACGCCGGGTGCAGGACCCGCTGGCGTACCGGGCCGTCCGACCGGCCGGGGCAGCCTGGCTGGTGCCGCGCCTCCTGGAGGTTCCGCTCCTGCTGGGCACCCACGTCGTCGCGGCGACCCCGACCGGCTCGGGTGCGCTGCGGGTCGAGCTGTCCGGGGGCACCGAGCGGGTGGTCGACCACCTTCTGCTCGGCACCGGCTACCGGGTCGACGTGGCCCGCCATCCGCTGCTGGCGCCGGCCCTGGCGGGCGCGGTCCGGCGCACCGGCGGCTATCCGGTCCTTCGCCGGGGCCTGGAGTCCTCGGTGCCGGGGTTGCACTTCCTCGGCGCCCCGGCGGCGTGGAGCTTCGGGCCGACGATGCGCTTCGTCGCCGGCGGCTGGTACGCCGGTCGCGCCCTGGCGGCTGCGGTCACGGGGCGACCGGCCGCCGGCGGCGAGGCCCCGGACGCCGACTCCCGCGGCGAGCCGCCGGCCGCCGCGGTCGCCGGCCTCCTGGACGGCTGAGGTGACGGCCACCCTGGCCGGGACCCGGACCGCTCGACGGCGCCGCCACCCGGTGGGCAGCGGGGCGCTCGTGATCGGCGGGGACTATCAGGGGCTCGGCATCGCCCGCAGCCTGGGCCGCCACGGCATACCCGTGTCCGTGCTGGACGACGAGCGGTCCATCGCCCGGGGGTCCCGCTACGTGCAGCACACCGTGCGGGTTCCCGACCTGCGTGGTGAACCGGAGACGGTGGCCGCGCTGGCGTCGGCCCGGGAGCGGCTCGGCCTCGACGGCTGGGTGCTCTACCCGACCCGCGACGAGACCGTCGCCGTGCTCGCCCGGCACCGGCGCGAGTTGTCGCGCTGGTTCCGGGTGCCCACGCCGGACTGGCCGGCGGTCCGGGCGTGCTGGGACAAGCGGGAGACCTACGCGGTGGCGGAGCGGCTCGGCATCCCGCACCCGCTCACCTGGGTGCCGGCCGACGAGTCCGACCTCGCGGCCGCCGCCGGCTCGGAGCCGCTCGTCATCAAGCCCGCGATCAAGGAGCACTTCATCTACGCGACCCGCGCCAAGGCGTGGCGGGCGGACACCACCGCCGAGCTGCGCGACCGCTTCCGCAGTGCGGTCGAGGTGACCGGACCCGGTGAGGTGCTGGTGCAGGAGCTCGTCCCGGGCGGCGGCTCCGAGCAGTACTCCTACTGCGCCCTGGTCCGGGACGGCCGGGCGCTGGCCAGCATGACGGTCCGGCGGCGGCGGCAGCACCCGTCCGATTTCGGCCGGGCGAGCACGTACGTGGAGACCGTCGAGCTGCCGGAGCTGGAGGCGCCTTCGCTCCGCTGGCTGGCCGAGGTCGGTTTCTCCGGCCTGGTGGAGGTGGAGTACAAGCGGGACCCACGCGACGGCCGGTTCAAGCTGCTCGACGTCAACGCCAGGACGTGGGGCTACCACTCGCTGGGCGCCGCCGCCGGGGTGGACTTCCCGTACCTGCTCTTCCGCGCCGAGACGGGCGACCCGCCGGCCGGATCGGAGCCGGTGCGGGCGCGGCCCGGCGTCCGCTGGATCCGGCTGCTCACCGACGTACCGAACGCCGCCCGGGACCTGCGCCGGGGCGACCTGCGGCTCCGGGACTACCTCGGCTCGCTGCGCGGCGTCGACACGGAAGCCGTCTTCTCCCGCACCGACCCCGTGCCAGGGCTGTACGAGCTGGCCCTGCTGCCGTACCTGGCGCTGCGACGGGGGCTGTGACATGACCGCGCCGATGACCGCCGGAGCTGACGTCGCCTTCCAGGCGAGCGCCCGGTTCGCTTTCTTCGACTACTTCCGGGTGCCGTACCGGGTCGGCGTCATGCCGCCCACCGGCCGGTCAGCGCCTCGGGTCGGGTCCATGCTCGGCGAGCTGCGGCCGGCGGGCGGCCCGGCCGGCAGGGGGTTGTTCTGGGTGCGCTCGGCGTCGCGACGGGCCACCCGAGCCGGCCTGTTCGAGCTGGCCGGCTTCCCGATCGCCGGCCGCGTCGTCCCCGACGACGTCGTACGGCGGGAGCTGCTCCCCGATGCGACCGGGTGGCGGCGGGCGGAACCGGTGTGCGACCCCGCCCGTCGACCGGTCGCCTCGGTGTGGCGGGACGAGACCGGTGGCGTGCTGCTCCCCTTCGACCCGGGCGAACTCATGACGACGCTGTGGAGCGAGCGCTACCGCGAGCTGCTGACCGGTCCCGCCACGGCGGTGGTCCGGCGGCTGGCGCTGCGCGGCTACTACCTCGTCCGGCCGGCGCTGCCCCGGCCCGTGCAGCTGCGGCTGCGGCGGGCGTTCACCGCAGTGCAGGGCCGGGCCACGTTCCCCCGCTGGCCGGTCGAGGACGCGTTGCACGACCTGTATGGATGGCTGTTCGCCGAGCTCGACCGGCTCGCCGGCACGCCCGTACCCTGGCTGGACCTGTGGCCGAACGGCCGGAGCTGGGCCCTCGTGCTCACCCACGACGTGGAGACCGCGGCCGGCTGGCAGTCGCGCCTGCTGCTGCGCGACCCGGAACGCGAGTTCGGGCTCCGCTCGTCCTGGAATCTCGTCGCCGAGCGCTACCAGGTCGACGACGCGATGCTTCGGGAGCTCCGCCAGGAGGGCTGCGAGATCGGCGTGCACGGACTCCGTCACGACGGCCGGGATCTCGGCTCCCGCCGACTGCTCCGGCGGCGCGGGCCGGCCATGCAGGCCGCGGCCCGGCGCTGGGACGCCGTCGGTTTCCGATCGCCGGCCACCCACCGGCGCTGGGAGTGGATGCCCCAGCTGGGTTTCGAGTACGACTCGTCCTCGCCGGACACCGACCCGTACGAGCCGCAGCCCGGCGGTTGCTGCAGCGTGCTGCCGTTCCATAACACCGACCTGGTCGAGCTGCCGATCACCCTGCCCCAGGACCACACGCTGTTCATCCTGCTCGACCAGCCCGACGGCGCGCTGTGGCTGGAAAAGCTCGCGCGCATCCGGGCGATGGGCGGGATGGCGTTGGTGCTGACCCACCCCGACTACGCGGGCGACCCGCGCGTGCCGGCGGCCTACCGGTCGTTGCTGGCCGAGGCGGCCGCGGATCCGGAGGTCTGGCCGGCCCTGCCCCGGGAGGTGGCCGACTGGTGGCGGCGGCGGGCGGCGTCCGACCTCCGCCCGGACGGTCTCGGTGGCTGGTTGGTCGCGGGCCCGGCCGCCGGCACCGGCCGCGTCCGGCTCGGCGGGACGGGGCCGACCCCGCCGGCGACCCCGACCGCGGTGGCGGGCCAATGACCGCGCCCACGCCGACCGCCGGTCACGTCCTCGTCGTCGTCGAGAACATCCCGCTGGCGGTCGACCACCGGGTGCGCAAGCAGGTCACCGACCTCGCCGGCGCCGGATACCGGGTCTCCGT
>DATDKW010000375.1:0-2663 GCA_036519715.1 Mycobacteriales bacterium
ACGGCCGCGCATGCGACACCCCCACTGGACTGCCCCGACGCCGTGTGGTCGCCCTCACACTCACGGGTCGATTCGGCGTGGGAAAGACCCTCATGGAGCAATGTTCACGGCTTGTCGACGCCAAGCCTCACCCAAGAGCGCCACCCTCTCGGTGGTGTGTCCTCCGGTGATGGACCCGGTGGGTTACGCGGGCTTGCCGGCCGCCGGGCCGGAGCACGCGGCGGATCTCCAGCAGGGCCTTGTTCAGGTCGGTGGCGTGCATGAGCGCCTCGAGCGCGATCGCGGCGTCGAACTCGTTCTCGGGCAGCTCCAGCGCGTGGTAGTCACCGACGTCGAACTGCACCCGGTCCGACAGGCCCTTCTCGTCCGCGCGCTTGCGGGCCACGTCGAGCCCGACCGGGCTGATGGAGATCCCGGTGACCCGGACGCCGTACTCGTCGGCGATCTGCGTCGCCGCCGCGCCCGAGCCGCAGCCGACGTCCAGCAGCTCGTCCTTGTGCAGGCCGAGCGTGTCCACGGTCTTGCGGGTCAGCCGGGCGGTGGCCTCCGGGACGGACGCGTCGTCATCGTCGTCGTACCAGTACCCCATGTGCTGGTCGCCGTCGCTGAACATCTCCGCCGACTCGATGCTGCCGTCGTAGGCTTCGGCGACATCGGCCGGGGTCCACGTCGCGTCCTCATCAGGCTCCTCCTACATCGGCGGTATGCAGTGTTCCCGTTCGGCGACGTCGCGGCGTATCCGTGAGTGCGGGTTGCCGGAGGGTGCTGGCCCGCTCAGGGGCGGAGCCTGGTGGGGCCGATGCGCAGACGTGCGCCGGCGGGGTGACGACGAAGGTGGTCGTCTCGGCGACGTCCTCGGGCCGGAGCAGGGCCTGGGCGTCGAAGATCACGCGCCCTGCAGCACCTCGGGCCGGATGTGGCCGAACAGCTCGGTCGCGACCGGACCCGGTTCGATCAGGGACACGCGGACGTGCCAGGCGGCGACCTCCTGGCGCAGGGACTCGCTGAACGCGCCGATCCCGGCTCAGCCCGGGAGCTGGGGGAGGATGGCGGCGGTGATGGCCAGTTCGCCGGCGGCGCGGGGGTGGAACGGGGCCGGGTCGGTCATGCCCTGCACCCACGACTCCTCGGTGCACAGCTCGTGTCCGGCGAAGCCCGGTGACACCACCGAGAAGCCGAAGCCCCGCGCGCCCTGGTCGAGCACCGTGTTCATCCGTTCCAGCTCCACCCGCAGCGGCTCGATCTTCTGCTTGACCTTCTGGTCCTGGTTGTCCCGGCCGGGGTCCGGGCCGAAGCCGTAGCCGGGCGGGGCGCCGGCCGCCGCGGCCGGGTCCTGCAGCTGCGGGCAGTCGAAGGCCGAGCCGAACGGGTCGTAGTACTTGGTCACGATCACGCGCGGGTGCGCCGGCAGGTCGGACAGCTGCTGCAGCAGCTGGGCGTACTGGATCTTGAAGGCGTCGAGCCGGCTCTGGAACAGCCGGTCGCTGGCCTCGTCGTCGCAGCGGGGCAGGCCGTAGCAGTAGCGCAGGAAGTCTGACCAGCCGACGTCGTTGGCACCGACGCTGACCACGACGACCGACGCCGACTGCACCGACTGCAGCACACCGACCTGCGGCGGCAGTGTGATCCCGTCGGCCGGCTGCGGTCCGAGCAGGCCGGCCGCGACGGTCGCGGAGCTGCAGGCCCGGTTGAGCACGCTGACGTGGGCGACCGACTGCAGGGTGGACCCGTACGCGTCGGCGGAGCGCTGGCAGGCGGTGTCCTCCCGGGTCGGCCGGCCGATCGGGGCGTTGCCGATGCCGGCCGCGGTCGAGTCGCCGATGATGACGACCTCGGCGTCGGTCCGCGTCGGGCCGACCCGGACCGGGACGGGGACCAGGTTGGCCTGGCCGACCAGGTCCGACAGCGAGGTCACGGAGCCGAGCTGGTCGACGGCAGTCCGTACGGTCAGGGCGGTGAAGCCGAGCGTCACCAGCAGGGAGGCGACCACGCTGGTGGCCAGCAGGCGCAGGTGGACGGCCCGGGTCCGGTGCCGGTGCTCGTGCCCGAGCAGGGCCACCGCACCGACCGAGGCCAGGTAGAGCGCCCCGCCGAGCAGGCCGGCGGCGGCGACCAGCCAGCCGAAGTAGCGGGTCCAGCCCGCGGCCAGCTCCCGGCCGACCTCGGCCGACCCGGTCGCGACCGTACGGCGGCCGCCGTCGGAGCCGGACTGGATGAAGGCGGCCGCGTCGTCGTTGCGGTTGAACCGCTGCCAGACGATCAGCGGCCGGATCGGGCCGTCGAAGTGCTGGACGGTCTCGACCATGCCCTCACCGAACAGGTCGGCCTGGCCCGGGCCGGACAGGCCCAGATGGATGCCGGGCGCGACCGCGCCGACCTTGACGCTCTGGCCGAACACCGAGACCGAGGCCTTGGGTGTGACGACGAGGGCGAGCGTCAGCGCGGCCAGGGCCAGCACCAGCACGTGGGCCAGTCGGCCGGCCAACCGCACCGGCCTGCGCCGGCGCCACGACGGCGTCTTCACTCCTCCAGAGTGACAGGCATTTCGCGCCTGAGGGTGTCGACACCGTCACGGTGAGAGACCGCAGCTGACTGTCCCGACCAGCCGGGGCCGGAGACGACGACGCCGCCGTGGCGCGCGCGCGCCACGGCGGCGACTAACG
>DATDKW010000376.1:0-3174 GCA_036519715.1 Mycobacteriales bacterium
GGCGTGGACCGGCTGGCCCGGGCCTACCTGACCGACCCGGTCGCGATCGCGGTCGCCTCGGCGTCGTCGCCGGTGGAGAACATGGACCACCTCGGGTTCACGGTCCGGCACGACGACAAGGTCGCGGTGCTCAGCCAGATCGTCGCCCGCCCGGCCCGGACGCTCATCTTCGTCCGGACCAAGCACGGCGCCGACCGGCTGGCCCGGCAGCTGAGCCGGGAGGGCACCGAGGCCGGCGCCATCCACGGCAACCTGGCCCAGAACGCGCGGCAGCGGGCGCTGGACGCCTTCTCCGCCGGCCGGACCCGGGTGCTGGTGGCCACCGACGTGGCCGCCCGCGGGATCCACGTCGACGACGTCGACCTGGTCGTGCACTACGACCCGCCGGCCGACCACAAGGACTACCTGCACCGCTCCGGCCGTACGGCCCGGGCCGGGGCCAAGGGCACGGTCCTGTCGATGCTGCTGCCGGAGCAGGCCCGGGACGCGAGCCGGCTGTTCGAGCGGGCCGGGCTGGACGTGCCGATCACGGCCGTCGGCCCGGGTCACGACGCGGTCCTCGCGCTCGGCACGTCCGGCGAGCCGATCGTGGTCCGCCCGGAGGAGCCGGCCGCCCGGCCGGCCTCCAGCCGCGGCGGCAGCCGTCCGGGCCGTCCGGGCCAGGGCCGCCGCCCGGCCCGCCGCCCCACCGACCGCGGCACCCGCGCCCCGGCCGCGTAACTGTCAGCAATCCCGCCGCCCGGACCCTAGGTCCAGGCGGCGGAGCTGTCTCTGGAGCGCGGACCGTCCGCGTGGGGAAGGCGCCCACTGGCGTCGCCCGGGCCGCTCGGGAGCGACCCGGTGAGCGGAGGTCGGGCGCGGCGGTGTCTGGACCGGAGCGCCCGCCGGCCCGCAGCTGTCCGGTCGGGCTGGTCCGGCGGGATCACGGGCCGCCGCGCCAGTGGTCGATGCGGTGGTGGTCGGGGGTGAAGCCGTGGGCGACGCCCCACAGGACGGCCTGGGTGCGGCTGCCGGCCCCGATCTTGCGGTAGATCGTGCGGATGTAGGACTTCACCGTGTTGGGGCTGAGGTAGGTGAGCTCCGCGACCTGGGCGTTGCTCATGCCCTGGGTGATGAGGGCGAGGATCTCCGACTCGCGGTCGGTCAGGCCCTCGGCCCGGCCGGGCCAGTCCGCGCCGGGGGTCGAGCGCGCCCGGGGCGGGGCGTCGCTGACCACGTGCTCACCGGCGTGCACGGCCTCGATGGCGGCGACGAGCTCGCGGGCCGACAGCGTCTTGGACAGGTAGCCGTCGACGCCGCGCTCGCGGGCCTCCTCGATCAGCTTGGGATGGAAGTTCCAGGTGTAGACGACGACGCGCCGGGCCCGCGGGTTGGCGACCAGGGTGGACACCTCGTCGCGGTCGGACTCGGGCTGGGCGAAGTTGTCGTAGAGCACGATGTCCGCGACGTCCTCGACCCCCTTGTTGGCGTCGATCTCGACGACGACGACCCGGTCCCGGTAGCGGTCCAGCATCCGGGCCAGGCCTTGGAGGACGACGTCGTAGTCGTTGACCAGCGCCACGGAGATCGGTGCCGAGGTCACGGGAGCAGCCACCCGGGCACTGTAGGCCTCCGAAGGGGTACGGCGGACCAGCCCCAGGGGTGGTCCGAGGACGACAGGGGCCGGCGGGACGGGTGTCCGTCCCGCCGGACCGTCGTGGTCCCGATGGTCAGATGCGCGTGCGGCTGCGGTCGCCGACGCTGGTCCAGATGAGCAGCGCGATCACCGCTCCGATGACGGAGCCGATGATGCCGGCCGGCTGGAGGAACCCGTCGGCGCCGTCCTTGTGGAAGAGCAGATAGCCGAGGAAGCCGCCGATGAACGACCCGACGATGCCGAGCACGATCGTCGCGAGGATGGACATGTGCTGCTTGCCCGGCACGAGCAGTCGCGCCAGGGCGCCGGCGATCAGGCCGATGACGATGAGCGACACGATGAGACCCAGCATGGGTAGACCTCTCTGAAGGGCGGTGTGGTTGCTGCGTCGACCCTTGTGCCGACGAGGATTTACTTCACCACCCCTGGGGCTGACTCACTACACCCCTAGGTATGTTTCCGCGCGAGCATGAGAAAGCCCGGCCCGGCCTGCACGGGGCAGGCCGGACCGGGCTCGGAGAGCGGACGCAGACCTACAGCAGGCTGCGGAGCACGTACGGCATGATGCCGCCGTGGCGGTAGTACTCCGCCTCGCCGGGGGTGTCGATGCGCAGCACGGCCTGGAACTCACGGCCGTCGGCCCGGACGGTCACCGTGCGCGGCACCGGCCCGCCGTTCATCGCCTCCACGCCGACCACGTCGAAGGTCTCCTCGCCGGTCAGCCCGAGCGACTCGGCCGACTCGCCCTCCGCGTACTGCAGCGGGAGGACGCCCATGCCGATGAGGTTGGACCGGTGGATCCGCTCGTAGGACTCGGCCAGGACGGCGCGGACACCGAGCAGCGCGGTGCCCTTGGCCGCCCAGTCCCGGGAGGAACCCGAGCCGTACTCCTTCCCGGCCAGCACGACCAGCGGCACCCCGGCCTCCGCGTAGGCCACCGAGGCGTCGTAGATCGTGGTCTGCTCGCCGGTGAGCAGGTTGCGGGTGGCCCCGCCCTCCACCCCGGGCACCAGCTGGTTGCGCAGCCGGATGTTGGCGAACGTGCCGCGGATCATCACCTCGTGGTTGCCGCGGCGGGAGCCGTAGGAGTTGAAGTCGCGCCGCTCGATCCCGTGCTCGGCCAGGTAACGCCCGGCCGGTGAGTCGGCCTTGATAGCCCCGGCCGGGGAGATGTGGTCGGTGGTCACCGAGTCGCCCAGCTTGGCCAGCACCCGGGCCCCGGCGATGTCGGTCACCGGCGAGGGCTCGCGGTCCATGCCCTCGAAGTACGGCGGCTTGCGCACGTAGGTCGAGTCCTCGGCCCAGGCGAAGGTGTCGCCGGTCGGGGTCGGCAGCGAGGTCCAGCGCTCGTCGCCGGCGAAGACGTCCTCGTAGCCCCGGGTGTACATCTCGCTGGCGACCGAGGAGTCGATCGTCTCCTGGATCTCCGCCGCCGACGGCCACAGGTCGCGCAGGAAGACCGGCTCGCCGTCGGACCCGGTGCCGAGCGGCTCGGTGGTGATGTCGATGTCCATCGACCCGGCCAGCGCGTAGGCCAC
>DATDKW010000377.1:0-5764 GCA_036519715.1 Mycobacteriales bacterium
TCTGCAGATCCATGATCACCACGTCCGGGGCGAGCTCAGCCGCGAGCCGGACGACGTCGTTGCCGTCGCTGGCCTCCCCCAGCACCCGCAGGTCCGGTACGCCGCCCAGCACCGCCCGCAGGCCCTGCCGGACCAGCGGATGGTCGTCCGCGATGAGCACGGTGGTCACCGGGCACCGCCCGGCAGCGGGTAGCGGGCCACGACCCGGCCGCCGCCCAGGGTCGGCCCGGCGGCCAGGGTCCCGCCGAGCTCGGTCGCCCGTTCCCGCATCGCGGTCAGGCCGACGCCCGGGTGCCAGGTCCCGGCCGACCGGCCGTCGTCGGTCACGGTCAGCACCACGTCCCGGTCGCCGGTGAGCCGGAGGATGCACCGCCGGGCCCCGCCGTGCCGGACGGCGTTGTTGATCGCCTCGACCGCGGTCCGCAGCACCGCCACCTCGACGGCCGCCGGCAGCGCGGGCAGGTCGGCCTCGATCCGGGCGTCGACCCCGAGCCGCTCCGCGTGCACGGCGATCGCCCCGGCCAGGCCGAGGTCGTCCAGCGCGGGCGGGCGCAGGTCGTACACCAGCTCCCGGAGATCACCGATGACCTGGGAGGACGCATCCTTGGCGGCGGCCAGGAAGGTCTCCGGATCGGCGCCCCGGGCGACCGCGGCCCGGGCCGCGTCGAGGTTGAGACCGAGGCCGGTGAGCATCGGCCCGAGCCCGTCGTGCAGGTCGCGGCGCAGCCGGCGCCGCTCCTCCTCCCGGGCGGTGACCAGTCGCTGACGGGAGTCCAGCAGGTCGGCGGTCAGCGCCTCGGCCCGGACCGCGGGCCCGGCCTGCCGGGCCAGGTCGCCGAGCACCTTCCGGTCCCGGGCGTCGAACGCGGCCTCGCCCCGGCGCGGCGACGCCACCAGCGCCCCCACCGGTGTCCCCTGGAACCCCAGCGGCCACCGCTCGACCCCGGCGCCCGGCGCCCCGTGCGCGGCCAGCACGGCACCGTCCGGACCCTCGATCGCCGCGTACGGCAGCCGCAGTGTCCCGGCCACCGCCGCGACCACCGCCGGCAGCACCTCGCCCGGCGTCCCGACCGCCTCCAGCCGCCGCCCCACGTCGGTCAGGGCCTGGTACGGGTCGTTGCGCCGACCGTAGAAGAGCCGATCCACCAGCTGCTGGGTCCACCGGCGCACGGGGGTGAAGCCGAGCGCGACCACCACGGCGCCGACCCCGAAGCCGACCCGCTCGGACACCAGCGCGGCGCCCGCGAACGCGACGAGCACGTACCCGCCGACCAGCGTGACGGTCACGGCTGCGTACACGGCCGACCGCCGGAGGATCGAGTCGATGGCCCAGAGCCGGTAGCGGACCACCGGGATGGCCAGCGTCGCCACGAACAGGGTGCTGTCGAGCCCGTTCACCACCGCGGTCAGGCGCTCGGTGACCGCGAGCGGGAACAGGGCCAGCGCCAGCACCACCCCGGCCGCTCGCCACTTGAGCTGCTGCCGCTCGATGCCGGTCGCCCGCCAGTAGCGCACCACCACGCCGATCCCGGCGACGAGGCCGAGCAGCACCACGACCGGCGCCAGGACGATCATCGCGTCGGCGACCGGGGCGACCGGCGTGCCGTGGGTGAGCGGGTTGTGCAGCGAGCGGCCGGGCACCATCTCGTCCAGGGCCCGGTCACTGAGCAGGCCGCCGAGGATGACCAGGGCCGTGCCGGCGATCAGGGTCCACTCCAGCCCGCGGCCCCAGCGGCCGGTCGGCCGCCCGGACGGGAACCGGACGTTGATCAGCCCCTGCACGGCGATCGGCACGAACCCGAGGCCGGAGGTGGCCAGCCCCCAGGCCGCCAGCGGCCCGGTGTGCCCGTGCTGGATCGCCAGCGCGGCCGGGCCGACCGTGCCGATCAGCACGACCTGCGACCCGGCCGCCCCGGCCAGCAGCCAGCCGAACGGCAGGTCGGGCCGGCGGGACAGCAGGAACGCGCCCGCCAGCCCGTACGGCAGGATCGTGCACAGCGCCTGGATGAGGCCGCTGCGCAGGTCCGGCTGCAGGTCCCGGACCAGGACCAGGATCGCGACCGCGGCCACCGTGCCCAGGACGGTCACGAGCAGCGCGGTGACCGACCAGCGGGCCGAGGGCCGCGCGCCGGTCGTACCGGGGAGGGCGATGGTGGCGATGAGGTGACGATCCCGCCGCGGCCCGGGCCGGCGCAACGGATCCGGCTCCCGCGACCGCGGGAGATCCTCCCGCCGGCCCGGGATCGCCGACCCTGTCCGCGGGTCCGGCCGGGAGCCGAACCTGGTGCCGTCCAGATCCCAGCACGAGGAGAACACCATGAAGGCGATCCGCTGGGCCGCCGTGGCGGCCACCGCTCTGATCTCGCTGATGAACGTGCCGGTCGTGTTCGAGGGCAACGACGACGAGATCGCGACCCCCCTCGCCGTGGTCATCGGCCTGGTCGGCCTGGCCGGCCTGGTCGCCGCGTTCGGCCTGGCCCGCCGGCTCCCGTGGGGCCGGCCGGCCGTCCTGGCCATCGGCGTCCTGAACCTCGCCGGGGCGGTCGTGGCCCTGGCCAACAGCTGGGACGGCGCCGCCATCGGCCTCGTCGTCAGCCTGCTGGTGGTCGGCTTCGGCTGGTTCGCCGAGACCGAGCGCGCTCCCGCGCCCAGTCTGGGCTGAGCGCTCCGGACCCGGACGGATGACATCCATAGCCGGTGACCGCCCGGGGCCGTAGCGTGACCTTTTGTCACAGCGTGGTGAGCGGAGGCCGTCGATGTCCGGTGTGCTGCGCAGGTTGGTGCTGGTCGGCGTCGGGACCCTCGGATTGGGGTTGGTCGCCGCGCCGGCACCGGCCCAGGCCGCCGCCTGTGTCCCGGCCCAGGTCGTGGCCAACCCCGGCTTCGAGTCCGGCGCCACCTCCTGGACCGCCAGCGCCGGCGTGATCGGGGCCGCGACGACCAGCCAGCCCGCCCACAGCGGCACGTCCCGGGCCTGGCTCGACGGCTACGGCACCGCCCACACCGACACGGTCAGCCAGACGGTCACGCTGCCGGCGGAGTGCACCACCGCCAGCCTGGCCTTCTGGCTGCACATCGACACCCGGGAGACCGGCGCCACCGTCTTCGACCGGCTCACCGTCGCGCTCGGCGGCACCACGGTCGCGACGTTCTCCAACACCCAGGCCGCGGCCGGCTACCAGCAGCGGACCGCGAACGTCTCCGCGTTCGCGGGCCGGACGGTCGCGTTGACCTTCACCGGGGTCGAGGACGCGAGCGCCCAGACCAGCTTCGTGCTCGACGACGTGGCCCTGACCGTCTCCGGCGGCACGACTCCGCCGCCCCCGCCGCCGGACGCCACCCGCACCCCGGACAACTTGGCCTACACCGTCAACCTGGCCAGCGACGCGACCGGCGCGACCTGGACCGGCACCGAGCGGGTCTCCTTCACCAACGTGTCCGCGACCGCGCTGGCCGAGGTCTACCTGCGGCTGTGGGACAACTTCCACGGCAGCTGCCCGACCAACCAGCCGATCAAGATCACCAACCTGACCGGCGGCACCGCCGGGGCGCTGGAGGTCGGCTGCACGGCCATGAAGGTGACGCTGCCGACCCCGCTGGCCCAGGGCCAGTCCGGCACGATCGCGTTCTCGCTGGCGATCGCCGTGCCCAACGGCTCGGACCGGTTCGGCCGCTCCGGCGCGTACGCCTACATCGGCAACGCGCTGCCCGTGGTGGACGTCCGGGACGGCGGCGGCTGGCAGCTGTCGCCGTACACGAACAACGGGGAGGCGTTCTACACGCTGGCCGCGAACTTCACCGTCACCCTGGACCACCCGACCGGCCTGCTGACCCCGGCCACCGGGACGTCGACGGAGGCGCCGGGCGCGGCCGGGCGGACGGTCACCACCGCCACCGCGACCAAGGTCCGGGACTTCGCCTGGGCCGCCGGGCCGTTCAGCCGCTCCTCCACCACCAGCGCCGCCGGCACCCGGGTCAACACCTACTGGACCAGCGCGATCAGCGCCGCCACGGCCGCGTCCCTGCAGACCACCAGCGCCAACGCCCTGGACCAGCACGCGAGCCGCTTCGGCGCCTACCCGTACGGGGAGGCCGACGTGGTGCTGGACAACACGTTCTGGTTCGGCGGCATGGAATACCCGGGCTTCGTGCTCGACTCGCCCAGCGCCACCGCCGCCATCCACGAGCTCGCCCACCAGTGGTGGTACGGCATCGTCGGCGACGACGAGTACGCCAACCCGTGGCTGGACGAGTCCTTCGCCGACTACTCCACCGACCTGGTCCAGGGCCTGGACGGCACCGGCTGCTGGCACCCGACCTGGCAGTCGACGGCCGAGCGGATCTCCAACCCGATGTCGTACTGGGACGCGCACCCGAGCCGCTACGGCACCGTCGTCTACGGGTACGGCAAGTGCATGCTGCACGACCTGCGGCGCACCATCGGCACCACCGCGATGACCGGCCTGCTGCGCAACTATGCCGCGTCGCACTGGTTCGGCGTCTCCACCCCGGCCGACTTCAAGGCCGCGGCCCAGGCGGCGACCACGGTCGACCTGACCTCGTTCTGGACCACCCACCGGGTGTAGGTACGTCACGATCAGCCGTCGTTTCGGTCTCGGTGAGCCTTCCGTGCCCGTTCGGATGGTGTGCTGCGTCCGTGGAGTTCCTGCTCCTCGGTCCGGTCGAGGTCCGCGACGCCCGGCGCCGGGTCCCGGCCGGCGGGCCGCAGGCCGAGAAGGCGCTGGCCCTGCTGCTGCTCGCGGCCGGCCGGGCCGTCCCGGTGGAGGAGCTGGTCGAGGCGCTGTGGGACGGCCGGCCGCCCCGGACCGCGACCCACCAGGTGCACAAGATCGTCGGCGGGCTGCGGGGCCGGTTCCCCGGCCTGATCGTCACCGACGGCCGGGCCTACCGGCTCCGGCTGGGCCCGCACACCCTGGACGTGGACCGGTTCAGCGCGCTGACCGAGCGGCCGGAGATCCCCGGGCTGGTGGCGGCGCTGGCGCTGTGGCGGGGCCCGGCGCTGGCCGGGCTGGACGGCCGGGCCCTGCGGGCGGCCGCGGCCGCGCTGGACGACCGCCGGCGGGCCCTGCTGGCCCGGCTGGCCGCGGCCGGGACCGGGCTCGGGTCCACAGTGGACCCCGGCTGGGCCGGGTAGCCCCTGCCGCGGGAAGTCCCAGTCGTACGGGGCCTGGCTGGCGTCGATGCCTCCTAGCAGGACAGCCGGACGAACGTCGACCCGGTGAGCGACGCCAGCGCCTGCGCCAGCGCCGTCGTGCCGACCCCGGGATCGCCTCCAGCAGCAGCGGCCGCGGCATCCGCATGTGCCAGGTACGCCGCCGTCGCGACCCCGTCGTCGGGCAGGTAGCCGACCGCGTCCAGGGCGGCGGCCAGCGCCGGGATCCCGTCGAACTCACGCATCACCGGTCAAGCATCACACCGCCGGGCGAGAGACGGACCCCGGGTCGTGGGGTAAGGACGGTCACGGTGGCCACGACCGAGAAGACCCGCGTCGAGCGCCGGCCGCTGTGGTGGCGGATCGGCCATGAGGCGCTGCTGCTGGGCGCGCTGTGGATCGTCTACACGCTGGGCCGGGCGCTGGCCGGCCGGCACGTCGGCAGCGCGGACGGGCACGCGTCGCAGGTCTGGGGGCTGGAGCGGGACCTGCGAATGCCGGACGAGGCCCGGGTGCAGGGCTGGGCCCTCGCCCACTCCACCCTGATCCAGCTGGCCAACCAGTACTACAAGTTCGAGCACTGGGTCGCGC
>DATDKW010000378.1:0-7372 GCA_036519715.1 Mycobacteriales bacterium
CCCGAAGTACACGTTCGAGACCTTCGTCATCGGCTCCGGCAACCGGTTCGCGCACGCGGCCGCCGTCGCGGTCGCGGAGGCGCCGGCCAAGGCGTACAACCCGCTGTTCATCTACGGGGACTCGGGGCTGGGCAAGACGCACCTGCTGCACGCGATCGGGCACTACGCCCAGCGGCTGTTCCAGAACGCCCGGGTGCGCTACGTGAGCTCGGAGGAGTTCACCAACGACTTCATCAACTCGCTGCGCGACGACAAGCAGTCCGCGTTCCAGCGGCGCTACCGCGACAACGACGTCCTCCTGGTCGACGACATCCAGTTCCTGGAGAGCAAGGAACGGACCCAGGAGGAGTTCTTCCACACCTTCAACACGCTCCACAACGCCAACAAGCAGATCGTCATCAGCTCGGACCGGCCCCCCAAGCAGCTGTCCACGCTGGAGGACCGGCTGCGGACCCGGTTCGAGTGGGGCCTCATCACCGACGTGCAGCCGCCGGACCTGGAGACCCGGATCGCGATCCTGCGCAAGAAGTCGGCCCAGGACCGGCTGAACGCGCCGCCGGACGTGCTGGAGTTCATCGCGTCGAAGATCCAGTCCAACATCCGCGAGCTCGAGGGCGCGCTGATCCGGGTGACCGCGTTCGCCAGCCTCAACCGGCAGAGCGTGGACCTGACGCTGGCCGAGATCGTGCTCAAGGACCTCATCGCCGACGACGACCGGCCAGAGATCACCGCGGCCACGATCATCGCCGCGACGGCCGAATACTTCGGGATCACCATCGAGGACCTGTGCGGGCAGTCCCGCAGCCGGGTGCTGGTGACGGCCCGGCAGATCGCCATGTACCTGTGCCGCGAGCTGACCGACCTCTCCCTGCCGAAGATCGGGCAGACCTTCGGCGGCCGCGACCACACCACGGTCATGCACGCCGACCGGAAGATCCGGTCCCTGATGGCCGAGCGCCGGCAGATCTACAACCAGGTCACCGAGCTGACCAACCGCATCAAGCAGCGGGCCAGGCAGTGAACAACCCGGAGACGGCGCTCAGATGTGCACAGCTTGGGGAGAAGTCTGTGGACAACTGGGGACAGTACGTGGATGACGGGGAATGTACGCGCGCCGTCCACCGGCCGGGCGGCGTTCCGCTCCGGCGGCGCACATCCGGTCCACACGGCGTCGACGGCGCCGGCCTGGCCGGACGGTCCTCGTCCACAGGATCCACAGCACCTACTACGACTCCGATTCTCTCTATCCCCAAGACGAAGAACCGAAACAGTGTGTGGAGGGCCGGTCTGGGGACGGCCGCCCGGACGGGCATGATGAGCACCCACAGCAGCGCCAGCATCGCGATCGAGGAGTGCGGACGATGAAGTTCCGGGTGGAGCGCGACGCGCTCTCCGATGCCGTCGCATGGACCGCGCGCAGCCTGCCGGCCCGGCCCGCGGTTCCCGTGCTGGGCGGCGTCCTGCTGGAGGTCGCCGACAACACGCTGACCGTGTCCGGCTTCGACTACGAGGTCTCCACCCAGGTCGAGGTCGAGGTGCACGCCGCGGTGTCCGGCCGGGCGCTGGTCAGCGGCCGGCTCCTGGCCGAGATCAGCCGGGCCCTGCCGCCGCACCCGGTCGACCTGGCTGTGGACGGGCCCAAGGTCACGATCAGCTGCGGCAGCGCCCGTTTCACGCTGCCGCTGATGCCGGTCGAGGACTACCCGACCCTGCCGACCATGCCGACCACGGCCGGGGTGGTCGACAGCGCCACCTTCGCCACGGCGGTCTCCCAGGTCGCGGTCGCGGCCGGGCGGGACGACACGCTGCCGATGCTGACCGGGGTCCGGCTGGAGATCGAGGGCGACGAGCTGCGGCTGGCCGCCACCGACCGCTACCGGCTGGCCGTCCGCGAGCTGCCCTGGAAGCCGGAGCAGAATGAGCTGGCCGCTCAGGTGCTCATCCCGGCCCGCACGCTGTCAGAGTCGGCCAAGACGCTGACCACCGGCTCCGAGATCACCCTGGCCCTGTCGGCCGGGGGTGTCGGCGAGGGCATGATCGGCTTCGCCGGCCCGGCCCGGCGGGCCACCACCCGGCTGCTGGACGCGGAGTTCCCGAAGTACCGGTCGCTGTTCCCGTCGGAGTGGTCGGCGACCGCCGACATCCCGGTGCCGGCGCTGCTGGAGGCGGTCAAGCGGGTCGCGCTGGTCGCCGATCGCGGCACCCCGGTCCGGCTCGACTTCTCCGAGGGCGTGCTGTCGCTGACGGCCGGCGGTGACGACGAGGGCCGGGCCGAGGAGCAGGTCGAGGTCGAGTTCTCCGGCGACCCGCTGACGATCGCGTTCAACCCGACGTTCCTGCAGGACGGGCTGACCGCCGTGCACGCCGGCATCGCCCGGATGTCGTTCACCACGTCGAGCAAGCCGTCGGTGATCACCGCGGTGGACGGCGACGGCCGGGTCGACTTCCGCTACCTGATCATGCCGGTACGACTGCCCGGCTGATCCCGGTCGGCGGGTATGGCGCCGCCCCGGCCGGGGCAGGACCGAAGTCAGGGACAAGCGGACGCACTACACAGGCCTCGGAGGTCGCGGTGGAGATCGGTCTCGTCGGGCTCGGCAAGATGGGCGGCAACATGGCCCAGCGGCTTCGCCGCGGCGGTCACACGGTGGTCGGCTTCGACCGCAACGAATCGTCTCCCCGGGACGTGGCCACCCTGGAGGAGCTGGTCCAGAAGCTGGCCAAGCCCCGGGTGGTGTGGGTGATGGTGCCCTCGGGCGACCCGACCCGGGCCACCATCCGCGAGCTCGGCGACCTGCTCGAGGCCGGCGACGTCGTGGTGGACGGCGGCAACTCCCGCTACACCGACGACATCGAGCACGCCAAGATGCTGGGCGAGAAGGACATCCGGTACGTCGACGCCGGCGTCTCCGGCGGCGTCTGGGGCCTGCAGAACGGCTACGCGCTCATGGTCGGCGGCGACAACGACGCCGTGGCCATGGTCCAGCCGGCCTTCGACACCCTCAAGCCGTCCGAGGGCGGGTTCGTGCACGCCGGCTCGGTCGGCGCCGGCCACTTCTCCAAGATGGTCCACAACGGCATCGAGTACGGGATCATGCAGGCGTACGGCGAGGGCTACGAGCTGCTCGAGACGTCGGACCTGGTCACCGAGGTGCCGGACGTGTTCCGGAGCTGGACCCAGGGCACCGTCATCCGGTCCTGGCTGCTCGACCTGTTGGTCCGGGCGTTGGACCAGGACCCGGACCTGAAGAAGATCCGGGGCTGGGCCGAGGACTCCGGCGAGGGCCGGTGGACGCTGCAGGCCGCGATCGAGCACGCCGTGCCGATGCCGGTCATCGCGGCGGCGCTGTTCGCTCGGTTCCAGAGCCGGCAGGACGACTCGCCGGCGATGAAGGTCGTGGCCGCGCTGCGCAACCAGTTCGGCGGGCACGCGACCAGGGCCGAGGACGAGCCCACCCCTGGCATCACCCCGGAGCACCACCCCGACGCGGCGCCGCCGCCGCCGCCGGCGCCCGGCGTCTAGGCCGCGGTGTACGTCCGGCACCTCTCGGTCACCGACTTCCGGTCCTGGCCCGCGGCCGAGGTCGCGTTCGAGGCGGGGCCGAGCGTGCTGGTCGGCCCGAACGGCGAGGGCAAGACCAACCTGGTCGAGGCGCTGGGCTACGTGGCGACCCTGGGCTCGCACCGGGTCGCCACGGACGCGCCGCTGGTCCGGGAGGGCGCGTCCCGGGCCGTGGTCCGGGCCGCGGTGGTCAGCGCCGGCCGGGAGCTGCTGGTCGAGCTGGAGATCAACCCGGGCAAGGCCAACCGGGCCCGCCTCAACCGGTCGCCGGTGCCGCGGCCGCGGGAGGTGCTGGGCGCGCTGCGCTCGGTCCTGTTCGCCCCCGAGGACCTGGCCCTGGTCCGCGGCGACCCGGGCGAGCGCCGCCGGTTCCTGGACGAGCTGCTCACCCAACGCACGCCGCGCTTCGCCGGGGTGCGGGCCGACTACGACCGGGTGCTCAAGCAGCGGGGTGCGCTGCTGAAGACGGCCAGGGCCCACCGCGGCTCCGGGGCCGGCGCCGACCTGCGCACCCTCGACGTCTGGGACGGCCACCTGGCCCGGTACGGCGCGGAGCTGCTGGCCGGCCGGCTCGGCCTGGTCCGGGACATCGCCCCGCACGTCGCGACCGCGTACGAGGAGGTGGCCCGGGGCGGCGGCCCGGCCGCGGTGACGTACGCCTGCTCGCTCGGGGACGCGCTGCCGCCGGACGAGCCCGGGGCGGAGCTGCTGGAGGTGGCGCTGCTGGCCGAGCTGGCCCGGGTCCGGCCGGCCGAGCTGGAGCGCGGCGTCACCCTGGTCGGGCCGCACCGCGACGACCTGGTCCTGTCGCTGAGCGGCCGGCCGGCCAAGGGCTACGCCAGCCACGGCGAGTCCTGGTCGTACGCGCTGGCCCTGCAGCTGGCCGCGTACGAGCTGCTGACCGCGGACGGGGCCGAGCCGGTGCTGGTGCTGGACGACGTGTTCGCCGAGCTGGACACCGCCCGCCGCGGCCGGCTGGCCAAGCTGGCCGGCCGGGCCGAGCAGGTGCTGGTGACCGCGGCGGTGGCCGACGACGTGCCGGCCGAGCTGCTCGGGGCCCGCTACGACGTGGCCGACGGCCAGGTCCGCCGTGTCCGCTGAGCGTCCCGGGACGGATGGGCCCGCTGAGGCCGCTGTGGACAGTGCTGTGGAAGATGTGGATGACGCCGATGCCGGCCTGGGCCGGGCCGCCCTCGACATCGCCCGGGCCGCGTCCCGCCGGTCCCCGCTGCGGCCCGGGGCCCGCCGGGTGGCCGGCCGCAGGAGGCCGGGGGCGGAGGAGCGGCGCGGCGGCTACTCCGGTGCCGGTCCGGATCCGCGCGACCCGCAGCCGTTGGGCTCGCTGGTGAAGCGGCTGGTCGACGATCGCGGCTGGCAGGCGACCGCGGCCTCGGCCACCGTGCTGGCCGGCTGGGACCGGATCGTCGGCGCCGAGCTCGCCTCCCGCTGCCAGCCGGTCAGCCTGCGCGAGGGCGAGCTGACCCTGGCCGCCGAGTCGACCGCGTGGGCTATGCAGCTGCGCGGGATGCTGCCGACCCTGATGACCCGGATCCGGGCCGAGCTCGGGCCGGACGTGGTGACCCGGATCCGGATCCACGGCCCGACCGCGCCGACCTGGACCAGCGGTCCGCGCCGCGTCGCCGGCCGCGGCCCCCGCGACACCTACGGCTGACCGCGCGGCCAGCCCGGCGACCGCGCCGGAGCGGGCGACCGGCACCGGCGACGCGACGGTGACGATCAGGCGGTGAAGGCGTCCACCGCCGCCAGCCACTGCGCGGGCAGGTCCCGGTGCAGGCAGTGCCCGCCGGGCAGCTCGACGAACCGGTCCGCCGGGACCGCGGCCCGGACCCCGTCCCGGGCCGCCCCGGCCAGCGCGCTGCCCGGCCCGGTCGCGGCCAGCACCAGGACCGGCACGGTGGCGGCCCGCACCAGCGCCGGCACGTCCCAGCCCCGCAGGCCGGCCCGCAGCCCGGCCGCAACCGCGGACGCGTCGGCCTGCTCGATCCCGCGTACGTCCTGCTCGACGTCGTCCGGGGCCCAGCCCGGGTGGTCGGCCCGGGACCGGCGGACCAGCCGCTCCCGGTCCCGCCGGGCGATGTCCGCGTCCAGCTCGACCCCGTGGGCCAGCTCGTCGCTGCCGCGGGCCATGCCGCCGGGTGGGTCCTCCAGCACCACCGCGCGGGCGAAGCCGGGCTGCCGGACGACCGTGCTGATCGCCGTGGCCGCGCCCATGCTGTGCCCGACGAGCAGGTCGACCGGCCCGCCGACCTGGGCGGTCACGCTGTCCACGAGCGCGTCGGCGGTGAGCGGCCCGGCCAGCCGGCGGCCGCCGTGCCCGGCCAGGTCGAGCGCGGTGACGTCCCAGCCCCGCGAGGCCAGGGCCGGCCCGATCCGCCACCAGGTGCCGGCCAGCGACATCATCCCGTGCAGCAGGACCGCGGTCCCGCGGCCGTTGCCGGCCCACGTCAGCGCCATGCGCCCACTCTTCCCGACCACCCGCCCGGCCGAACCCGGCGCCCGCAGGGCCGGATCCGGGCGGGTCCCGGAGACGGCTTCCAGCGCCCGGAACCCCTGGGGTGCACGTGGGGGACCTTCGCCGCATCGTGCTGGACAGGCTCACGACGCGTCAGAGGCCAGCGATGCCCCATTCTGGAGTGATTACGCGGTAGACTGGACAGGACACTTCCGCGTGCGGCGGCTCAGGAGCCCAGGGCGCTGATCCAGCGCCAGACGGCCCGAGCCGCCGCCCGCGTGACGACCCCAGGTCCTGCCGGCAACCGGCGGGAGGAAGCGAGCGCGCGTGGCTCCCAAGGCACCGACGACCGACTACAGCGCGAGCTCGATCACCGTCCTCGAGGGTCTGGAAGCGGTTCGCAAGCGCCCCGGAATGTACATCGGCTCGACCGGGGAGCGGGGGCTCCACCACCTGGTCCAGGAGATCGTCGACAACGCGGTCGACGAGGCGCTGGCCGGTTACTGCGACACGATCGTCGTCACGCTGCTCAAGGACGGCGGCGTCCGGGTGGTCGACAACGGCCGCGGCATCCCGGTCGACCGCCACCCGGTGGAGAAGCGCCCGGCCGTCGAGGTCGTGCTGACCACGCTGCACGCGGGCGGCAAGTTCGACTCCAAGTCGTACGCGGTGTCCGGCGGCCTGCACGGCGTCGGCGCGGCCGTGGTCAACGCGCTCTCCACCAAGCTCACCGTCGAGATCCTGCGCGACGGCTTCATCTGGAACCAGACGTACACCGACAGCCGGCCGGGCCCGCTGCAGAAGGGCGCGCCGACCCGCAAGCACGGCAGCACGATCACGTTCTGGGCCGACCCCAACATCTTCGAGACCGTGACCTACTCGTTCGAGACGCTGTCGCGGCGGCTGCAGGAGATGGCGTTCCTCACCCGGGGGCTGTCGATCAAGCTCCGGGACGAGCGCGACGAGACGCCGCACGAGGTCACGTTCATGTACAAGAACGGGATCGAGGACTTCGTCCGCCACCTCAACGCGACCAAGGAGCCGATCCACAAGTCGGTGATCGGCTTCCAGGTCGAGAGCACCGGCATCGCGGTCGAGGTCGCGATGCAGTGGAACAGCACGTACGCGGAGTCGGTCTACACGTTCGCCAACGCGATCAACACGCACGAGGGCGGCACCCACGAGGAGGGCTTCCGCGCCGCGCTGACCGGCCTGGTCAACAAGTACGCGCGGGACAAGAAGCTGCTCAAGGAGAAGGACGACAACCTCACCGGCGACGACATCCGGGAGGGCCTGGCCGCGATCATCTCGGTCAAGCTGTCCAACCCGCAGTTCGA
>DATDKW010000379.1:0-10742 GCA_036519715.1 Mycobacteriales bacterium
CCACTGTGGTCGGTCGAGGGCAAGACCGTCGTCACGGTCGAGGGGCTGGCGCCCGAGGGCGAGCTGCACCCGGTGCAGCAGGCCGTGCTGGACGAGCAGGCCGCCCAGTGCGCGTACTGCGTGACCGGGGTGATCATGAGCGGCGCGGCGCTGTTGGCGCGCACGCCCCGTCCGGACCGGGCCGAGGTGGTCGAGGCGCTGGACCGCAACCTGTGCCGGTGCGGCGCCCAGGGCCGGATGGTGCGGGCCGTGCTGCGGGCGGGCGGCGAGCATGGCTGACCGGCCGGCCGTGCTGCCGAAGGACCTCGCCGCCAACCCGGTGCTGGCCCGGTGGATCCGGGTCGGGCCGGACGGCCGCATCGACATCCGGGTCGGCAAGGTCGAGCTCGGCCAGGGCATCCTGACCGCGCTGGCCCAGCTGGCCGCGGACGAGCTCGGCGCCGACCTGGCCGACATCCGGATGCGGCCGGCCGACACCGCCGAGGGACCGGACGAGGGCGTGACCGCGGGCAGCCTGTCCATCTCGACCTGCGGTCCGGCCCTGCGGGCGGCCGCCGCCAACGTCCGGGCCCTGTACGTGCAGGCAGCGGCCCGGGACTGGCACGTGGACCCCGGCACCGTCACCGTCCACTCCGGACGGATCACGGGCCCGGAGGGCCAGCGGACGAGCTACGGCGAGCGGGCCGGGCAGGTCGACCTGGAGGTGCCGGCCGACCCGGCGGTGCCGACCACGACCGAGGTCCGGTTCACCGGCACCGACGTGCCCCGCCTGGACCTGCCGGACAAGGTCGCCGGCCGGCCCCGGTACGTGCAGGACATCCGGCTGCCGGGCCAGGTCTTCGCCCGGGTGCTGCGGCCGCCCTCGCCCGGGGCCGAGCTGCTCGAGGTGGACGCGGCCGCCGCCGGCGAGCGGATCACGCTGGTGCGGGACGGCTCGTTCCTGGCCGTCGCCGGGCCGGACGAGGCCGAGGTGCTGCGGGCCGCGGGCCGGGTCGGCGCGGCCGCCGTCTGGGCCGAGCGCGACACCCTGCCGGACGAGGACGACCTCGACGGCTTCCTGCGGGCGGGACCGCACGAGACGATCCCGGTGGCCGACGATGCCGCCGACGAGGGCAGCGGCACGGCCGCGCCGGTCGAGGGACGGCGGCTGCGGGCCACGTACCGGCGGCCGTTCGTCGCGCACGCGTCGATGGCACCGAGCTGCGCCGTGGCGGTCTGGCACGACGACGGCCGGGTCGACGTGTGGTCGCACAGCCAGGGCATCGGCAACCTGGCCCGGGCCATCGCCGGCGCGCTGGCGAAGGACCCGGCGACCGTCCACGTGCGACACGCCGAGGGTGCCGGCTGCTACGGCCACAACGCCGCCGACGACGCCGCGTTCGACGCCGTCCTGGTCGCCCGGGCACTGCCGGGGACGCCGGTGCAGGTGCTGTGGAGCCGGCCGGACGAGCTGGCCTGGGCACCGTTCTCCTCGGCCATGACCGCCGACGTCGAGGCGGTGGTGGACGCGGCCGGCCGGCTCGGCTCCTGGACCTACGACCTGTTCAGCCAGGGCCACAACGGCCGGCCCGGGTACGCCGGGGTGTCCGGACTGCTCGCCGCGACCACGCTGGCCGAGCCGGCGGTCCACCCCGCGCCGGTGGACCCGCCGCCGGCCAACGGCGGCGGCAGCACCCGCAACGCGCTGCCCGGCTACGACCTGCCCAACCGGCGGGTGACCGCGCACCGGCTGACCGAGACCCCGCTGCGCAGCTCGGCCATGCGCTCGCTGGGGGCGCACTTCAACGTCTTCGCGATCGAGTCGTTCCTGGACGAGGCGGCCGCGGTCGCCGGCGCCGACCCGCTGGAGTTCCGGCTGGCGCACCTGTCCGACCCGCGCGGCCGGCGGGTGCTGGAGCTGGCCGCGGCCGCCGCCGGCTGGGGCCGCGACGTCGCCGACGGCACCGGCCTGGGCCTGGGCTACGCCCGCTACAAGGGCACCGGGGCCTGGTGCGCGGTGGTGGCCGAGGTCGAGGCCGAGACCGAGATCCGGGTCCGTCGCCTGTGGACGGCCGTGGACGTCGGCCGGGCGGTCAACCCCGACGGCGTCCGCAACCAGATCGAGGGCGGCGCCGTGCAGGCAACGAGCTGGACGGTGCTGGAGCGGGTGCGCTTCGACCGGCGCCGGATCACCAGCACGACCTGGGAGTCATACCCGATCCTGCCGTTCTCCCGGGTGCCCGAGGTGAGCGTCGAGATCGCGCCGGACGACGGCCACCCCTCCGTGGGCGCCGGCGAGGCCGCGCAGGGCCCGACCGCCGGCGCCATCGCCAACGCGCTGGCCGCCGCCGTCGGCGTGCGCGTCCGCGACCTCCCCCTGACTTCCGAAGCACTGGTGCACGCGATCGAGAGGACACCGTGATGGGCCGGATCAGCTACGTACCGTTGGAGCAGATGGACGAGCGGATGCAGGAGGAGATGCACCGCTGTGCCCGGGAGGGCACGCCGCGGCCGGAGAGTTCGGCCGTGCGGGCGCACGCGCCCAATGCGTTCTGGGCCTTCGCCGACTCCTGGAAGGCGATCTTCCACAGCGGGGTCGTCGACCACTCGGTCAAGGAGCTGTGCCGGGTCTACATCTCCCGCACGGTGAAGTGCGAGTTCTGCGGCAACCAGCGCTCGATCAAGGCGACCACGGCCGGCCTGCTGGAGCAGCAGTACGACGACCTGCTCAACTTCGAGTCCTCGGAGCGGTTCGACGAGCGGCAGAAGGCTGCCCTGGCCTACGCCGAGGCCATCGCCTGGAAGCTGGACGTGGACGACAAGTTCTGGGACCGGATGCACCAGCATTTCAGCGAGCCGGAGCTGGTCGAGCTGGGCTGCTTCATCGCCCTGACCTACGGCCAGCAGAGCTGGCTGCGGCTGCTGGACATCGACCACCACGAATACCTCGCCGGCACCGACGCCTCCATGGCGCCCGGCTTCCGGACCCCCGAGGAGCTGGCCGCGAGCAAGGCCAGGGCGGACTACTGGGCCAAGTCGTGAGCTTGCTGCTGTCCGAGGACGGCCCGGTGCAGTACCGGCTGGCGTCCACGCTGGACGGTCTCTACACGCCGTACGCGCTGCGGCTGCCAGCCGGCTCCGGGCCGTTCCCGTTCGTCTTCCTGGCCTACGGCAACGGCGGCGGCGGGCTGGACTGGTTGCGGGAGCGGGTCGCGCGCTTCCCGTACGTGACCGAGCGGCTGCTGGCGGCCGGGTACGCCTGCGCCTGGGGCCGCTACCGGTCGGAGGTGGAGCTCGGCTACCACACCGGCGGGCCGCTGGTCCGGGACCGCCGGCAGGGCATGGACCTGTTCAACCGGTCCCCGCTGGAGTTCGAGGACGAGCTGGCCATCCTGGAGGACGTGCGCGCCCTCCCCGGCATCGACGGCGGGCGGATCGGCCACGTCGGGGTCAGCCACGCCGGCGAGATGCTGTTCAAGCTGGCCTCGTCCTTCCCGGACGCGGTCACCGCCGGGGTCGCCTGCGAGCCGGCCAACCACGAGTTCCTCGACCTCGACACCGACGCGACCGTGACGGTGAACCCGGACACCGGGCTGCGGGACATCGAGGAGATGCAGATGCACTCCCCGGACTACGTCCGCCCCCGCATCAACGCGGCTCTGGTGGCCGCGCGCATCGCGCCGATCCGGACGCCGATGCTGGTGATGGGGCGCGACCAGGACCACCTGCAGGGCATCTTCCGGGTCAGCTACGACGTGCTGGCCGAGGCCGGGAAGGACGCCGAGTGGGTGTCGTTCGACCACCCGCTGCACGGCTACATCTTCCCGGTGGACGACGCCGTGGACGCCGTCCAGGAGCAGGCGGTCACCACGGTCGTCGACTACCTGGACAAGCACCTGGCCGGCTGAGCCGGCGGAGATGCGCCGGGCCGGGGCCCGCGGGCCCGGCCCGGCCTCACCAGGTGACGGCGATGTACTTGGACTCCAGGTAGTCGAGCATGCCCTCGTGGCCGCCCTCGCGGCCGATCCCGCTCTGCTTGACCCCGCCGAAGGGCGCGGCCGGGTCGCTGACCAGACCGCGGTTGAGACCGACCATGCCGGCCTCCAGCGCCTCGCTGACCCGCAGCCCGCGGGCCAGGTCGCCGGTGAAGACGTAGGCGACCAGGCCGTACTCGGTGTCGTTGGCCAGCCGCACGGCCTCGGCCTCGTCGGTGAAGGTGACGATCGGCGCCACCGGGCCGAAGATCTCCTCGCGCAGGATGGCCGAGGACGGCGCGACGCCGGTGAGCACGGTCGGCGGGTAGTACCAGCCGGTGCCCTCGGGGCGGGTGCCGCCGGTCAGCGCGGAGGCGCCCTCGGACACCGCCGCGGTCACCAGCTCGTCCACCTTGGACAGTGAGTCCTCGTTGACCAGCGGGCCGACCTCTGTCCCCTCGTCCGTGCCCGGGCCGACCCGCAGCGCCGCCATCCGGTCGGCCAGCCGCCGGGAGAACTCGGGCGCGACCGACTCCTCGACGTAGAACCGGTTCGCGGCCGTGCAGGCCTCGCCGGCGTTGCGCATCTTCGCGATCATCGCGCCGTCCAGGGCCGCGTCCAGGTCGGCGTCGGCGAACACCACGAACGGCGCGTTGCCGCCGAGCTCCATCGACGTGTTCACGACCTGGTCGGCGGCCTGGGCCAGCAGCACCCGGCCGACCTCGGTCGAGCCGGTGAAGGACACCTTGCGCACCCGCGGGTCGTGCAGCATGGCCGACACGACCGCGCCCGACTTGCGCGACGGCAGCACGTTGACGACGCCGTCCGGGACACCGGCCTCGGCCAGGATCGCGGCCATGGCCAGCGCGGTCAGCGGGGTGTCGCTGGCCGGCTTGAGGATGCAGGTGCAGCCGGCGGCCAGGGCCGGACCGATCTTGCGGGTGGCCATCGCGGCCGGGAAGTTCCACGGCGTCACCAGCACGCAGATGCCCACCGGCTGCTGCACGACCACGATCCGGTTGGCCCCCGACGGCGCCGTCATCACCAGGCCGGACGCCCGCACCGCCTCCTCGGCGTACCAGCGGAAGAACTCGGCCGCGTAGACCACCTCGCCGCGGGCGTCGCCCAGGGCCTTGCCGTTCTCCAGTGAGATCAGCCGGGCCAGCTCGTCCGCCCGCGCGGTCATCAGCTCGAAGGCCCGGCGCAGCACCTCGGCCCGCTCCCGGGGCGCGGTCGCGGCCCAGCCGGCTGCGGCCGCGCCGGCCGCGTCCACGGCGGCCATCGCGTCCTCGACCCGGCCGTCGGCGACCGAGGCGATCACCGACCCGGTGGCCGGGTCGTACACGTCGAAGCGGTCACCGGCCGCGGCCGGGACCCACTTCCCGCCGACGAACAGGTCGGTGGGGGCGTCGGCCATGACTGTCCTCCTTGGACGGACTCGGACGGACTCAGTACTCGTTCGCGATCACGAGGTCCTGGGCCGGGAAGAGGGTGAGGATCCGCGGCCCCTCCGGGGTGACCACGACCTCCTCCTCGATCCGGGCGGCCGAGAACCCGTCACTGGCCGGGCAGTAGGTCTCCAGCGCGAAGACCATCCCGGCCTGCAGCTCCACCGGCTCCTTCATGCTGTTGAGCCGGGAGATGATCGGCCGCTCGTGCAGCCCCAGCCCGAGCCCGTGCCCGAACTGGAGGCCGAACGCGGCCATCTCGTTGTCGAAGCCGAAGTCGGTCGCCTCCGGCCACACCGCGGCGATCTCGTCCGTGCCCGCCCCGGGCTTCACGGTCGCGATGGCCGCGTCCATCCACTCCCGCGCCTTCGTGTACGCGTCCCGCTGGCTGGCCGTCGCGCTGCCGACCGAGAAGGTCCGGTAGTAGCAGGTCCGGTAGCCGTTGTAGGAGTGGATGATGTCGAAGAAGGCCTGGTCCCCCGGGCGGATCAGCCGGTCCGAGAAGTTGTGCGGGTGCGGGTTGCAGCGCTCGCCCGACACCGCGTTGATCGCCTCGACCTGGTCCGAGCCCATCTCGTACAGCCGCTTGTTGGCCAGCGCGACGATCTCGTTCTCCCGGATGCCGGGCTTGAGCACCTCGACGATGTCCTGGTAGACGCCGTCGACCATGGCCGCGGCCTGGGTCAGCAGCAGAATTTCGTCGGCGGACTTGATCTGCCGGGCGTCGAGCAGGAACTGTTGGGCGTCGACCACGTGCAGACCCTGCCGCTGCATCTCGAACAGGAACGGCGGCTCGACGATGTCCACGCCGACCGGCTGGTCGGCCACGCCGGCATCACGCAGCATCCCGGCGATCTCGCGGACCGCGTCCTCCATCAGCCCGGCGGTCGGCGCGATCGCGCCGCGCAGGCCGAGCATGCCGGCCCGGCAGTCGTCCTGCTCCAGCCAGGGCGAGTAGAGCTTGTGGTGCCGGGCGGCCGAGCCGAAGTCCCACAGCGTCGGGCCGTGGTCCTGGGTCAGCAGCGCGTACCGGGTCATCTTGTCGCCGAGGGCGCCGCCGATCCACGTCTGCGTGGTGTAGCGGATGTTGTAGAAGTCGAAGAGCAGGAAGGCGCCGCAGCCGCTGGACGCCAGCGCGGCCTTGGCCCGGCCCAGCCGGTGGCGGCGCAGCCGGTCGAAGTCCACCCGGGTCTCGTAGTCGACGCCCATGTGGCCGGGCGCCGGGAGAGGCCGGGCGATGCCAGCGGTGACGGGGGTGCTCACTTCGGCCCCAGCCCGTCGTCCACCGAAGTGTCCTCGGGCTCCAGCGGGAGCCCCGACGCCTCCGCCTGCTGGGACAGCAGCACCGCGAAGTCCTCGGTGGTGTGGCCCTTGCTCACCAGCGCCTGCACCAGCTGAGCGGTCGCGGCCGCCACCGGCATCGGCACGTCCAACTTGCGCGCGGCCGCCAGCCCGAGGTCGAAGTCCTTGCGCAGCAGCACGGGCGTGAAGGTCGGCGTGTAGTCCAGGTGCACGTACGCCGGGGACTTGTAGCGGGTGAAGGTGGAGCCCATCACGCTGTCGTTGAGGAACTGCAGGAACGCGGCCCGGGGCATGCCGCCCTTCTCGGCCAGCACGGTGATCTCGGCCATCGTCTGCGCGACCACGCCGAGCATGAGGTTGTGGCAGATCTTGGCCAGCCGGGCCAGGTCGCCCTCCCCCACGTACGTCACCGACTTGCCGATGTGGTCGAGGAGGTGCGCGACCTTGTCGTACGTCGGCCTGGGGCCGGAGACGACCAGGGTCAGGTTGCCGGAGGCGACGACCTTGCCGTTGCCGCTCACCGGCGCGGCCAGGAAGTCGACCCCGACCTCGGTGCAGGCGGCCCGGATCATCTCGGACGACTCGATCGAGACGGTCGAGCAGTCGACCACCGCGCCGGGCAGCTGCTGCCGGTCGGTCAGCAGGCCGCCCTCGCCCAGCAGCACCTCCTCCAGGTCGGCCGGGGTCGAGACCATCGTGAACACGACGTCGCGGTCCCGCAGGTCGGCGATGGTGTCGGCCACCCCGCAGCCCTCGGAGGCGATCGCCTCCGCCTTGGCCCGGGTGCGGTTCCACACGGTCGGCTTGACGCCCGCGCGGGCCAGCCGGACGGCCATTGCGGCGCCCATGCGTCCCGCCCCGATCCACCCGACCGACAGGTCCGAATCGCTCATGTCGTCGCCCTTCTGCAAACGATTGCCAGGCCAGTGTTCGGGACCGATCTTCGATGTGTCAAGGCACCGCTCTTGTGAATTGAGCCGCGCGTCGGGCAGTCTGCTGCAATCGAATGCAGACAAAATCGCTGACCGGCGAGACGACCAAGAAACCCGCGATCAGGGGAGGCACCATGACGCCGCTGCCGGAGACCGCTGACGTCGTCGTGATCGGCGCCGGGCACAACGGGCTGATCTGCGCCGCCTATCTGGCCGCGGCCGGGCTCGAGGTCTGCGTGCTGGAGGCCCGGGAGGTGGTCGGCGGCAACACCGTCACCGAGGAGCTGACGCTGCCGGGCTTCGCCCACGACTCCTGCTCCAGCGCCCACGTGCTCATCCAGTCCAACCCGCTGCTGGCCGACGACGAGCTCGGCCTGCTGTCGGAGTACGGGCTGCACTACGAGATGACCGACCCGGCCGTGGTGCTGCCCCAGGACGACGGCGACCTGCTGGTCATGTCGCGGGACCTGGCCGCCACCGCGGACCAGCTGGCCCGCTGGTCCAGAGCGGACGCCCGCGCCTTCACCGCCCTGATCGAGACCTGGGGGCCGCTGGCGGCCGAGCACGGCCGCTGGAACTCGGGGCTGCCGCTGGGCGAGCACGGCGACGCCTACCTGGCGATGCGGGCCGGCACGGCCTGGGACCTGATCCACCGGGACTTCGAGCACCCGGTGGTGCGCTCGTTCCTGCTGTGGCTGTCGATGGCGACGATCCAGGACCCGCGCCGGCCCGGCACCGGCGTGCTGCCGGCCTCGATCGCGGCCGGGCGGCTGCGGTTCGGCTGGGCCACCCCGATCGGCGGCTCCGGGGCCCTGCCCGCGGCGCTGGTCCGGCAGCTGGCCGCGCACGGCGGCAGCGTGGTCACGGACGCGCCGGTGGCCGGGATCGACGTCCACAATGGACGGGCGACGACCGTCCGGACCACCGACGGGCGGGCGGTCACGGCCCGGCGCGCGGTGGTGTCCGGAGCGCACCTGGCCACCCTGGCCGGGATGCTGGCCGAGCCGAGCGAGGACCTGCTGCGGGCCCGGGACAGCTGGCGGCCGGGGCTCAGCGTCTTCGCCGTGCACGCCGCCCTCAAGGCCGACCTGAGCTACGGCGGCACCAAGGCGGTGGCGGCCGGCTACGGCAGCGTGGCCGGGATCGCCGACCAGCTCGACGCCTTCTACCGGGGCGAGGCCGACGCCCGCGACCCCTGGCTGCTGGTGGTGGACCAGACCGTGGTCGACCCGGACCGGGCGCCGGACGGGGCCGCCACGTTCAAGATCCTCACCATCGCGCCGTACTCGCGCTCCGACGGCCGGCCCTGGGACGACGCCAAGGACGAGTACGCCGCGGCGCTGATCGAGCGGGTCGGCCGGCGGGCCGCCGGTCTGTCCACAAGCGACATCCTGGCCCTGCGGGCGGAGTCGCCGGTCGACGTGGCCGGGCACAACCCGTTCAACCTGGGCGGGTCCTGCCACGGCGGCGAGTTCGTCACCCCCGGCGGCGGCGTGATCCCGGGCTGGACCTCGTACGGGACCGGGATCGGAGGGCTGTTCCTGACCGGCGCGACCAGCCACCCGGGCGGGTCGGTGTCGGGGCGTCCCGGCCGCAACGCGGCCCGCGCGGTGCTGACCGACCTCGGCCTCGACCCGGCCGCGGTGATGGGCCCGCGCTGACGGTCCCGCCCCTGCGCCGCGGCGAGGCGCCGCCACTCCGCCGCGGCGAGGCGCCGTCACTTCGCCGCGGCGGCGGACCCGCCGAGGTAGAGCGTCGCCATCTCGGGGTGGTCCCGGACCTCGGCCGCCGTCCCGGTCAGGCGGACCTTGCCGCCCTCCATGACCACGCCGTGGGTGGCCAGGCCGAGCCCGAGCCGGACGTTCTGCTCGACCAGCAGCACGGTCGTCCCGGCCCCGTTCAGCTCCTGGATCAGGTCGGCCACGCCGGCCAGGCTGCGCGGGTCCAGGCCGAGGGACGGCTCGTCCAGCAGGATCAGCTTCGGGTCGAGCATGAGGCAGCGGGCGATCTCCACCATCCGGCGCTGCCCGCCGGAGAGGTTGCCGGCGGTGTCGTGCGCGCGCTCCCGCACGATCGGGATCCGCTCGGCGACCATCTCCAGCCGCTCGGCCAGCAGCGCCCGCTTGCGGCGGATCAGGAATCCGCCCATCTGGACGTTCTCCCGGACGGTCATCGACGGGAACAGGGCCTGTGACTGCGGGACCTGGGTGATCCCCCGGCTCAGGATCTGTTCCGGAGGGAGCCCGTCGGTGCGGTCGCCGGCCATGGTGATCGTGCCGGCGCTGCACCGCAGCAGCCCGCTGATCACCCGCAGCACGGTCGACTTCCCGGCCCCGTTGGGGCCGACGATGCAGGTGACGGTGCCCTCGGCGCAGTCGAGGTCGACGCCCTGCAGGACGTTGCCGCCGCCGTACCCGGCGGTCACCCCGGCCAGCGAGAGCAGCATCGCGGTCACCCCCGATCCGTCGTGAACAGCTTCTTGGTCGTCTCGCCGGTCGGGCGGCCGGACAGTTGCGGCGCCGGCTCCAGGGTCTCGGCCGCCGGCGGCCTCCAGTCGTCGCCCAGGTAGGCGTCCAGCACGACCGGGTCGTTGCGGATCTCGGCCGGTCCGCCCTCGGCGATCGGCTGCCCGTGCGAGAACACGATGACCGGGTCGCACAGCTCCAGCACCAGCGGGATGTTGTGCTCCACGACCAGGAACGTGATGCCGCGCGAGTTGAGCTCGCGGATCACCTCGACCAGCCGGCCCAGCAGGCTCGGGTTCACGCCGCCGGCCGGCTCATCCAGCAGGATCAGCTTCGGCTCCAGCATGAGAACCTGGGCCAGCTCGACCAGCTTCTGCTGGCCGTAGGACAGGTCGCCGGCGCGCTGGCCGGCGAACCGGCCCAGGCCGACCACGTCGAGCAGCTCGCGGGCCCGGTCGGCCTCGTCTCCGCTGACCGCGTCGGCGAACATCGTGCGCCAGCGCCCGTCCGGGACCGGCGCCACGACGTTCTGCAGGACAGTCATCTCCTTGAACAGCCGGGTCACCTGGAACGTCCGGCCCAGGCCGAGGTGTCCCCGCTTCCACGGCGGCAGCCTGTCGATCCGCTGGCCCTCGAACCAGA
>DATDKW010000380.1:0-5676 GCA_036519715.1 Mycobacteriales bacterium
GTGGCTTCGACGCCGAGGAGTTCCTGGAAGGCGTCGCTCGCCCGACCGGCGCTCGGTTGGGCACGAAGTTCGCGACCAACTTCGAGGTGTTCGACCTCGGCCCGACCCGTTCCGACTACGGCCGGCCGGAGACGATCGAGGAGACCGCCGAGCTGGTCGACTCCCTCGGCGGCGTGGGCGTGCCGGTGCCGTGCGACCACCTCGACCGGGCGCAGGTGGCGGCGCTCGCGGACCGGGTCCGGGCCGAGCACGGCCAGCTCGACGTGCTGGTCGACGACATCTGGGGCGGCGAGCGCCTGCACGGCCCGGACAACTGGAACACGCCGGTCTGGGACCTCGACCTCACCGACGGGCTGCGGATGGTCCGGCTCGGCCTGGAGACCCACCTGATCACCGCACACCACCTGCTGCCGCTGCTGCTGGACCGGCCCGGTGGCGGCCTGCTCGTCGAGGTCACCGACGGCACGGCCGACTACAACGCCACCCGCTATCGGATCTCGGCCTTCTACGACCTGGTCAAGGTCGGGCTGAACCGGCTCGCGTTCTCCCTCGGCCACGAGCTGGCGCCGCGGGGTGGCACCGCGGTGGCGGTCACGCCCGGCTGGATGCGCTCGGAGATGATGCTCGAGGCGTACAGCACCACCGAGGAGGACTGGCGGTCGGCGGCCGCGCCGCCCGGGTTCGCCGTCTCCGAGACCCCGCGGTACGTCGGCCGCGCCGTGGCCGCGCTCGCGGCCGACCCGGACCGCGCCCGGTGGAACCAGCGCTCGGTCAGCTCCGCCGATCTCGCCGCCGCGTACGGGTTCACCGACGTGGACGGGTCCCGCCCGGACGTCTGGCGCTACGAGCTGGACGGCGCGACCGACCCGGCTGGCTATCGATAGCCAGCCGGCTACCGTTTGCTAGCCTGGCTGCGACCGGCCGGCCTCAGATCGCCTGCGTGACGGTGATCGTGACGTTGGTGCAGCCGGCGGCGATGCTGGTCAGCGCGCTTGGCCGACTCCGTCCCTCGGTGAAGGGGGATACCTCCGAAGAGCGTAAGCAGGAATCGGTCATCCGCACAGAGACGGCACGTTGACGGACGCTGCGGACCCGGGAACGGCGGCCGGACGCCGGCGGAGAGACTGATCGGCGTGTCCGACGTCGCCTGGCTGTACGCGGCGGGCGTGCTCGCCGGCGTCGTCAGCGTCGTCGCCGGCCTCGCCTCGCTCGTCTCGTACCCGGCGCTGCTCGCGCTCGGGCTGCCACCGCTGGCCGCCAACGTCACCAACACCACCGCGCTGGTCTTCGTCGGCGTCGGCTCGGCCGCCGGGTCGCGGCCCGAGCTCGCCGGCCAGCGCGCCCGGCTGTGGCGGCTCGGGCTGCTCAACGTGGCCGGCGGCGCGATCGGGGCGGCGCTGCTACTGCTCACGCCGGCCTCCGCGTTCGAGGCCGTGGCGCCGTGGCTGATCGCCGGTGCCTCGGTCGTGCTGCTGCTCGGGCCGCGGCTGCGACGCGGTGATCCCGGCGGTCGTGAGGACCGCCGGCTGCTTCGGGTCGGTGTGCTCGCGGTCGCCGTCTACACCGGCTACTTCGGCGCGGCCGGCGGCGTGCTCGCGCTCGCGGTGCTCACCGCGCTGCTGAACCTGCCGCTGGCCCGCACGATCGCGATCAAGAACGTGATCTCCGCGGTCGCCAACGGGGTCGCGGCGCTGGCGTTCGCGCTGTTCGGCCCGGTGGACTGGTCGGCCGTGCCGCCGCTGGCGCTGGGGTTCTTCGCCGGCGGGTGGATCGGGCCGAAGCTGGTGCGGCGGCTGCCGGCCGGGCCGTTGCGGGTCTTCATCGGCCTGTGCGGGCTGGGCATCGCGGTCAAGCTCGGCGTGGACGCCTACACCTGAGCCGGGGCCGCCTGAGCCGGGTCAGCCTGGGGCGGCGGGTACGGCCGGGCCAGGGTGAACGCCTCGGCCGTCGGGCCCTCCGTCCGCAGCAGCTGCAGCCGCCGGTGGGCCTCGGCGCAGCTCGGCCGCTCGCCGTCGGGCACCCACCACAGGGCGGTCGACGCCGCCGCCGGCCGCAGGAACCACTCCGCCCGCCGGCGCAGGGCCTCCCGGTGGGCGCTGCCGTACACGTAGTCGCGCAGCGCCTCGATCGACTCCCACACCGAGAGGTTGGGCACGACCCGGCTGAGGTCGCCGAAGACGGCCAGCTCGCGGATGTCGAGGTCGCTCAGCTGCGGCCGCCAGACGAAGCCGGGGCTGACCCGGGCCAGCTCGTCCAGCGGGCCGTACAGGTCGGCGAACCCCTGCAGTCGGGGTGAGTCCAGCCGGGTGACGGCCCGGGCGACGTTCACCTGTGCCAGCTGCATGGATCCATCCTGCGGGACGCCGGGCCGGTGCGGAACGGGTGTTCGCTCCCGGCTCAGGCGCGGCCCGACCGGTCCGGTCCGTCGGATGACCCAGGACGGGAGGGGGGCCACGGTTCTAGAGTCGGGCGCATGACGAGAGTCGTGGTGGTGGGTGCCGGTTTCGCGGGGTTCAACGCGGCGAAGACGCTGTGCCGGAAGCTCGGCGACAGCGCCGAGGTGGTCCTGATCAACCCGAGTGACTACTTCCTGTACGTACCGCTGCTGCCGGAGGTCGCGGCCGGGATCCTGGACCCGCGCCGGGTCGCGGTCTCGCTGCCGGGCGCGTTGCCGGACGTCCGGCTGGCCCCCGGCACCGTCCGGTCGGTCGACCTGCCCGGCAAGGAGGTGAGGTACGAGGACGTCGACGGGCACGACCGGACCGTGACGTACGACCACCTGCTGCTGGCCTCCGGCAGCGTGAACAAGCTGCTGCCGGTGCCGGGCGTGGGCGAGCACGCGCACGGGTTCCGCAACCTGGCCGAGGCCGTCTACCTGCGGGACCACCTGGTCCGGCAGATCGAGCTGGCCGACCAGACCGACGACGACGCGGAGCGGATGGCCCGGCTGACGTTCGTGGTGGTCGGGGCCGGCTACACCGGCACCGAGGTCGCGGCCCAGGGCATGCTGGCGACCCGGGCCCTGCTGCGCAAGCACCCGCGGCTGGCCGGGACGCGGGCTCGCTGGCTGCTGCTGGACATCGCCCCCCGGGTGCTGCCGGGGCTGTCCGAGCGGCTGTCCGGCACGGCGGCGCGGACGCTGGCCGAGCGCGGGGTGGAGGTCCGGACCGGGACGTCGGTCACGGAGGCGACCGGGGACGGCGTGCTGCTGTCCGACGGCGCCACGGTGCCGACCCGGTCGCTGATCTGGTGCGTCGGCGTCCGGCCGGACCCGCTGGTGGACACGCTCGGGCTGCCGACCGACCACGGCCGGCTCAGGGTCGACCCGGACCTGTCCGTGCCCGGCCAGCCGGGGCTGTGGGCCTGCGGCGACGCGGCCGCGGTGCCGGACCTGACCCGGCCGGGCGAGATCACCGCGATGACCGCTCAGCACGCGCAGCGGCAGGGCACCCGGGCCGGCAAGAACATCGCGGCCGCGCTCGGGCACGGGAAGCGCAAGCCGTACCGGCACCGTGACCTGGGCTTCGTCGTCGACCTGGGTGGCTTCGACAGCGCGGCCGACCCGCTCGGGGTGCCGCTGGGCGGCTTCCCGGCCAAGGTTGTCACCCGCGGGTATCACCTGTTCGCGATGCCGGGCAACCGGATCCGGACGGCCGTCGAGTGGGCCGAGCACGCCACCCTCGGTGCCCAGACCCAGCGCCTCGACCTCGTCAGCGACAAGCAGGTCCCGCTCGAGTGCAGGCCGCCGCACTGAGCCCGCGCGACCCCCGGGACCTGGTCGGGAGGTGGGCGCTGGCCCGCCGGGTGGCGGACCGGGTGGCCGGCCGGCAGGGGACGGTGTCCGGGCTGCTCACCGTCTCCGCCGACGGCGCCGGGTTGCGCTGGGACGAGCGCGGCACGCTGCGGTGGGCCGGGGTCGAGCGCCCGGTCACCCGGACCTACCTGCTGCGGGAACGGGCGGACGGCTGGTGGGTGGACTTCCCCGACGGGCGGCCGTTCCACCCGTGGCGGCCGGGTGCGCCGGTGACGCACCCGTGCCGCGCGGATGTCTACAGTGGACTGGTCCGGGTGGACGGTGACCGGATCCGTACGGTGTGGGACGTCCGGGGTCCGGCCAAGGACCAGCGCCTGGTGACCCGGCTCTACCGGGACCCGACCGCGCCGTTCGGCGAGCCGGTCAGCGGGGGGCCATCCGGATGGCGCCGTCCAGGCGGATGACCTCGCCGTTGAGCATCGGGTTGGCCACGATGTGCTCGACCAGCGCGCCGTACTCGTCCGGCTCGCCCAGGCGCGAGGGGTGCGGCACCTGGGACCCGAGCGAGGTGCGGGCCTCCTCGGGCAGGCCGGCCAGCAGCGGCGTGTTGAACAGCCCGGGCGCGATAGTCACCACCCGGATCTGCCGCTGGGCCAGGTCCCGGGCGATCGGCAGGGTCATGCCGACGATGCCGCCCTTGGAGGCCGAGTAGGCCGCCTGGCCGATCTGTCCCTCGTACGCCGCGACCGAGGCGGTGTTGACGATCACGCCGCGCTCCTCGCCGACCGGCTCCACCCGGGCCATCCGCTCGGCCGCGAGCCGGATCATGTTGAACGTGCCGATCAGGTTGACCTGCAGCACCTTCACGAACGGCTCCAGGTCGTAGGCGGAGCCGTCCCGGGACAGCACCCGGCCGGGGGTGCCGATGCCGGCGCAGTTCACCAGCACCCGCAGGTCGCCCAGCTCGGCCGCGGCGTCCAGGGCCGAGCCGACCGCGGCGGAGTCGGTGACGTCGGCGGCGGCGAACACCGCGGCGCCGTCCAGGCCGGCCGCGGCCTCGTCGCCCTTCGACGACGGCAGGTCGACCAGGACGACCTTGGCCCCGGCCTTGACCAGCCGCCGGGCCGTGGCCAGGCCGAGGCCGCTGGCCCCGCCGGTCACGACCGCGACGCTTCCGTCGATCTGCACGTGTCCTCCTAGGCGCTCAGTTCCTTGAGGGTCGCGATGTCGCGGACCCGCTGCTCGTGCGTCGGCGCCAGCGGGCTGGCGTTGACCGTGGTCACGCCGGCGGCCCGGAACGCCGCGACCCGGTCGGCCACCGCCGCCTTGGAGCCGACCAGAGAGATGCCGCGGACCAGATCCTCCGGCAGCGCGGCCGCGGCCTCGTCCTTGCGGCCGCCCAGATACAGGTCCTGCACGGTCGCGGCCGCGTCGGCGAAGCCGTACCGGACCGCGACGTCGTGGTAGAAGTTCTTGCCGCGGGCGCCCATGCCGCCCACGTACAGGGCGACCTGGGCCCGGACCCGGGCCAGCGCGGCCGCTTCGAGGGCCGGATCGTCGGTGATGGCGATGCTGGTGTCGGCGACGATCTGCAGCGGCCCCAGCGCGGGGTCGCGGCGGGTGGCGCCGTCGGCCAGCGCGGCGCCGAAGGCCTCGTCGGCCCGCTCCGGGAAGAAGAAGATCGGCTCCCAGCCCTCGGCGATCTCGGCCGCCAGCGCGACGTTCTTCGGGCCGAGCGCGGCCAGCACGATCGGGATCCGGTCCCGCACCGGGTGGTTGATCAGCTTCAGCGGCTTGCCCAGCCCGGTGCCGCCGTGGGCCTCGTCCAGCGGGAGGGTGAAGTGCTTCCCCCGGTACGAGAGCTTCTCCCGGCGCCAGACCTGGCGGCAGATCTCCACCACCTCGCGGGTCCGCCCCAGCGG
>DATDKW010000381.1:0-9106 GCA_036519715.1 Mycobacteriales bacterium
CGTGGTCACCGTGCTGCTCGGCGCCCCGCCGGAGACCGTCGAGCTCGACGACACGGAGCGGCGCGCGATCGAGGCGCTGGCCGAGGGCGGGCTCATCCCGCCGCTGCGGCTGGTGCCCGAGGTGCACCAGATCCGGCGCCGACCACACGTGGCGTGAGCGGTAATTCACCACTGGTGAGAGATCATTACGCCAGAAGAGTGGTTCTTCCCCCGCAACGCGGGCCGGAAGTGGCTTCGCTCCGGAGTCGACCGTAGGGTTCGCGCGGATCTGACGGCCCCCTGTCCCCGACACCACGAGGACACCGTCCGGTCCCCGCCGGAAGTGATCGCGAACCGGTGGTCGAGCGACGAGGAGAGCCGCGTCTGTGGCGAGTCCGGGACGCATTCAGGTCTTCCGAGCCCTCACCATCCTGGCTCTGACCGGCGCCGCGGTGGCGGTCCCCGCCTCCAGCGGGCAGGCGGCGCCGACCGACCCGGCGACCTGCGCGGAGACCCGCACCCAGTTCGCCGCCAACGGCACCGCCGCGGAGAAGACCGCCGAGGCGCTCAACGACGCCAAGATCGCCCGGGTCAAGACGGAGAAGGCGCTGGCCGCCGCGACCGTCCGGGCCCGCGCCGCCGCGGTCACGTTCGACAAGTCCTCCAGTGACTTCAAGCAGATCGTCAGCGGCGAGCTCAAGAGCGCGCCGGCCGGCCAGTTCGCGGTGTTCTTCACCAGCGGCTCGCCGAAGCAGTTCGCCGACCAGATGGCGCTGATGGACTACGTGGCCGGGCGCAAGGGCCAGAAGATCCGGGCGCTGGCCACGACCCGCGCCACCGCTGCCAAGGCCCAGGCCGACGTCACGGCCAAGCTGACCGAGCGCAAGAAGATCGAGCAGACGATGACCGCGAAGGCGGCCGACCTGAAGAAGCGGGCGGCCACGCTGACCGGGCTGCTGTCCAACCTCTGCGTCGAGGACCAGCCCGCGGTGCAGGCCGAGCGGGCCAGCCGAGGCACTGCACGGGTGGCGATCGGACCGGCCAGCGGCGGCGCGCAGAAGGCCGTGCAGACCGCACTGGCCCAGATCGGAGACCCGTACGTGTGGGCCGCGGCCGGGCCCGACGCGTTCGACTGCTCCGGCCTCACGTCGTACGCCTGGGCCGCGGCCGGGGTCTCCCTCCCGCACTCCAGCTCCCAGCAGTACGGCTACGGCACCCACATCTCGCGGTCCGAGGTCCGGGCCGGTGACCTGGTCTTCTTCTACAGCCCGATCAGCCACGTCGGCATCGCGATCAACAACACGCAGATGGTGCACGCGTCGACCTTCGGCGTGCCGGTGAAGATCGCCGACATCGACAGCTCCCCGTTCGTCGGCGCCACCCGGCTCGGCTGAGCACCGCCCCCGCCCCGACCGGACCGCCTACGATTCGAACCGTGGGGGCCGGGCCGGAGCGTGCGCGCCGCCGGTGGGCGGTCGGCCCCCTGCTCGGCCTGCTCGTGGTGGCCGGCGTCTGCACGGCCGCGGTCCCGGCCCAGCGCGTGCAGGCCCGGGCCACCGCGGCCGCGCCCGTGCCGGCAAGCAGCACCGACACGGCCGCCGCGACCCGGCTGACCGCGGTCCGCACCCTGCTCAACCGCCGCGGCGCGGCCCTGGTCCGGCACGACCGGGCCGGCTGGCTGGCCGCCGTCGACCCGGCCGCGACCGCGCTGCGGGCCCGGCAGGCCGCCCTGCTGACCGGCATCGCCGCCGTCCCGCTGGGCGTCTGGCGCTACACCGTCGAGCCCGGCGACCAGGCCGGCCGGACCGAGCGCGGCGGGGCCTGGACGGTCCTGGTCACCCTGCACTACACGTTGCGCGGGGTGGACACGGTGCCGACCGCGCGGCCGGTCGTGCTCACGTTCCGCCAGCGCTCCGGCCGCTGGCTGATCGCCGCCGACGACCGCACCGCCGCCGACGGCACCCGGACCTGGCGCGGCCCCTGGGAGCACGGCCGGATGCTGGTCCGGCAGGGCGTGCACAGCCTGGTGCTGGCCCACCCGGACAACGCGGGCCGGCTGGCCGGCTTCGCCGCGGTGGTGGACGCGGTGGTGCCGCGGGTGCGGCGGGTGGTCGGCGGCGGGTTGCCGGGCCGGGTCGCGGTGATCGTCCCGGACGACCAGAAGGAGATGTCGTCGCTGGTCGGCGAGCACCTGGCGCTGGGCACGATCGCCGCGGTGGCGGTCGCGGACACCGTCGACACCGCCCGGGACCGGGCCGTGGGCCAGCGCATCGTGGTCAACCCGGCCAACATCGACCGGCTCGGCGCGCTCGGCCGCCGGGTGGTGCTGGAACACGAGGTGACGCACGTCGCGACCCGCGGGTTCACCGGCCCGGCGATGCCGATCTGGCTGGTGGAGGGCCTGGCCGACTGGGTCGGCTACGCCGGCAGCGGGCTGCCGGCACACCAGGTCGCCGATCAGCTGCGGGTGGCGCTGCGGGCCGGCGGCTGGCCCGGGAAGCTGCCGGTGCCGGCCGACTTCCGGGGGGACTCCCCCCGTCTGGCGCTGGCCTACGAGGAGTCCTGGAGCGCCTGCCGGCTGATCGCCGTCCGGGCCGGCGGAGCGGCGCTGATCCGGCTCTACCGCGCGGTCGGCACCGCGGCCGACCCGGCCGCGGCCCTGGACCGGCAGCTGCGGGCGACGCTGGGGCAGGGCACGGCCCAGTTCACCGCGGCCTGGCGGGCCAGCGTGCGGGCGGAGTTCCGGTGAGGCGGACTCTCGTCGTCACCAACGACTTCCCGCCCCGGGCCGGCGGCATCCAGGCGTACGTGCACGAGCTGGCGCTGCGGCAGCCGCCGGGATCGGTGGTGGTGTTCGCGTCGACCTCCCCGGGTGCGGGCGAGTTCGACGCGGCGCAGCCGTTCCCCGTGGTGCGACACCCGACCTCGATGCTGCTGCCCACCCCGGCCGTGTCGCGCCGGGTGCAGGACGTGGCCCGGTCCGAGGGCTGCACCGCGGCCTGGTTCGGGGCGTCGGCACCGCTGGCGCTGCTGGCCCCGGGGCTGCGCCGGGCCGGGGTGGAGCGGATCGTCGCGGCCAGCCACGGGCACGAGATCGGCTGGGCCGCGCTGCCGGGCAGCCGCCAGCTGCTGCGCCGGATCGGCGACGCCGTGGACGTGGTCACCTACCTGGCCGAGTACACGCACGAGCGGATCGCCTCCGCGTACGGGCCGCGGCCGCGGTTCGTCTGGGTGCCGCCGGGCGTGGACACCGACGCGTTCCGGCCGGACGTGAGCGGGGCCGCCGTCCGGGCCCGGCACGGGCTGGGCGACCGGCCGACCGTGGTCTGCGTGTCCCGGCTGGTGCCGCGCAAGGGCCAGGACACGCTGATCCGGGCCTGGCCGGCGGTACGCGACCGGATCCCGGGCGCGGTGCTGCTGATCGTCGGCGAGGGCCGCGACCTGCCCCGGCTGCGCAAGCTGGCCGCCTCGGAGAAGGTCGAGCAGGACGTGGTGTTCACCGGCGGGGTGCCGTGGGCGGAGCTGCCCCAGCACTACGCTGCCGGGGACGTGTTCGCGATGCCGTGCCGGACCCGGCGGTTCGGCTGGGACGTCGAGGGCCTGGGCATCGTCTACCTGGAGGCGTCCGCGACCGGGCTGCCGGTGATCGGCGGCGACTCCGGCGGCGCGCCCGACGCGGTGCTGGAGGGCGAGACCGGCTGGGTGGTGCCGGGGGGCTCGGTGCCGGTGGCGGCCGAGCGGATGTCGGCGCTGCTGGCCGATCCGGTCGCCGCCCGGGCGGCCGGTGAGAAGGGCCGGGCCTGGGTCGAGCGCGACTGGCGCTGGGACACCCTGGCCGCCCGCCTGCACGAGCTGCTCCAGGCTTGAGCGAGCGCGAGGAACGGGCACGGTGAGCCGGCCCCAGCTCCAGCGGACCCGGCTGACCTGGCTGACGTACGCGCAGCTCGGCGTCTACGGCTTCTTCCTGTACGGCTTCGGCCCGTCGGTCCCGCTGCAACGCGACGACCTGCACATCTCCAGCGCGATCGGCGGCCTGCACGGCACCGCGCTGGCCGCCGGGTCGACCCTCGGCGGGATCGTCTTCTCCCGGGTCACGGCCCGGATCGGCCGGGCGGCCACCCTGCGGGTCGGCCTGCTCGGGCTGGGCGCCGGCATCGCCGTGTACTGCCTCGTCCCGGTGCTGCCGGCAACGCTGGCCGGGGCGTTCGTGTGCGGGCTGTTCGGGACGTTCGTGGTCACCGGCAGCGTCGTGGTGCTCTCGACCACCCAGGGGGCGGGCGGTCCGGCCGCGGTGACCGAGGCCAACGCCGGCGCGGTCGGGATCGGCCTGGTCACCCCGCTGCTGCTGGGGGCGGGGGAGTCGCTCGGCGTCAGCTGGCGGCCGGCCCTGCTGCTGCCGGCCGTCGCCGCCGTCGCGGTCTGGGTCGTCTCCCGGCGCGAGGCCCGGCGGCTCGCGGCCGACGCCGCGGCCGCGGCGTCGGCCGAGCACCGTCCCGTCGCCTCGCTCTTGCGCCCGTCGGCCGACGCCCCCGGGCCGCTGCCGGCGGCGTACTGGGTGGTGTGGGCGACCGTGCTGTGCTGCATCGCGGTCGAGTTCTGCCTGACGTTCTGGGCCGCGGACGGGCTGCGGGACGGGACCGGGGCGTCCCCGGCCGCGGCGACGGCGGGGGTGACGGCGGTCGTGGGCGGGATGTTCCTCGGGCGGCTCGGCGGCGGCCGGATCGCGCTGCGGTGGGCGCCCGCCACCCTGCTGCTGGTCTCGATCGGGGTGGCCCTGGCCGGCTTCGCCGCGTTCTGGACGAGCACCACGCCGGTGCCGGCGCTGGCCGGGCTGGTCGCGGTCGGCGTCGGCATCGCGGTGCTGTATCCGCTCGGGACGGTGCTGGCCGTGGCGGCGAGCCGCGGCCGGCCGGACCGGGCCGCCGGGATGCTCAGCATCGCGGCCGGCCTGGCGTCGGGTGTCGCTCCGTTCGCGCTGGGCGCGACGGCCGACCGGGTCGGCACGCACACCGCGTTCCTGCTGGTGCCGGGGCTGCTGGCGGCGGCCGCGGCCGGGGTGCTGGCCAGCCGGAAGGCCGGGCCGGGAGACCCCGAGGCTCAGCCGTAGATCGCCGCGACCTCGGTCGCATACCGCTTGAGCACCTCGGTCCGGCGCACCTTCAGCGACGGGGTCAGCTCCCCGCCGGCCTCGGTGAAGTCCTCGGGCAGGATCCGGAACTCGCGGATCGACTCGGCCCGGGAGACCGCCTTGTTGGCCTCGTCCACCGCCTCCTGCACGGTCGCCCGCAGCTGCGGGTCGTCCCGCAGCGAGGCCACGGTGGCGCCGGCGTCGCGTCCGTGCGCGGCCAGCCAGGCCGGCCAGGCGTCCGGGTCGACGGTGACCAGCGCGGCGACGAACGGCTGCCGGTCGCCGACGACCATGCACTGGCCGACCAGCGGGTGGGCCCGCAGCCGGTCCTCCAGCACGGCCGGGGCGACGTTCTTGCCCTGAGCGGTGACGATGAGGTCCTTCTTGCGCCCGGTCACCGTCAGGTAGCCGTCGTCGTCGAGCGAGCCGAGGTCGCCGGTGCGGAACCAGCCGTCGGCCAGGACCTCGTCGGTGGCGGCCTGGTTGCGCCAGTAGCCGGCGAACACGTTGGGCCCGCGCAGCAGGATCTCGCCGTCCTCGGCGATCTTCACCCCGGTGCCCGGCACCGGCCGCCCGACCGAGCCGATGCGCTGGGCCCCGGGGAGGTTGAGGGTGGCCCCGGCGCTGGTCTCGGTCAGCCCGTAGCCCTCGAGGACGGTGATGCCGGCGCCGCGGAAGAAGTGGCCGAGCCGCTCGCCCAGCGCCGCCCCGCCGGAGATCGCGCTGGTGCACCGGCCGCCGAGGGCGGCCCGGATCTTCGAGTACACCAGCCGGTCGAACAGCGCGTGCCGGGCCTTGAGCAGCGGCGACACCCGGTTCCGGTCCAGCGCCCGGCTGTACGCGATGGCGGTCGCCTCGGCCGCGTCGAAGATCCGGGCCTTGCCGGCCGCGTACGCCGTCTGCCGGGCCGAGTTGTAGGCCTTCTCGAACACCCGCGGCACGGCCAGGATGAAGGTCGGCCGGAACGCGCGCAGGTCCTCGGGCAGCCGCCGCACGTCCGCGGTGTGGCCGAGCTTGGACCGCTGCAGGACGCTGCCGATCTCGATGACCCGGCCGAACACGTGCGCCAGGGGCAGGAACAGGAGTGTCGAGCCATCGGCGTCGTACACCGGCTGCAGCACCTGGTTGCCGGCTTTGACGTCGGCCAGCAGGTTGCGGTGGGTGAGCACGCAGCCCTTGGGCCGGCCGGTGGTGCCGGAGGTGTAGACGATCGTGGCCACGTCGTCGGCCGCGACCGCGGTCCGGCGCTCCTCGGCGGCCTCCTCCGACACCGACGAGCCGGCCGCGATGAGCGCCGGCAGCTCGGCGAAGGTCCAGCACAGCGCGGGGGCCGAGGACGACGCCTCGACCAGGCTCCGGTGGGTGTCGGTCTCCACCACCACGGCGACCGCGCCGGAGTCGGCCAGGATCCAGTCCACCTGCTCGGCGCTGGAGGTCTCGTACACCGGGACGCAGACGGCGCCGGCGAACCAGATCGCGTAGTCGAGCAGGGTCCACTCGTAGCGGGTGGCCGACATCAGCGCCACCCGGTCGCCGCGGCCGACCCCGGACGCGATCAGGCCGCGGGCCACGGCGGCGACCTCGGCCGCGAACTCCGCCGCGGTGACGTCGGCCCAGGTCCCGTCGGGCCCGCGCCGCCCGAACGAGACCAGCCGCGGCACCTCCCGGGCGTTGTCGACGACCATGTCGCTCAGCCGGTCCCCGTCGGCGACGGTGACGGCCGGCGGGATGCTCAGTTCGCGCACGAAACCTCCCCGGAACACACCCAACGTAGCTGGCCGCGCCGGTACGCGGGAGAGTTGTCCCGTGGCGGCGCTCGACCTCATCGACGAGACCTTCGTGGTCGCCGACCCGGCGGTGGTGGCGGCGGTGGTGCGGGACCCGCGGCGCTGGGAGCGGTGGTGGCCGGACCTGCGCCTGGGCGTCTTCCAGGACCGCGGTGACGCCGGCATCCGGTGGAACGTGCGGGGCGCGCTGACCGGCAGCATGGAGGTGTGGCTGGAGCCGTTCGGGGACGGCGTGCTGGTGCACCACTACGTCCGCTGCGACCCGGCCGGCCGGGACCGGATCACGCCGCGTGAGCGCCGCCGCCGCCAGCGGCACACCAAGCAGCTGTTCTGGGCGCTGAAGGACGAGCTCGAGGGTGACCGGGCGGCCGGCCGGGGCCGGACCTAGGCTTGGGCCGTGCGCGTCCATGTCGTCTCCGATGTGCACGGCAGTGCCGACACGCTGAGCCGGGCCGGGGACGGCGCGGACGCGCTGGTCTGCCTGGGCGACCTGCTGCTGTTCGTCGACTACGCCGACCACGGCCGGGGCGTGCTGGGGGAGCTGTTCGGGGCCGAGGCGGTCGGCACGTTCGTCGCCCTGCGCACGGCCCGCCGCTACGACGAGGCCCGCGACTTCACCCGGGCGCTGTGGGCCCAGCTCGGCGACCGGGACGCCGCGGTCGCGGCGGCCGTCCGCGAGCAGTACGCCAAGCTGTTCGCCGCCTTCCCCGACCCGACCTACCTGACGTACGGGAACGTGGACGTGCCGACGGCCTGGCCGGAGTTCGCCCGGGACGGCGTGCACGTGCTCGACGGGCAGGTGGCGGAGCTGGGCGGGTGGCGCTTCGGGTTCGTCGGCGGGGGGCTGCCGTCGCCGATGCGGACCCCGTTCGAGGTGTCCGAGGAGGAGTACGCGGCCAAGGTCGCCGCCGTCGGCCGGGTCGACGTGCTGTGCTCCCACATCCCCCCGGCCGTGCCGGAGCTGCTCTACGACACGGTCGCCCGCCGGTTCGAGAAGGGCAGCACCGCGCTGCTGGACGCGATCCGGTCCACCCAGCCCCGGTATGCCCTGTTCGGGCACGTGCACCAGCCCCTGCAACGGCGGATCCGGGTCGGCCGGACGGAGTGCGTCAACGTCGGCCATTTCCGCGGCACGGGCCAACCCTGGGTGCTCACCTGGGAGCGGTAGCCTCTGCCCATGGCCGACCAGTCCACCCAGTCGATCGTGATCGACGCGCCACCGGCCGCGATCATGGCCGTCATCGGGGACTTCGCCGCCTACCCGGAGTGGGCCGGGTCGGTGAAGAAGACCGAGGTGCTCTCCACCGGGCCCGACGGCCGCCCCGCGCAGGTCAAGTTCATGCTCGACGCCGGCCCGATCAAGGACGAGTACGTGCTGGACTACACGTGGTCCGGCGACGAGCGGGTGGACTGGAACCTGGTCCGCGCCAACATGCAGAAGAGCCAGCAGGGGTCGTACGTGCTGGTGCCGCGGGGCGGGTCGACCGAGGTGACCTACCACCTGGCCGTCGACCTGGTGATCCCGATGCTGGGCATGCTCAAGCGCAAGGCCGAGAAAGTGATCATGGACACCGCGCTCAAGGAGCTCAAGAAGCGCGTGGAGAGTTGAGGCTCCTCCTCTTCGCCGGCGCGGGCGGGGTCGGCACGACCACCGCCGCCCTCGCGACCGCCGCGCTGGCCGCGCGGACCGCGAAGGTGCTGCTGGTCTCGGCCGGGGCGCCGGTGCCCCCGGGCGGCGACCTGCGGGTGGTGCCGGTGGACGCGCGGCGGCGGTTCGAGGAGCGCTGGCCGGAGCTGGCCGGGGTGGCCACGACCGAGCTGGCGCTCCCGCCGGGGTCGGCGTCGCTGCTGACCCTGCTCGACGCCCGCGACCACGCGCTCGACGGGAATTGGGACGCCGTGCTGGTGGACGCCCCGCCGGTCCCGGAGCTGCTGGCCCTGGGGGAGCTGGCCGGCTCGATCGAGCGGATCTGGCCGGCGTACAAGCGGATCGTGCGCCGGACCGCGTTCGGTGACGCCGTGGGCACGCTGCAGACGGCGCTGGACTCGGTCCGCGCGCTGCTGGCCGGGGCGACCGTACGGCTGGTGGTCACACCGTCGGCGCACGGGGTGGCCGAGGCCCGCCGGCTCACCACCGCCCTGACCCTGCACGGGTACGCGCTGGACTCGGTGATCGCGAACCGGGTGCTGCCGGCCGAGGCCGGCGACTCGG
>DATDKW010000382.1:0-16552 GCA_036519715.1 Mycobacteriales bacterium
CAGATCGACCGCGAGGAGCAGAAGCACGTGCTCGGCCGGCTCAACGCGGCCGAGGCGTTCGAGACGTTCCTGCAGACCAAGTACGTCGGGCAGCGCCGGTTCTCGCTGGAGGGCGCCGAGTCGGTGATCCCGCTGCTGGACGCGGTGCTCACCGAGGCTGCCGGCCAGGACCTGGACGAGGTCGTCATCGGCATGCCGCACCGCGGGCGGCTCAACGTGCTGGCCAACATCGTCGGCAAGTCGTACGGGAAGATCTTCGCCGAGTTCGAGGGCAACATCGACCCGAAGTCCAGCCACGGCTCCGGCGACGTGAAGTACCACCTCGGCTCGGCCGGCACGTTCAGGTCCCGCAGCGGGGCGACGGTGAAGGTGTCGCTCACCGCCAACCCGTCCCACCTGGAGGCCGTCGACCCGGTGGTCGAGGGCATCGTGCGGGCCAAGCAGGACCTCATCGACAAGGGCGAGGCCGGCTTCACCGTGCTGCCGGTGCTCATGCACGGCGACGCCGCCTTCGCTGGCCAGGGCGTGGTGGCCGAGACGCTCAACCTCTCCCAGCTGCGCGGCTACCGCACCGGCGGCACCGTGCACGTGGTCGTCAACAACCAGGTCGGCTTCACCACCTCGCCGGCCGCGGCCCGCTCCAGCATCTACTCCACCGACGTGGCCCGGATGATCCAGGCCCCGATCTTCCACGTGAACGGCGACGACCCCGAGGCGTGCGTGCGAGTGGCCAAGCTGGCCGTCGAATACCGCCGGGAGTTCAAGAAGGACGTCGTCATCGACATGGTCTGCTACCGGCGGCGGGGCCACAACGAGACCGACAACCCGTCGTTCACGCAGCCGCTGATGTACGACATCATCGACAAGAAGCGTTCGGTCCGGAAGCTCTACACCGAGGCGCTGATCGGCCGCGGGGACATCACCCTGGAGGAGGCCGAGGAGGCGCTGCGCGACTTCCAGGAGCAGCTGGAGCGCGTGTTCATGGAGACCCGGGACGCGTCCGGGCAGGCCAAGGCGGCGCCGGACATGACCCCGCCGCCGCCGCGGGCGGTGGACACCTCCATCACCCCGGAGACGATGAAGCGGATCGGCGACGCGTTCGTGTCGCTGCCGGAGGGCTTCGAGGTCCACCCGCGGCTCAAGCCGCAGCTGGACCGCCGGGGCGCGATGGCGATCGAGGGCAACATCGACTGGGCCTTCGGCGAGCTGCTCGCCTTCGGTGCGACCGTGCTGGACGGGGTGCCGGTCCGGCTGGCCGGCCAGGACAGCCGGAGGGGCACCTTCTCCCAGCGCCACTCGGTGCTCATCGACCGCAACACCGGCGACGAGCACACCCCGCTGAAGTATCTGGACCCCGGCCAGGCCCAGTTCTGGGTGTACGACTCGCTGCTGTCGGAGTTCGCCGCCGTCGGCTTCGAGTACGGCTACTCCGTGGCCAACCCGGACGCGCTGGTCTGCTGGGAGGCCCAGTTCGGAGACTTCGTCGACGGGGCCCAGACCATCACCGACGAGTTCATCACCTCGGGCGAGGCCAAGTGGGGCCAGCGGTCGCGGGTCACCCTGCTGCTGCCGCACGGCTACGAGGGCCAGGGCCCGGACCACTCCTCCGCCCGCATCGAGCGCTTCCTGCAGATGTGCGCCGAGGACAACATCACGGTGGCCTACTGCACCACCCCGGCCAACTACTTCCACCTGCTGCGCCGGCAGGCGCTGGCCGCGGTCCGGCCGCTGGTCGTGTGCACCCCGAAGTCGCTGCTGCGGCTGCGGGCGGCGACCTCGGCGGTGGAGGAGTTCACCGGCGGCGGCTTCCGGCCGGTGCTGGCCGACCCGGCCCGGCCGTCGGCGTCCGAGGTGACCAAGGTGCTGGTCTGCTCGGGCAAGGTCTTCTACGACCTGGCCGCATACCGGGACAAGAACGAGATCACCGACACCGCGATCCTGCGGCTGGAGCAGCTGCACCCGTTCCCGGCCGACTCGCTGGGCGAGGCGCTGGCGGCGTACCCGTCGGCGGAGGTCCGGTGGGTCCAGGAGGAGCCGGAGAACATGGGCGGCTGGACCTACGTGGCCTTCCGGCTGCCGGCGCTGCTCGGCGGCCGGCCGCCGCTGACCCTGCGGTCCCGGCCGGCCTCGGCCTCGCCCGCGGCCGGGTCGAGCAAGGCCCACGAGGAGCAGCAGCGCCGGGTCGTCGAGTCGGCCTTCGCGGACTGAGGAGCGGCACGTGTACGCGACCGATCGCGGCATCGAGGAGCTGGCCGACCGCCGGGGTGACCAGGAGGTCACCCTGGCCTGGCTGGCCGGCAAGCTCCAGCAGTTCGTCGACCTGCACCCGGAGTTCGAGGTGCCGGTCGAGCGGCTGGCCACCTGGCTGGCCCGCGACGACTCCGACGACCTCGACCTCGAGTAGGTGCTGCTGCGGCAGGTGACGGTCCGGCCGGAGCACGATCCCGGGTCCTGGTACTGGCAGCTCCCCGCGGTCGCCCAGCTCCGGGCCGAGGGCCTGGTCCTCGACTCCGGGGTGACGGTCCTGGTCGGGGACAACGGCAGCGGCAAGTCGACCCTGATCGAGGCGCTGGCCGCGGCCTGGCATGCCCGGCTGACCGGGGCCGAGGTCAAGCACTGGGGTCCGGTGTGGACGCCGGACGACGCCGGGCGGCCCGGCTACACCGACCTGTTCCGGCAGCTGACCCTGGAGACCGAGCGGCCGCCGCCGCAGGGCGGCTGCTTCCTGCGGGCCGAGTCCATGCACGCCGTCTTCGACGCCGTCGACACGGACGCGTTCGAGCTGCGCGCGTTCGACGGCGCCGCCCTGCAGACCCGGTCCCACGGCGAGGGCTTCCTGGCCTTCCTGGAGTCGCGCCGGACCGAGCGCGGGCTCTACCTGCTCGACGAGCCCGAGGCGGCGCTGTCCTTCCGGTCCTGCCTGGCCCTGCTGGTGCTGCTGGCCGACGCGATCGCGGCCGGGTCCCAGGTGGTGATGGCGACGCACTCGCCGCTGCTGGCGGCCGCGCCCGGGGCCCGGGTGCTGGAGCTCGGCCCGGACGGGATCGCGGCCCGGGACTGGGAGGAGCTGGAGCTGGTCCGGGACTGGCGGGACTTCCTCGCCGCCCCGCAGCGGTGGCTGCGGCACCTGAGCGGGTAGCAGGAGATCATGCGGGAGGGCTGGCGGCGGCTGCGCGGGATCGGCCTGCGCCGCTGGCTGACCCTGGAGCAGGACACGCTGCGCCAGATCGCCAAGACCGCGCTGGCCGCGACCCTGTCCTGGGAGCTGGCGATCCGGCTGTTGCACAGCTCGCTGCCGGCCCTGGCCGCGCTCGGAGCGATCCTGACCGTGCAGGTCACGGTCAAGCAGACGGTGACCTTCGGCATCCAGCAGGTCGTCGGGGTCACCGTCGGGGTGGGCGCCGCGATCGTGGTGATCGGGGTGCTGGGAGTGCACACCTGGACCGTCGCCGTGATCATCCTCATCGCGCTGGTGATCGGGCACCTGCTGCGGCTGGGCAAGCAGGTGAACCAGGTGGCGATCTCGGCCCTGCTGGTGCTGGCCCTGGGCACCGGCTACGGCAGCGTCCGGATCGTCGACACCCTGCTCGGCGCGATCGTCGGGGTGCTGGTCAACGCGCTGCTGGCGCCGCCGACGCACGTGCAGGGGGCGGCGGCCGAGATCGCCCGGGTGGGCGAGGACCTGGGCCTGCTGCTGGCCGACATCGGCAAGGGGCTGCGCACCGGCTGGGACCACCGGGCCGCGCAGGACTGGCTGCGCCGGGCCCGGGAGCTGGACGCCGCCCGGGCCCGGGCCGGCGAGGCCGTCCGGCGCGGGGACGAGAGCCTGCGCTACAACCCGCTGGCCCGCAACGAGGCCGAGGCGGTGGCCCGGCTGACCGAGGCCCACACCGCCCTCGAGCACGTCGCGACCCAGGTCCGCGGGGTGGCCCGGGCCCTGGCCGACCTGAGCGACCACGGGCCCGGCGCCGGCGGTGCCGCCAGCGACGGCCGCGCGCCCGGCGCAGGTGTGGCGGGCGGGAGGAACGCCGCCGTGGCCCGGGCGCTGGCCGACCCGCTGGAGCAGGCCGGCACGGCGGTGGCCGCGTTCGGCCGGCTGCAGGTCGGCGGCGACCGGTCGGAGCTGCAGCGCGCCCACGACGCCGCCGCGGCCGGGCTGGACGACGTGTCCCGGGCGCTGGAGCGGCTGCCGTCCGAGCAGGACCCGCGCACGCTGGTCTCCCTGTACGTGGACGCCGGCCGCCTGCTGCACGAGATCGACCCGGCCGCCGGCGCCCACACCGGCGCGGTCTAGTAGGCCCAGCTGGCGCGGGGCGGGGGCGGGGGTGGTCGCAGCCGGTTGCCCAGGGCCAGCACCACACCGACGCCGAGCACGAACCCGACGACGTGCACCAGGTACGCCACCGCGCCCCCGGTGCCCATGCCCACCCCGTACGCGTACACGGCCTGGAGCACGAAGTAGAAGCCGAGCACGAGCCAGGCCGGTAGCCGCAGCGGGAAGAAGAACAGAAAGCTGACCAGCGACAGCACCTTGGCCCGCGGGAACAGCAGGAGGTAGGCCCCCAGCACCCCGGAGATCGCCCCGGACGCGCCGACCAGCGGCTCGGTCGCGTCCGGTCTGGTCAGCGCGTAGGCATAGGTCGAGAGGACGCCGACGGCCAGGTAGAACAGCAGGAACCGGAGCCGCCCGAACCGGTCCTCGACGTTGTTGCCGAAGACCCACAGGAACAGCATGTTGCCGAGCAGGTGGCCCCAGCCGCCGTGCACGAAGATCGCCGTGATCGCCGACAGCCACGGCCGCTTGTGGTAGGCCGGGGTCTCCTGGAAGCACTGCCCCTCGCCGGCCTCCTGCCCGTAGGTGAACGGCAGCGGCCGGTTGTGCACCAGCTCGGTCGGCACCGCGCCGTACTCCAGGAAGTACGCCTGCTGCCGGCACAGCTGCGCCGTGGACGGCTGCCCGAAGATCGGCCCCCGCACCACCGGCGACAGCAGGAACGCGAGCACGGTCACCCCGATCAGCGCCCAGGTGACGTACGGGCGCCGCGTGGTGGGGTTGGAGTCGTAGACCGGGATGACCACCGGGCCAGCCTAGGAGAGCGGCCTACGAGAGGGTGGTGATCCCGTCCTCCGGCTCCAGCCGGCCGCGCCGGATCTGCATCGCGACCCGGATCCGCTCGACCTCGTCGTCGTCCAGGTGCCGGACCAGCTCCCGCAGGGTGACCGGGTCCGACATGGCCCTGGTCACCTCGCCCGAGGTGTCGAAGGCCATCTCGTACGCGCTCTGGACCAGCAGCCGCTGGTCCGGCGGCCAGGCCCGGGACTCCTCGATCAGGCTGCGCCAGTCGATCACCCGGTTGGGGAAGTCGACGAACGGCGCGGTCCGGTCCCGGACCACCGGCGCGCCGAGCAGCACGACCGCGACGGCCCAGGGCCGGTCCCGCCACAGCCAGGACGGCAGCTCCTCCCAGGACCGGGCCCGGCGGTCCCGGCCCTGCCGCCGGCCCTGCCGCTGGTCCGGCAGCTGATCCTGCCGCTGGTCAGCGCCGGCCGTGGTCACCGGGACGGCGCGGGCGGCGGCGCGGCGGACGGCGCTGGCCCGGGCCCGGCGGCGGCCGGCGCGCATCACGCCGTACCAGAGAGAGGCCATGAAGGCGCAGTACAGCGCGACGGCACCGACGACCGTGCAGATGACGCGCAGCACTCCCAGCACACGTGCCTCCCCCGTTGCGCGACGGGGAGTGCCCAGGGACCCGGCATCCGACGCCGCCACCATCACTGTACGTTCGTTGTTCGCAAGGAGGGAGTGAACGGTTCGGATACGGCCCAGGTCCGGCTGCGCCGAACGGGGCAACTCGTCCCGTCCGTCCGGATGGCCGGGAAACCTGAGAACCCGGTCCGCGCACGGTAGGTTGGCCCCGTGAAGGTGCGAGAGCTGACCATCCCGGACGCCTACGAGATCAGCACCGACGTCTTCCCGGACGACCGCGGGCTGTTCGTCAACCCGTTCCGCGCGGACCTGCTGGCCGAGGCGACCGGCCGGGAGCTGCGGGTGGCGCAGACCAACCACAGCGCGTCCCGGCGGGGCGCGGTCCGGGGCGTGCACTTCTCCTTGCTGCCGCCCGGCCAGGCCAAGTACGTGTACGTCCCCCGCGGCGCCGTGCTCGACATCGTGGTGGACATCCGGGTCGGCTCCCCCACCTTCGGCCGGTGCGAGGCGGTCCGGCTGGACGACCGGGAGCTGTCCGCGGTCTTCCTGTCCGAGGGGCTCGGGCACTGCGCGATCGCGCTGGAGGAGGACACGGTGCTGTCCTACCTGTGCTCCACCCCGTACGTGCCGGCCCGGGAGAAGGGCGTCAACCCGCTCGACCCGGCCCTGGAGCTGCCGATCCCGGACGGGATCACCCCGCTGCTGTCGCCCAAGGACACCGCCGCCCCGACCCTGGCCGAGGCGGCCGAGCTCGGGCTGCTGCCGAGCTACCAGGACTGCTTGGCCTTCTACGCGGCTCAGCGCCAGTCCTGAAAGAACCCCTTCACATCTCTCCTCGATCGTGGTCAGATGTGAAAGGACTCTTTCAGGAGGTGACCAGTGGCCCGACCCGAGAACCGGCGCGAGATCCGGGACGTGCGGATGCTGTCCGCGCTCGCCCACCCGGTGCGCACGGCCCTGCTGTCGCACCTCATGGCCGTCGGCCCGCGCACGGCCAGCGAGTGCGCGGACGCGGTCGGCGCGTCCCCGTCCAACTGCAGCTGGCACCTGCGCCAGCTGGAGAAGTTCGGGTTCGTGGAGCGGGCCGAGGACGCGGCGGACGGGCGGGAGCGGCCCTGGCGGGCGGCCGCCACCGGGTTCGACTTCTCCCAGATCGACGACGAGCCGGCCGCGCAGGCGGCGCTGCAGACCTACGGCGCGGTCCGGCTGGACGAGGAGACCCGGCTGGCTCGGGCGTACCTGCGGCGCGAGGACGAGCTGCCCGAGGAGTGGCGCCGGACGGGCGACTTCAGCACGTACGGGATCCTGGTCACCCCGGAGGAGCTGCGGGAGCTGGGCGCCCGGCTGGACGCGGCCATCCGGCCGTACCTGACCGCGACCCGGGACGACGCGCCGGACGGGGCCCGGCCGGTGCACGTGTTCCTGTCCGCGTTCCTGCGCCCGGACGCGCCGTGAGCCCGCTGCGGGGCCGGCCCGCGTTCCGCCGGCTGTGGGCGGCCGGCGCGGTGTCGGAGACCGGCGACTGGCTGCTGCTGATCGCCCTGCCGGTGTACGTCCTGCAGCTGACCGGATCGGCCCTGACCACCTCGACGCTGCTGCTTGTCGAGCTGGTGGCGACGATGCTGGCCGGGCCGCTGGCCGGCGTGCTGGCCGACCGCTGGGACCGCCGCCGGCTGCTGATCGGCGGCGGGCTGGCCCAGGCCGTGCTGCTGCTGCCGCTGCTGGCCGTGCACGGCCCGGGCACGCTGTGGGTCGTCTACCTGGTGACCGCGGCCGAGGCGGTGCTCGGCAGCGTCAACGACCCGGTCCGGCAGGCGCTGCTGCCGGCCACGGTCGAGCCGGACGAGCTGGCCGGCGCCACCGCCCAGCTCGGCATCGCGGCCAACCTGGCCCGGCTGGTGGGTGGCGCGCTCGGCGGCCTGCTGCTGGAGGCGTACGGGCTGGGGGGCGTGGTGCTCGGCGACGTGGCCACGTTCGTGCTGGCGGCGGCGCTGCTGACGGGGTGGTCGGTCGCCCCGGGACCGCGGCTGCCGCAGCCGGCCGGGGTGGCCCGGCAGTGGGTGGCCGGGCTGGCGGTGATCCGGTCCGACCGGCGACTGCGCGGGACGCTGCTGGTCTCGGCCCTGCTCCAAGTCTGCCAGGGCATGTTCGTGGTGCTGTTCGTGGTGTTCGTGCTGCGCCGGCTGGGCGGCGGCGGTGCCGACGTCGGGCTGCTGCGGGGGGTACAGGCGATCGGCGGCGTCGCCGGCGGCCTGGTGCTGGGCGCGGTCGCCCGCCGGATCCCGCCCTGGCTGCTGGCCGGCGGCGGCATCCTCGGCTTCGCCGCGGTGTGCCTGGCCATCTGGAACGGCCCGGCCCTGACCACCGCCCTGCCCCTGTACGTGGCGCTGTTCGTGCTGGTCGGGGTGCCGATCGCGGCCGCCGGCGCCGGGCTGATGACGGTGGCGCTGGCCGCGACCCCGGACGCGTACCGGGGCCGGGTGATCAGCACCGTCATGACCACCGGTGCCGCCGCCCAGGGGCTCGGCACGCTGCTGGCCGGCCTGCTGGTCGACCCGGTCGGGCTGCTGCCGCTGCTGGACGCGCACGCCGGGATCGCCGCGGTGGCGGGCGTGCTGGCCCTAGTGCTGCTGCGGCCGGCGCGGCGGCCAGTAGCGCAGGACGACGCGGGCCAGGACGGTGCCGGGTCCGTACGCGCGGCTGTCGTCGGTCGCGAACGGGTTGTCGCCCTCCAGCCACCAGCCGCCGTCGGCCGGCCGGACCGCGCGCTTGACCACCAGCAGGTCCGGACCGGCCGGGAACCGGGCGATCACCAGATCGCCGGGCCGGACCGCCGCCCGCGGCCGGACCAGGAGCACGTCCCCGTGCCGGAGGGTCGGCACCATCGACGGGCCCACGACCCGGACCCTCTGCAGGGGCCAGCGGAGTAGGCTCGACACGGTCCGATCATGGCAGTGATACGGAGGTTCTCTCGATGCGGTTGTCCCGGCTTCTCTCCCCTCGCACCGTCGTACACGCCCACTGCGACCTGCCCTGCGGGGTCTACGACCCCGCCCAGGCGCGGATCGAGGCGGAGTCGGTCAAGGCGATCATGGAGAAGTACCAGCAGAACGAGGACCCGGTCTTCCGCACCCGGGCCCTGATCATCAAGGAGCAGCGGGCCGAGCTGGTCAAGCACCACCTGTGGGTGCTGTGGACCGACTACTTCAAGCCTCCGCACTTCGAGAAGTACCCGCAGCTGCACGAGCTGTTCAACAAGGCCACCAAGCAGGCCGGTGCGGCCGGCGGCAAGGGCAAGGTGGACCCGGCCGAGGGCCAGGTCCTGCTGGACCAGATCGCGGAGATCGACAAGATCTTCTGGGAGACCAAGCAGGCATAGGGGAAGGACATCCCCATGAGCCTCCTCGACGCGGCCGGCACGGATCCCGTGCCGGCCGCGCCCGCTCCCGGTCAGCTGTGCGTCGTCCGGCACGGCGAGACCGAGTGGTCCCGCAGCGGCCGGCACACCAGCGTCACCGACGTCCCGCTGACCGCCATGGGCGAGAAGCAGGCGCGGGCCCTGGCCCCGCTGCTGGCCGGCGTCTGCCCCGCCACCGTCTTCACCAGCCCCCGCAGCCGGGCCGTCCGCACGACCGAGCTGGCCGGCCTGAGCGACTCCTGCACGGTCGAGGTCCTCGACGACCTGGCCGAATGGGCGTACGGGGCCTACGAGGGCATCACCACGCCGGAGATCCGCAAGACCCGTCCGGACTGGACCGTCTGGACCGGCGACCCGCCCGGTGGGGAGACGGCCGCGCAGGTCGGGGCCCGGGCCGACCGGGCGCTGGAGCGGGTCCGGGCCGCGCTGGCCGACGGGCCGGTGGTCACCGTGGGGCACGGGCACTTCAGCCGGGTGCTCACCGCCCGCTGGCTCGGCCTGCCGGTCTCCGGCGGGGCGATGTTCGTCCTCGGGCCGGCCAGCCCCTGCCTGCTCGGCACCGAGCACGGCCAGCCGGCGGTGCACCGGTGGAATGTGCCCAACCCCGCTGAGCGCACCGACACCTGACGTGCGTACCCTGCGCGCGGTACGCGGGACAGGCCGGGAGGGCAGCAGGTGACGGACGACGCAGGGACCGCGACCGCGAACGCGGTGGCGCAGGGGGACGACGTCGTCGAGCTGCGGTTGCCCGCAGACGGGGCCTATCTGTCCGTCCTGCGGACGGCGACCGCCGGGCTGGCCGCCCGGCTCGACTTCACCCTGGACGAGATCGAGGATCTGCGGATCGCGGTCGACGAGGCCTGCGCGCTGCTGCTGCCCGACGCCGTGCCCGGGGCGATGATGACCTGTCTGTTCTCGCTCTCCGACCGGTCGCTGGCGGTGACCGTGCGGGTGCCCAGCCGCACGGGGCGGGTGCCGAAGCGCAACACTTTCGCCTGGACCGTGCTCACCGCGCTGGCCGGGGACGTGGAAACCGATGTGGCGTCCGACGGCACCGTCTCGGTGACGCTGCTCAAGCACGGCGGCCAGGGATGAGCGCCCGGAGCATCGCCACCGCCGGCGACGACTCCGCGCGCAGCGACCGCGAGGTCGCCCGGGAGTTGTTCACCCGGTTCTCCGGACTGGCCGAGGACGACCCGAGCCGCCCGCGGGTCCGGGACCGGCTGGTCGAGATGCACCTGCCGCTGGTCGAATACCTGGCCCGCCGGTTCGCCGGCCGCGGCGAGCCGCTGGACGACCTGGTTCAGGTCGGCACCATCGGGCTGATCAAGGCCGTGGACCGGTTCGACACCGATCGCGGCGTGGAGTTCTCGACGTACGCGACGCCCACCGTGGTCGGCGAGATCAAGCGCCACTTCCGGGACAAGGGCTGGACCGTACGGGTCCCGCGCCGGCTGCAGGAGCTGCGCGCGTCGCTGTCTTCGGCCACCTCCGACCTGACCCAGACCCTGGGCCGCTCCCCGACCGTGGCCGAGCTCGCCGTGCACCTCAAGATCGGCGAGGAGGAGGTGCTGGAGGGGCTGGAGTCGGCCAACGCGTACACGGCGGTGTCGATCGAGGCCAGCGACGGCGAGGGCGGGCTGTCGGTCGCGGACACCCTCGGGGCCGAGGACCTGTCCCTGGAGGGCGTCGAATACCGGGAGTCGATCAAGCCGCTGCTGGACTCGCTGCCGCCCCGGGAGCGGCGCATCCTCATGCTGCGCTTCTTCGGCAACCTGACCCAGTCCCAGATCGCGGCCGAGCTCGGCATCTCGCAGATGCACGTGTCCCGGTTGCTGGCCCGCACCTTGGCCCAGCTCCGCGAACGCCTCACCCAGGACGAGTAGGCGCCCCAGCCTCAGCCGCGGCCGGGCAGGTCGCGGGCCAGCGAGTCGCGGGCCTCGGCGGTGCCGAACAGCAGCGCCAGCACCGCGACCGCCAGCACCAGCACCGGCACGCCGATCTCCGGCCGGCCGTTGGTGCTGGTCAGCGTCCAGCCCACCGGCAGGGCCACGATCTGCACCGCGACCACCGGGGACCGGGTCGCCGGCCGCAGGCCGCGCAGGCCGCGGGCGAGCAGGATCAGCCCGGCCCCGAAGACGGCCAGCAGCACGGCCCCGCCGAGCGCCAGCGGCACGCTGCCCGCGTCGGACAGCGCGGTGAGCACCACGTTGACGACCGCGAGCACCAGCAGGGCCACGCCCTCGACGACCACCAGCCCGGCGGCGGCGAGCACCGGCCGCGGCGCCCGCGCCGTCCCACCCTCGACCACGCCTCGACCCTACCGGCAGCCGGTCGTCCGGGTCGTGGCGCCGGCCGGCCGGCGTGACTCCGGCGGCTTCCCCGGCCGGCCCCAGGCCCGGACGGCTTAAGCTCGGAGCCGTGCGCGCCCTCCTGGTGGTGAACCCGACCGCCACCACGACCACCCGCCGCAGCCGCGAGGTGCTCAAGCGGGCGCTGGCCAGCGAACTGAAGGTGGACGTGGCCGAGACCAGCCACCGCGGCCACGCCGCCGCGCTGGCCGTCCGGGCGATGCGCGAGGGCCTGGACATGGTGGTCGCGCTCGGCGGCGACGGCACTGTCAACGAGATCGTCAACGGCCTGCTCACCGACGGCCCGCACCACGACCTGCCGGCGCTGGCCGTGGTCCCGGGCGGCTCCACCAACGTCTTCGCCCGGGCCATCGGCCTGCCCACCCACCCGTTCGACGCCACCGGCGCGATCCTGGAGGCGCTGCGCGCCGGCCGCAGCCGGCGGGTCGGGCTGGGCCTGGCCGACGACCGCTACTTCACCTTCAACGCCGGGCTCGGCTTCGACGCCGACGTGGTGCGCCGGATCGAGAAGCGGCGCAAGGCCGGCGAGCAGCCGTCGCATGCGCGCTTCGTCCGGGCCGCGATCGGCCACTACTTCACCGTCGACCACCGGCATCCGGCCCTGACTCTGGAGCGGCCGGGCGAGGAGCCCGTCGACCACCTGCACTTCGCGCTGGTGACCAACACCGCACCCTGGTCCTATCTCGGGCAGCGACCGGTGCAACCGAGCCCCGAAGCGTCATTCGACACCGGTCTGGATGTTTTCGCGCCCCGAAGCATGGGTGTGGCGCTGACCCTGGGCTACGTTCGTCGGGCTCTGCTGGACCAGCCACCGTTGCGCAGCCGGCGTTTGCTCAGGGTGCACGACCTCGCGGATTTCACCCTCCGCGCGAGCCGTCCCCTGGCGCTGCAGGTGGACGGTGACTGGCTCGGCGAGCGGGATGCGGTGCGGTTCCGATCCGTACCCGACGTCCTGCGGGTCATTGTCTGACAGCAGGCAGTGACGAGGCGGTCGGAGGCGCACCGAGGAAATACCCCCGACTAGAGCATTGTGCGGTCACGGTCGGGCTGCAAGGCTACTCCGGGTCACCACAACCGAGGTGGCATCACTCTCGGGTATGACTCGGTGACCGAGGACAGCCTTGACACCGGCTCCACTCGTGAAATGATTCACAAGCGGGGGATGGATCCGTACGCGCTGCCGCGGGTACGAATCGCGACCAACATGCGATACGAGGAGTGTTAAGCGATGGACTGGCGCCACCGAGCGCTCTGCCGCGATGAGGACCCGGAGCTGTTCTTCCCGATCGGCAACACGGGTCCGGCCATCGTGCAGCTCGACCAGGCCAAGGCCGTGTGCCGACGCTGCACGGTCACCGACGAGTGTCTCAGCTGGGCCCTCGAGTCCGGGCAGGACGCCGGCATCTGGGGCGGGATGGGCGAGGACGAGCGACGCGCTCTCAAGCGGCGCGGTGCACGCGCTGCTCGCGCCCGAATGGCTTAACCGGCCTGCACGGTCAACGGCCCGGCGCCACCGCGCCGGGCCGTTGCCGTACCCGGAGCCGCCCCGCAACCGCACAGCCCTACGGCCGGCCGCGTGACAGCCCGCTTGGGCTGCGGCGGCACGTTCGTGGCGTGTGGTCAGCGCCGATGGTGCGGCGTTCGGCCGGTGAGGCCTGGGTTCCGGCGGCCGTCCCCGGAGGGCTAACGGCGGCGGTGGAGGGGGACGTCGAGGACGGCTTCGGTGCCGGGACCGTCGGCGCGGGGCCGGACCTCGATGGTGCCGCCGAGCTCCGAGGTGACCAGGGTCCGCACGATCTGCAGGCCCAGCCGGTCGCTGTCGGCCAGCGCGAACCCCGGCGGCAGCCCGACCCCGTCATCGGTGACCGCGACGGTGACCCGGCGCCCGAGCCGCTGCGCGGTGACCGTCACCGACCCGGTGTCGCTGTCCTCCGGGAACCCGTGCTCGACCGCGTTCTGCACGGTCTCGGTCAGCACCATCACCAGCGGCGTGGCCACGTCCGCGACCAGGATGCCGAAGGACCCGGCCCGGACCAGCCGGACCCGCGTCCCGGCCCCGGCCACGTCGCTCAGCGACGCGAGCAGCCGGTCCACGATCCCGTCGAAGTCGACCCGCTCGTCCAGCGACACCGCCAGCGTCTCGTGCACCATCGCGATCGACGCCACCCGCCGTACGGATTCCTCCAGCGCGGTGCGGGCCGCCGGTGACTCGACCCGGCGGGCCTGCAGCCGCAGGAGCGCGGCCACGGTCTGCAGGTTGTTCTTCACCCGGTGGTGGATCTCCCGGATGGTGGCGTCCTTGCTCAGCAGCTGCCGGTCCCGGTTGCGCACCTCGGTGACATCGCCGACCAGCACGACCGCACCGCCGGCCTCGCCCTCCGGGTGCAGCGGCAGCACCCGGAGCTGCACGGTCGTGCCGCGGGCCTCGACCTCCATCCGGGCCGGCGCCTCCCCGGCCAGCGCCGCCTTGATCCGGCCGGCGATCTCGCTGCCCTCCAGCGCGTCCCGGGACAGCCGCCGGGTCAGCGGGGCCAGCTCGTCGTCGAGGAGGTCGCCGGTCACCCCCAGCCGCCGGTACGCCGACTGCGCGTTGGGGCTGGCGTAGACCACCCGGCCGGCCTGGTCGAGCCGGATCAGCCCGTCCCCGGCCCGCGGGCCGTCGTGCAGCCCGTCCTGCTCGGGCGCCGGGAAGGTGCCCTCGAACATCATCCGGCACAGGTCGTTGGCCACCCCGAGGTAGGCCAGCTCCAGCTTGGACGGCCCGCGGGTGGCGACCAGGTTGGTGTCCCGCCCGACCACGGCGACCGGCCGCTGCCCGCCGTGGCGCCGGACCGGGATGGCCTCCCGCCGGACCGGGATCGGCCCGTCCCACTCCGGGTCCGACTCGCGGAAGATCCGCTCCTCCCGGAGCGCGACCAGCTGCGGCATCGCCTCCGGCTCCCGCTGCCGCCGCCCCACGTGGTCGTCCTGGTACGCCGTGGGCCCGGTCGTCGGCCGGACCTGGGCCACGCACAGGAACTCGTCCTCGGCCACCGGCACCCACAGCAGCAGGTCGGCGAAGGACAGGTCAGCCAGCAGCTGCCACTCCCCCACCAGCCGCTGCAGGTGCGCGACATCGTCGGGCGGGAGGTCGGTGTGCTCGGTGAGCAGCTCCAGGAGCGTCGACATCACCGCTGAGCCTGCCACACGACGGGCGAGGGGGGCGGCCGGCCGGCCGCCCCCCTCGTCGCGCGCGTGCGGTCAGCTCGCGAACCCGCTCAGGCGCAGTGAGAACGCCCGGACCGAGCCGACGTCGGCCCCGGCCCGGTCGGCGACCGTGAACCGCCAGGTGCCGTCACCGGGGTGCGCCACCAGCGCCGACAGCGGCGACTCGGGCCGCCAGGACCCGGTGAACGGGTCCTCCTCGGCCGTGGCCGACTCGATCGACCGGGCGGCCGAGTCGTCGAACACGGCCTGGCAAAAGTTGTTGCCGCCGTTGAACACCCAATGTGGGCTGGTGGGCTGCCCGCGGGACTCCGGTGTTCGGCCGGCACCGGTGGGCCACCCGGAGCACACTCCCGGGGTCCGCCGGGTGCCGGAACCGGCCCGCGCGTCCGCGCGGCCTCGCCGTCCGGCGCACGACGCGCACCGGCGGGCGCGTGACCAGCCGAAATCGGCCGACGCGAGTAGTAACGTCCCGGCCGCACGGGTGGGGTCCCTCTTCACAGGAGGTTCAGGTGGCCGAACCTGACCGGACGGATCGAGGGCGGCAGCTCCCGACGGGGGTGATCGCCGCCGTCGCGATCCTGGTGCTCGCTCCGATCGTGGCATTGCTCTGGGTGGGCAGCTACGCCAAGGCGGAGCCCCGGCTCTGGGGTTTCCCGTTCTTCTACTGGTATCAGTTCATGTGGGTGTTCATCGCCTCCGCCTGCACGTGGCTGGCCTACATCCTCATCCGCAACGCGCGCCGCGGGGGTGGTGACCGGTGACCGGGGTCAACTGGGTCGCGCTGACGATCGTGCTGGTGCTGTTCCTCTTCGTCACCGTGGTCGGCTTCGCCGCGGCCCGGTGGCGGCGGGCGTCGAGCATGGCCAGCCTGGACGAGTGGGGGCTGGGCGGACGCGGCTTCGGCACGTTCGTCACCTGGTTCCTGCTCGGCGGCGACCTCTACACCGCGTACACGTTCGTGGCCGTGCCGGCGGCGATGTACGCGACCGGCGCGGTGAGCGGCTTCTTCGCCGTGCCGTACACGATCATCGTCTATCCGATCATCTTCATCTTCATGCCGCGGCTGTGGTCGGTCTCGCACCGGCACGGGTACGTGACGCCGGCCGACTTCGTCCAGGGCCGGTTCGGCTCCCGCGGGCTCGGGCTGGCCGTCGCGGTCACCGGGATCCTGGCCACGATGCCCTACATCGCCCTGCAGCTGGTCGGCATCCAGGCCGTGCTCGAGGTGATGGGGGTCGGCGGCTCGGACAACGTCGTGGCGCGGGACCTGCCGCTGTTCATCGCCTTCGCGGTGCTGGCCGCCTACACGTACTCGTCCGGCCTGCGGGCGCCGGCGCTCATCGCCTTCGTCAAGGACTTCCTCATCTACCTGGTCATCATCGTCGCGGTCATCTACATCGCGGTGAAGATCGGGTTCGGCACGGCGTTCGACGCGGCCGAGAAGAAGATGGCCACGAAGACCCCGAAGGGCGCGCCCACCGGGACGTTCATCCCTGCGCCGGCGCAATACCTGTCGTACGCGACGCTGGCCCTGGGCTCGGCCATGGCGCTGTTCATGTACCCGCACTCGATCACCGCCGTGCTCTCGTCCCGCAGCCGCAACACGATCCGCCGCAACGCCGCCATCCTGCCGGCGTACTCGCTGGTGCTGGGGCTGCTGGCGCTGATCGGGTTCGCGGCCATCGCGGCCGGCACCAAGCCGATCGGGCTCGACGGCAAGCCGAACGCGCAGCTGGTGGTGCCGCAGTTCTTCGAGGACAGCTTCCCCAGCTGGTTCGCCGGGATCGCGTTCGCGGCGGTGGCGATCGGGGCGCTGGTGCCGGCGGCGATCATGTCGATCGCGGCCGC
>DATDKW010000383.1:0-14947 GCA_036519715.1 Mycobacteriales bacterium
GTCGATCATCGCCAGCTGCCGGCCGACCAGGTTCTGGGTCCGGCGGCCGACGTTGCCGAACATCGTGGCCACGTTCTGCCGGCTCACCAGCTGCCGCTCGACCAGGCTGGACGCGACCTGCTGGACCCGGTTGAACGCCTGGGCCAGCTCGCCCATCTCGTCGGCCGTGCCGACCTGGACCGGGCGCAGCTGCGGGACCGCGGCCTCCGGGTCGTCGGAGTCGGCCACCCGGACCAGCTCCTGCTGGGCGACGTCGGCGACCTCGTCCGCGGACGCGGTCAGCCGCCGCAGCGGCCGGGCGATGGACCGGGTGATCAGCACCGACAGCACGGTCGCGCCGACCAGCAGCACCAGCGCGATGCCGAGCCCGAGCGCGGCCAGCCAGCGGTCGCGGGCGGCGGACCGGTTCGCCTGGTCGACCGCCTGCTTGGCCACGCCGGTCTCCACCTGCCGGCTCTGCTGGGTCACCGACTCGACCTCGGTCAGCAGCCGGAGCGGCGTCGCGGCGGCGATGCTGGTCTCCGGGCTGTCGACCAGCTCTTCCAGGTAGTCGTTCAGCCGGGTGCTGGGGCCGCTGTCCTCCACGTTCTCGTAGAGCTCGATGGCGGTGGGGTCGGCCAGCGGCTTGAAGACGCCTTCCTCGCGGCTCTCGACCGCGAGCCCGGCGCTGACCCGGGCGATGACCCGCGCGGTCACCCGGCGGCCGGGTTCGATGAACAGCGCGGCGCCCTCGGCCGCGGTGGCCTCGTCGTGGCGGACGATCGAGTCCAGCGCGAGCTGCTGGCGGCCGGAGTTGTTGCGCAGGTCGTACGCGTCGGTCAGCCGCAGGATGCCGATCAGGCTGGTGATCACGTCGGTGAAGCTGGAGTAGACGCCGGCGCCGCTGATCCGCTTGTCCAGCACCTGGGGCCGGACGCCGTCGAGCGCGGCCCGGTTCGTCACCTGCCGGACCGCGGACAGGAGCTGGTCGTCGCCGGTGCCGTAGTCGGCGCCGAGCTGGCTGGCCAGCTCCAGCACCCGGGCCGAGCGGGTGACGACCTCGTCCCGGCCGACCGCCCCGTCGAGGTAGCCGAGTGAGGACAGCCGCTCCAGCTGCAACGCCTGGACCACCTCGGTGATCCGGACGGCCCGCCGGACCAGCTCGGCGCTGTCGCCGGACCGCTGCGCGGCCTGCACCCGGCCGGCCACCAGCGGGACCGCACCGGCGATGGCCAGCAGCAGCAGCGGGAGCACCAGCAGGACCAGCTTCTGCCGGACCCGGAGCCTACCGAGCAACACGGGCACCTCCGAGGCGCTCGGCCCGCACGGGCATCGCCCGCACCGCCGTTCCCATCGTTTCCTCCGGCCCGGACGCCCCGGACGCCGCGACCCGGTCCGGCGCCGGCGCCGGCACGGACCGCCGCCACACCAGCAGGACCAGCCCGGCCGCGACCAGCACGCCGAGCGCGGTCGCGGCCAGCGCGACGGCCCGGGTCCGCTGCGTGTCCGACGCCCGCGCCGCCAGCAGCAGGTCGAGCTGGTCCAGCGCGGCGTCCTGCAGGGCCAGCGCGGCCCGATGCAGCGTGGCCTGATCCCGGGCCAGGTCGGTCAGCGACCGCTCCGGCACCGGCGCCAGCAGCGAGGTGGACGGCGCGACCGCGTCCACCGCCGTACGGAAGTCGCCCAGCTGCCGGGTCAGCCCCAGGGCCAGCGTGCCACTGCCGGTCCCGCCGAACGCCTTGACCAGCCCGTCGGACAGGTCGGTGGCGTCGGTGGCGATCCGGTTGCGGGCCGCGGCCAGCTGGGCCTGGTCGGTGGCGGGCCCGGTGCCGGCCGGCTGGGCCGGGCCGCCGGCCGCGGCGTCGTCGCCGGCCCCGGACAGGATCGAGAGGTCCGCGTACCGCCCGGAGTCGACGAGGATCGCCGGGATCCGGAGCAGGGCCGCGTCCATGACGTAGTACGCGTCGGTGGCGGGGTCGAGGACCAGCCGGGAGTTGTCCCCGACCGTCCGGCTGAGTTGCAGCAGCGCCGTGTTGAGATCGCTGTACTGCGTGTACGCCGTGGTGGCCTGCGGCCAGCCGGGGCGGGAGATCCGGTCGGCCACGGTGGCGCGGACGCTCGTCCACCGGTCGGTCGTCCGCAGCGCCCCGCCCACCCGGCGGTCGGCCTCCTCCACCGCGGCCACGGCCGAGCGCACCCCGGCCGCGTCCACCGGGCGGCCGCGCACGGCGGCCGACTGGGCCTCGGTGGTCGCCCCGAGCAGCCGGGTCAGCGGCCGCAGGTAGGTCACGCCGCGCCGCTCGTCCCGGACGAAGGACAGGCTGTCACCGGTGCTCGACCGGACCTGGGCGCCGAGCACCGCGAGAGGCGCCAGCACGGCCACCGCGACGGCGACCGCGGCGGCGACACGGGCGGGACCCCGGCCGGACCGTGTCCCCGGCCCGGTGGAGGTCGAACTTCCCGACATCCGGTCTACCTGTTCTCCCCCGGTTGACGTTGCCCGCCGGGTTGGCCCGACTGGCCGCACAGTATCCGACTTTCCGCGCACGGTGGCCCGGACCCCCGATGGGAATTCTTGCTTGGCTCAGGGACGCCATCCGGACGGCTTTCCGTGACGGACCTGTCACCGAGTGCATATATCCTCCGCGATACGCCGGTTCTCCCTGACGCCGGCGGAGAGGAGTCCGCGATGGATCTCGCGGCACCCGTACCGTCCCCTTCCCGGTACGCCCCCCGCTCCCGGTCGGCCCGCCGCAGCCTCGCGGTGCTGGCCGCCCTGGTGCCCCTGCTGCTGCCGGCGACCCCGGCACTGGCAGCCCCGGCCGAGCCGGCCGCTGTCCCGGTGGCCACGTCCGGCGACAGCTCCGAGTCCGCGACCGCGGCGGCCGGGCGCCCGGCCCCGGCCGCCAAGCACTGCACGCTCGCGGCCGGCGCCGGGCAGTCGCTGCACTGCTTCGCCACCTTCCCGGCCGCCATCGCGTACGCGACCGGCGGGCGGATCGCCGACGCGCCCGCCTCGGCCACCACCGCCGCCCTGGACCCGGCGTTCGCGACCAAGGTCGCGGCGGCCAACCAGGACGTGGTCACCACGCTGGCGACATCCGTGCTCGGCATCGAATACGCCGACGCCAACTTCCGGGGCGCGAGCCTGACCATGACCGGCGGTGGCAGCTGCGACAACAGCTTGGACGTCGATTTCCGGTTCGGCAGCATGCCGTCGGGCTGGAACGACCGGATCAGCAGCTTCAAGAGTTTCTCCAACTGCGCCCAGCAGTTGTTCCGATCCATCAATTTCAGCGGCGGCGCGCTGACTACCATCGTCAGCTCGCTGGCCAATGTCGGATCGGCGGCCAACGACCAGGCCAGCTCGATCACCTTCAACTGACAATTCCTGGCTCGTCAGCCGTCAGGCAGCGTCGTCAACCCGCGGCCCCCTCCTTCGCGTTTCCCTAGCGGAACGTCCGGGGCGAGCGCGAGGAGGGAGCCGTGGGTGCGCGACCGGGTCGCCGAGGACGGCTTCGCCGACTTCGCGCGCGCCCGCTGGGGCCGGCTGGTGCGGCTGGCCTTCTCGCTCACCCTCGACGTCGGCCGGGCCGAGGACCTGGTCCAGGAGTCGCTGGCCAAGCTGTGGACCAAGTGGCCGCAGGTCCGCGACGGCGCCCCGGAGGCGTACGTGCGGCAGACGATCGTCAACGGCGCGATCTCGGCCTCGCGGCGGCGCTGGACCGGCGAGGAGCCGCGTGGGGAGCTGCCCGAGCTGCCGGCGCCGCGGGGGCCGCTGGAGGCCGACGTGGTGGCCGAACGCGACTGGCTCCGGCGGGGACTGGCCGACCTGTCGGTGCTGCAGCGCGCGGTCGTGGTGCTGCGCTATGCCGAGGACATGTCCGAGCGGCAGGTGGCGGATCTCCTCGGGATCAGCGCCGGTTCGGTGAAGACGCACGCCTTCCGGGGCCTGGCCCGGCTGCGGGCCGGCGGCGGTCCGGACCGGGCCGGGACTGAGGGGGCGCGACGGTGACCGACGACGCCGCCTTCCGGGACGCCCTGCGCGACCTCATCCCCGACTACACCGGCCCCGAGGACCCGCTGCCGCGGGTGATCGCCAGCGTGCGCCGGCGGCGGTCCCGGCAGCGCACCCTGCTCGCGGTCGGCGGGGCCGGGCTGGTCGTGGTGCTGGCGCTGGCCGGGCCGGCCCTGCTGCTTCCGGGTCACGGTGGCGGCGGTGGCGTCCGGGCCGCCGCGCCGTACGACCCGACGGCGCCGAAGGGCGCGGTGCCGACGGTCCATCCCGTCGCGGCCGGCGTGGTCAACGGTGTCGACTGGGCGATCGGCAGCGCCACGCTCGCCACCGGCGCCCGGCGTTGCCTGCTCTCCGACGACGACGTCTCCAACCTGCAGGTCACGTGCTTCGACGAGTGGACGCCCGGCGCCGCGGTCACCTGGAACGCCACCCCGCTGTCGGACAAGGGCATCCGGGTCACCCGGATCACCGGGGTCGCGCCGGCCGGGACGGCGGCGGTCCGGGTCCGGGTCCGCGGCGCCGCGACGCTGACCCTGCCGGTCAAGGCCACGGCGACCGACCGGGCCGCGCGGTTCTTCGGCGTGGTCCTCCCGGGCACGGTGCCGGTGCGGGACATCACCGCTCTCGACGCCGCCGGCTCGGCCCTCGGCCCGCCGGTCGCCGCCCCCGGCAGCGTCTGCCGCTCCGGCCCCGACCGGGTCTGCGCCCCGCCGAAGTAGGACCACCCGCAGGACTAGCCGCCGGTCGAGACGACCTGGATCTCCACGTCCCCGGCGGACTCGCTGATCCGCACCACCGCCGACCCGCGCCGCCCGTCCCCGGGCGCGACCATGACCGAGGCCCCGGGCTGCCGCCGGATGACGTTGACCACCGCCTCGATCACCTCCACGAAGTCGTCGCCCAGCTCCGCGACCGAGTCCGGCAGCGCCCGCTGCGCCAGGACCCGGCGGGTGAGCTCGTCCCGCTTGTGCAGCCGCTCCAGGCGGTCGTTGATGTCGGCCATGAGGATCAGCACCCTAACCGCTGCCGGGAGCAGCCTGCCGGCGCCCGGCCGGGCTCACCCGTCCGCCGACCTGCCGTCATCCGACCGCGTGACGCGGTGGCGGCAGGCCTGACACAAGCCCGGATCGGGCCTGACATCAGGCCCAGAGCTGGCCCTCCAGCGCCGCCTCGGCCTCCTCCAGCGTCCCGCCGTACGCGCCGGTGGACAGGTATTTCCAGCCGCCGTCGCAGACCAGGAACACCACGTCGGCCCGCTGCCCGGCACCGGCGGCCTTCTCGGCCACCCCGAGGGCCGCGTGCAGGATCGCGCCGGTGGAGATGCCGGCGAAGATGCCCTCGGTCTGCACCAGCTCCCGGGTCCGGCGCACCGCGTCCCGGGCGCCGACGGAGTAGCGCGAGGTCAGCACGGACGGGTCGTACAGCTCCGGGACGAAGCCCTCGTCCACGTTGCGCAGCCCGTACACGAGCTCGCCGTAGCGGGGCTCGGCCGCGACGATCTGGATGCCCGGCACCTGCTCGCGCAGGTAGCGGCCGGCCCCCATCAGGGTGCCGGTGGTGCCGAGGCCGGCCACGAAGTGGGTCACCGTCGGCAGGTCCCGCAGGATCTCCGGGCCGGTGGTGTCGTAGTGCGCCTGGGCGTTGGCCGGGTTGCCGTACTGGTAGAGCATCACCCAGTCCGGGTGCTCCGCCGCCAGTTCCTTGGCCATCGCGACAGCCTGGTTGGAGCCGCCGGCGGCGGGCGAGGAGATGATCTCCGCGCCGTACATCTCCAGCAGGATCCGGCGCTCCGGCGAGGTGTTCTCCGGCATCACGCAGATCAGCCGGTAGCCGCGCAGCCGGGCCACCATGGCCAGCGAGATGCCGGTGTTGCCGCTGGTCGGCTCGAGGATGGTCGAGCCCGGCCGGAGCAGCCCGTCCTTCTCGGCCGCCGCGACCATGGCGATGGCCGCCCGGTCCTTGAGCGAGCCGGTCGGGTTGCGGTCCTCCAGCTTCGCCCACAGCCGGACGTCCTCGGACGGCGACAGGGTGGGCAGGCCCACCATCGGGGTGTCGCCGACCGCGTCGACCAGCGACTCGTACCGCATCGTCAGCCGCCCGCCACCGCAGGCAGGATGGTGACCTCGTCGCCGTCGGACAGCCCGGTGTCCAGGGCGCCGGTGAAGCGGACGTCCTCGTCGTTGACGTAGACGTTGACGAACCGGTGCAGGGAGCCCTGGTCGGTCACCAGCCGGGACTTGAGCCCGGGGAACCGGGCGTCCAGGTTGTCGACGAGCGTGCCCAGCGACGTGCCGTCCGCCTGCACCTGCTTCTCGCCGCCGGTGTACTGCCGGAGGATCGTCGGGATCCGGACCTCGATGGCCATGCTGAAGACTCCTGGTGATCTCGGGTTGTCCCTCACTCGAACCGCGCCGGGCCGGCAAGGCTTCCCTCAGTCGGCCACGGCCGCTGAGATCCGGACCTCTTCCTCGGTCACCACGTCGTCCAGGATCCGGTACGACCGCAGCTCGGCCGTCTCCGGGTCCCGGGTCGAGACCAGCACGTAGTGCGCGTCCGGCTGGCTCGCGTAGCGGACGTCGGTGCGGGACGGGTACGCCTCGGTGGCGGTGTGCGAGTGGTAGACCACCACCGCCTCCTCGTCCCGGTCGTCCATCTCCCGGTAGACCCGCAGCTGCTCGGCCGGCTCGAACTCGTACCGGGTCATGGAGCGGGCCGCGTTGGTCATCTCGACCACCCGCTCCGCCCGGCCGGAGCCGACCGGCCCGGCGACGATGCCGCAGGCCTCGTCCGGATGGTCCCGGCGGGCGTGGGCGACGATCGCGTCGCGCACCGCGGGGTCGAGGGTCAGCACCCGCTCAGGTTACCGCCGCGGGGTTCCCACCTTTGGGTAGCGTGTCGGGGGTGGTGGGCCCCGTGACCGACGTGGACGCGCAGAGCGCGATCGAGAGCCACCTGCGGCACGGGTTCCCGGGCCAGCGGGTGGTCGTGCAGGGCTGGCGTACCGACGCCATGTCGGCGCCGCACGTCCGGGTGCTGCGGGTGGACCCGGAGTCCCGCGGCGGGCTGTGGCTGCACGTGTCCAGCGGGGCGTCCATCCCGGCCGAGGGCGCCCCGGCCGGACCCCAGGGCTCCGAATTCGTGCTGGTGACGCCGTTCAAGACGCTGCGCGCGGTCGAGCTGCTGGCCATGGTCGTCTACTTCCACGGCGTGCAGGAGCTGTCCGTCGGCGACACCGTGTCCGTCGGCGAGCCGTGGCTGCCCGGCTCCACCTGCGGCCACCTGCTGGTCAGCGCGCCGTACCTGCTGGCCGACGAGCTGTGGTCGCTGCCGCTGCCGGGCCGCACGGTCAACTTCCGCTGGGTCATCCCGATCACCGCCGCGGAACGGGCGTACGCGGCCGAGCACGGCCTGGAGGCCCTGGAGCAGCGCTTCGAGCAGGCCGGCCTGGAGTACTGGGACCCCCACCGCCAGTCGGTGGTCTGAGCACACGGGCGGAGGTGCGTCATGGCGGTCGTCCTGCGGGCCACCGGGGTCGCCGGCGAGCAGGTGGCCTGGGTCGACCGCAAGCGGCGGCTGTGGCTGCTGGCCTTCGTGGTCCCGAGCCTGCCGTTCGGGGCGGTGGCGCTGACCTCGGCGACCGGCCTCGGGGTGTTCTGGCTGTGGGGCGTGCTGTTCGCGTTCGTCCTGGTCCCGCTGGCCGACCTGGTGGTCGGCAACGACCCGTCCAACCCGCCGGAGGAGGTCGCCCTGGCCCTGCAGGCGGACCCGTGGTACCGCTGGATCGTGCTGGCCTACCTGCCGGTCCAGTACGCGGTGTGGGCCTGGTCGGTCTGGTACGTGGCGTCCCATCCGCTGTCCCTGGGCGCGCAGCTGGGGTTCGCCGCCACCGTGGGCGTGGTCGTCGGCGTGGGCATCAACGCGGCGCACGAGCTGGGCCACAAGCACGAGTCGCTGGAGCACTGGGCGTCGAAGCTGGCCCTGGCCCCGACGTGGTACGGCCACTTCTTCGTCGAGCACAACTGGGGGCACCACAAGCGGGTCGCGACGCCCGAGGACCCGGCCAGCTCCCGGCTGGGCGAGAGCTTCTACCGGTTCTGGCCGCGGACCGTCCTCGGCTCCCTCCGCTCGGCCTGGCGGATCGAGCGCGACCGGCTCCGGCGGCGGGACCGGCCGGTGCTGTCCCCGGCGAACCGGGTGCTGCACGCCTGGTCGCTGTCCGTCGTCCTCTGGGCGGTGGCCGTCGCCCTGGCCGGACCCGGCCTGCTGCCGTTCCTGGTCGTGCAGGCCGTGGTCGGCCTCAGCCTGCTGGAGGCGGTCAACTACGTCGAGCACTACGGCCTGCTCCGGCAGCGGGAGCCGTCCGGCCGGTACGAGCGGGTGCGGCCGCGGCACTCCTGGAACAACAACCACGTGGTGACGAACCTGCTGCTCTACCAGCTGCAGCGGCACTCGGACCATCACGAGAACCCGGCCCGGCGGTTCGTGGCCCTGCGGCACGTCCCCGAGGCCCCGCAGCTGCCGGCCGGGTACGCCAGCATGATGCTGCTGGCCCTGGTCCCGCCGCTGTGGCGGCGGGTCATGGACCCGCGGGTCCTGAGCCACTACGGCGGCGACCCGGAGCTGGCCAACCGGCGCCCCGGCCGGGCAGCGGCCTAGCCGTCCGCGACCTCGATGAGGACGCCCTGCAGCTCGGTCAGCCACAGGTAGACCACGTACGCGGGCGCGTCCGGGTCGTCGGGGTCGGGCTCGGTCATCTCCTCGCTCACCTCGAGCCGGGTGCCGAGCGCGAGCCGGACGTCGTTGATGGTGGACAGCCAGGTCTCGGTCAGCTCGGCGTCCAGCCGGACCTCGCCCGGACCGTCGCCCGGCAGCGTGGCCAGCAGCCGGTCGGCCGCGTCGACCTTGTCCCGGCGCAGCGAGCTCTCGGTCAGCCGGCGGAACTCCCCGGCCGCCCGGGGGTCGTCCCGGTAGGCGTCGGGCAGCAGCCGGGCCAGCGCCGGGTCGCCGGGGGTGTCCGGGTCGGCCGGCGCCCCCAGGCCGGTCATCCGCACCAGCTCGGCATCGGTGGGCAGGCCGCCCGCCGCGGCCGCCGGGCCGGGCAGCTCCTCGCCGTCGACCAGCAGCTCGCGGACCTCGCCGACCAGGTGCCGCAGCAGGGACGCCTCGACCTCGTCGAAGGTCACCACGACCCCGCGCCGGGTGCGCCGGACGCCGGTCACTGCTTCTGGAGGGTGGCCCACAGGCCGTACGCGTGCAGCCGGGCCACGTCGTGCTCCATCTGCTCCCGCGAGCCGGAGCTGACCACCGCGCGACCGCGCTTGTGGACGTCGAGCATGAGCTTGGTCGCCTTCTCCCGGTCGTAGCCGAACAGCTTCTGGAAGACGTGCGTCACGTACGACATGAGGTTGATCGGGTCGTTCCAGACCAGCGTTACCCACGGCACCGCGGCCTGGACGTCCGTGTCCTGCTCGGTGTCCTGCTGCGTGTCGGTCGCGGTCCCGGTGCCGGCGCCGGTGGCCAGTGTGCCGCTCACCCGTCCATGGTGGCACGAGGGCGGCCCCCGGTCCCAGACTAGGCTCGGCCCGTGCCGTCGACCGCGCTGCTCACGGACCGCTACGAGCTGACCATGGTGGCCTCGGCCCTGCGGGACAGCTCCTGGAGCCGGTCCTGCGTCTTCGAGACGTTCGCCCGGCGGCTGCCCAACGGCCGGCGGTACGGCGTGGTCGCCGGCACCGGGCGCCTGCTCGACGCGCTGGAGTCGTTCCGGTTCGGGCCGGACGAGCTGGCCGTGCTGGCCGACACCGGCCTGGACGCCGGCACCCTGCAGTGGCTGGCCGAGTGGCGGTTCACCGGCGACGTGGACGGCTATCCCGAGGGCGAGCTGTGGTTCCCCAACTCGCCGGTGCTGACCGTGTCCGGCACCTTCGGCGAGGCCGTGCTCCTGGAGACGCTGGCGCTGTCGATCCTCAACCACGACTGCGCGGTCGCCGCGGCCGCGGCCCGGATGGTGTCGGCCGCCGGCGACCGGCCGCTGATCGAGATGGGGTCCCGCCGGACCCACGAGGAGGCCGCGGTGGCCGCGGCCCGGTCGGCGTACCTGGCCGGCTTCTCCTCCACCTCCAACCTGGAGGCCGGCCGCCGCTACGGCGTGCCCACCTCGGGCACGGCCGCGCACTCGTTCACGCTGCTGCACGACACCGAGGCGGACGCGTTCCGGGCCCAGGTCGAGGCGCTCGGGGTCGGCACCACGCTGCTGGTCGACACGTACGACATCGCCCGGGGCATCCGGACCGCGATCGAGGTCGCCGGCCCGTCGCTGGGCGCGGTCCGGATCGACTCCGGCGACCTGACCGTGCTGGCCCGGGAGTCCCGGCAGCTGCTGGACTCGCTCGGCGCGACCGGGACCCGGATCGTGCTGTCCGGCGACCTGGACGAGTTCGCCATCGCCGGGCTGTCCGGCGCCCCCGTCGACGTGTACGGCGTGGGCACCTCGGTCGTCACCGGCTCCGGCGCCCCGACCGCGGGCATGGTCTACAAGCTGGTCGAGGTCGACGGCCGCCCGGTGGCCAAGCGGTCGGAGCACAAGGCCACCCAGGGCGGCCGCAAGACCGCGCTGCGCCGGCACCGCCAGACCGGCACCGCGACCGAAGAGGTCCTGGTCAGCCGGGGCACCCCCGAGCTGGGACCGTACGACCGGCTGCTGCAGGTGCCGCTGGTGCGCGGGGGCAAGCGGGTCGAGGGCGACGCCACCGACCTCGGCGCGGCCCGCGGCCGGCTGGCGGCGGCGCTGCGGACCGTACCGTGGGAGGGTCTGAAGCTGTCGCAGGGCGAGCCGGCCCTGCCGACCCTGCTGCTGTCCGGGGAGGGGAGCCGATGAGCACCGCCGCGATCGTGGTGGACGTGCAGAACGACTTCACCGAGGGCGGCTCGCTGGCCGTCGCCGGCGGGGCCGGGGTGGCGGCGGCGATCACCGCCCACCTGGGCGCGGCCGGCTACGACCACGTCGTGGCCACCCGCGACCACCACATCGACCCCGGCAGCCACTTCGCCGCGCACCCCGACTTCGTCGCGACCTGGCCGGCGCACTGCGTGGTCGGCACCGGCGGGGTCGAGCTGCACCCGGCGCTGGACCGGTCGCTGGTGGAGGCGGTGTTCGACAAGGGCGAATACCAGGCGGCGTACTCGGGCTTCGAGGGCCACGGCCCGGGCGGGGTCGGCCTGGCCGACTGGCTGCGGGCGGCCGGGGTGGACCAGGTCGAGGTGATGGGCATCGCCACCGACCACTGCGTGGCCGCCACCGCGCTCGACGCCGCCCGCGAGGGCTTCGCGACGACCGTACGGCTGGACCTGACCGCCGGCGTGGCCGCCGAGACCACCACCGCCGCCCTCGACCGCATGCGCACCGCCGGCATCACCCTCCTCGGCACCCCCGTCGTCGCGCCCTGAGCCGATGAGCCGGTTCACCCCGGGGCACTGGGTGCAGCGCCGGGAGGTGCTGCACGACCGGGTCTGGCTGGCGATCCCGATGCGGGTGGTCGGCGACACCGGCGACCTGCTCGCGCTGCACGTGGCCGAAGGGACCCCGCTGGAGTTCCCGCCGCACCCGTTCGGCCCGCACCCGTGGTCGTTCACCGAGCGCTGGCGGGACACCGACGTGCTGCAGCTGCAACGGGCCGGGGACGGCTACGCGGTCTGGGGCTTCTTCCACGCCGGGGTGCGCTCCGGCTGGTACGTCAACTTCCAGCGCCCGTTCGCCCGGCACCGAGCCGGGGTCGACACCCTCGACCACGGCGTGGACATCGTGGTGGGCGCGGACGGCCGGTGGACCTGGAAGGACCGCGAGCACGTGGCCGAGCAGGTCGCCGCGGGCCGGCTGACCGCGGCGGAGGCGGCCGCGGTGTGGCGGGAGACGGAGCGGGTCGCGGCCCTGCTGGACGGGGAGCCGGCCGGCCACTGGTGGTCGGAGTGGGAGGACTGGCGGCCGCCGGAGCGCGGCTGAGGGGTCGGCGCTCAGCGGGCGCGGGGGGCGACGGCGAGGACGTCCTCCGGGCGGAGCACGTCCTCGGGGTCGTCGGTGCGCAGGCCCAGCACGAACTGCAGCGCGTGCAGGTGGGCGCTGCGCTCCGGCTCCCCCTCGGCCGGCCGGGCCGCGTCCAGCACCATGCCCAGCCCGGCCAGCCGCAGCATCTCGGCCGCCTCCGGTCCGCAGCCGACCGCGACGCTCTGCGCCAGCGGCACCCCGTACGATTCGGCGAACCGGACCAGCGCCCGGCCCCGCCCGCCCCCGCCGACGATCTCGCCGACGATCCGGCCGGTCAGCCGGCCGTCCGCGGTCTCCAGCCGGTTGGCGGCCAGGAAGTCCAGCTGCAGCCCGTCGACCAGCCGCTCCGCGAGCTGGGCGACACCACCGGTGACCACGCCGACCCGGTGCCCGGCCCGGCGCACCGCGCCGATCAGCGCCCGCGACCCGTGCGTCCACCGCATCCGGCCCTGCAGCACGTCCAGGCACCCCACCGGCGCCCCGGCCAGCAGCGCGGCCCGGGCCCGGACCACCTCGGCGGCCGAGCTGCCGTCGGCGGCCCCCTCGGTCATCAGCCGGCGGGACTCGGCCCCGCGGCCGACCTGGTCGGCCAGCGCCGCGAACGGCTCCGGCCCGGTCAGCACCGTGTCCAGGTCCAGCAGCAGCAGCCGCTTGGCCCGGCGCTGCAGCCCGGCCCGCTCGACCGCGACGTCGACGCCGGCCGCGGCCGCGCCCTGGACCAGGCCCCGCCCGAGCTTGGACGCCTCCACCCCGGAGACCACCAGCTCCAGCGCGGTGACCGGCTCGTGGGTCAGCCGGACGATGGAGTGGATGTTGCCGCCGAGGTCGGCGATCCGCCGGGCCATCTCGCCGACGGCGCCGGCCCGCAGCGGCCGGCCGAGCACGATGACGTGGTGCCGCACCGGCACCTGGTCGGCGATGTCGCCCGGGTCCTCGGTGATCGACACCTCGACCGCGGTGCCGAGGGCCTCGGCCGCGTGCGTGACCGCCCGCCGCAGCGGCGCCGGGTCCCCGTGCAGGGCCAGCACCACCCCGAGCACGAGCCGGTCGGAGATGACCACCTGCTCGACGTCGAGCACCTCGACGTCGTGCGCGGCCAGGGCCGCGAACAGGGCGGAGGTCACGCCGGGACGGTCGTGTCCGGTGACGGTGACGAGCACGGAGTGTGGGTGCATGAGAAGGGGTCGTGCGCCGTGGGCAGCGGCCCTCGCGGGGCGCGCTCGATCAGCTGTGGAGAGGATCACGCAACGGTATCAGTCCTGCACGACAAGTCACAGCGCGCCACGCGTGTGACACCCGATCAGGTCGGGTCGGTGTCCTTCGCGCCCTGCCGGGGGCCGGTGTCGCCGCCGGCCAGGTTGTTGGGGCCGACCGGCCCGCTGCCGGAGTGGGCCTCGAGCTCCAACCGATCGGCCAGCTCCGGGTAGTGGGCCTCGAACGCCGGCCGCTCCGACCGGATCCGCGGCATGACCGTGAAGTTGTGCCGCGGCGGCGGGCAGGAGGTCGCCCACTCCAGCGAGTTGCCGTGACCCCAGGGGTCGTCGGCCGTGACCACCTCGCCGTACTTGTACGACCGGTAGACGTTCCACAGGAACGGCACCGTGGCGATGCCGAGCAGGAACGATCCGACCGTGGAGATCGTGTTCAGCGTGGTGAAGCCGTCGGTCGGCAGGTAGTCGCCGTAGCGCCGGGGCATGCCCTCGGCCCCGAGCCAGTGCTGCACCAGGAAGGTGGCGTGGAAGCCGATGAAGGTGGCCCAGAAGTGCACCTTGCCCAGCCGCTCGTCCAGGTAGCGGCCGGTGAACTTCGGGAACCAGAAGTAGATCCCGCCGAACACCGCGAACACGATGGTGCCGAAGAGCACGTAGTGGAAGTGGGCGACGACGAAGTAGGAGTCGTTGAGGTGGAAGTCCAGCGGCGGCGACCCGAGGATGACGCCGGTCAGCCCGCCCAGCAGGAACGTGACCAGGAACCCGATCGACCACAGCATCGGCGTCTCGAAGCTGATCGAGCCCCGCCACATCGTGCCGATCCAGTTGAAGAACTTGATGCCGGTCGGCACCGCGATGAGGTAGGTCAGGAACGAGAAGAACGGCAGCAGCACCGCGCCGGTGGCGAACATGTGGTGGGCCCACACCGTCGCCGACAGGGCGCCGATCGCGATCGTCGCGCCGACCAGGCCCTTGTAGCCGAAGATCGGCTTGCGGCTGAACACCGGGATGATCTCGGTGATGATGCCGAAGAACGGCAGCGCCACGATGTAGACCTCGGGGTGGCCGAAGAACCAGAACAGGTGCTGCCAGAGGATGGCGCCGCCGTTCTGCGGCTCGAAGATCTGGGCGCCGAACTTCCGGTCCGCCAGCACGCCGAAGATGGCCGCGGTCAGGATCGGGAACGCCAGCAGCACCAGCACGCTGGTGACCAGGATGTTCCAGGTGAAGATCGGCATCCGGAACATCGTCATGCCGGGCGCGCGCAGGGTGACCACGGTGGTGATCATGTTGACGCCGCCGAGGATCGTGCCCAGGCCGGAGACGGCCAGCCCGATGAACCACAGGTCGGCGCCGACGCCGGGCGAGTTGATCGCGTCGGTCAGCGGCGAGTACGCATACCAGCCGAAGTCGGCCGCGCCGCCCGGGGTCAGGAAGCCGGAGACGGCGGTCAGGGCGCCGAACAGGAACAGCCAGTAGGAGAACGCGTTCAGCCGCGGGAAGCTCACGTCCGGGGCGCCGATCTGCAGCGGCAGCACCAGGTTGGCGAACGCGAACACCATCGGCGTCGCGAAGAACAGCAGCATGATCGTGCCGTGCATGGTGAAGAGCTGGTTGTACTGCTCCAGGCTCAGGTATTGCAGGCCGGGACGGGCCAGCTCACCCCGCATCAGCAGCGCCATCAGGCCACCGGCGAGG
>DATDKW010000384.1:0-5919 GCA_036519715.1 Mycobacteriales bacterium
GCCCAGCCGTCGCGCTTGTGCTTGTAGCGGCCGGCGCCCAGCACCAGCATCGGCTCGATCGCGATGGTGTTGCCGGCCCGCAGCCGGTAGTGGCCGGCCTCCTCGGTCGGCTGGTTGGCGATGAACGGCGGCTCGTGCATCCGCCGGCCGATCCCGTGGCCGCCGTGGTCGGCCAGCTGCTCGTAGCCGTGCCGGCGGGCGACCGCGTCGATGGCCACGGCCACGTCCCGCAGCGTGGCCCCGCTGCTCGCGGCGGCGATGCCCGCCGCCAGGGCCTCCTCGGTGGCCAGCCGGAGGGCCTCGTCCCGGGGCGACGGCTGTCCAATGTGGACGGTGATGGCGGAGTCGGAGTGCCAGCCGTCGACGATCGCACCGCCGTCGACGGTGAGCAGGTCGCCGTCGTGCAGCCGGAGGCCGCTGGGCCGGCCGTGCACGACGACGTCGTTGGGGCTCAGGCACAGCACCCCGTCGTACGGGCGGATGCCCGGGTCGGGGGTGTAGCCCAGGAAGGACGGCTCGGCCCCGGCGTCGTCGAGCCAGGTGCGGGCCAGGTCGTCGAGCTCGCGCAGCCTGACCCCGGGGACGGCGGCGGCCCGGACCGCGGCCAGCATGCCGGCCAGGACCCGGCCGGACTCGCGCATGCTGTCCAGCTCGGTCGGGGTCCGGGTCGGGAGGCGGAAGGTCATGGGACGACGGTACAACTATCCCGGGATAGTTATGCCGTGGGGTAGGCTGCGGGCATGGTCCGGGATCCGCTGAGCGAGCACGACCGGGCCCGCGGCCTGGCCCTGGGTGCCGCCCTGCGCCGGGCCCGGGGCGAGCTGCCCGTCCGCGAGCTGGCGGCCCGGGCCGGGCTGGCCGAGGAGACGATCCGCAAGATCGAGCGGGGCGGGGTGCCGACCCCGGCGCTGTTCACCGTGGCCGCGATGGCCGCCGTCCTGGGGGTCCCGCTCGACCAGCTGGTCCGCGAGGCCGCCGTCGACGGCACGGCCGCGGTCGCCTGACCCACCGGCCGGTCACGCGGGGCGGTCGCTCCGGCCGGTCACCCCCACCCGGCCGCGCCCACCCGGCCGCCCGACCGGCCGGTCACCCCGGGCGGTCACCCAGGGCCGTCACCGGTGGGATCGGGGAAGCGGCGGGAACAGCGGCGAGCGGGGTCGGGTCGCCCAGGTACGGCGTCCGGGACCCGCAGATGCGGTCCAGCAGCCCGCGGCGCCAGGGGTCCCGCACCGACAGCAGCAACCCGGCGGCGGACAGCGGGACCAGGTACACCACCGCGACCGCCCGGAGAGCGGCCGCGGGCAGCCGGAGCGGCGTCCCGTCCGGGCGCACCACGGCGAAGCCGGCCACGGCCCCGGCCACCGTCCGCCCGGCCAGCCGCCACCCGAGCGCGAAATAGGCCGGGGCCAGCACGGCCGCCGCGGCCGCCGCCGACCGGGCCAGCCACCCGGGCGCCGGCCGGAGCACGGCATCGGCGACCGCCAGGAACGCGGTCACCGCCAGCCCGCCGGCGAACGAGACGAGGGCGAGGTCCGCTCCCGCCGCGACGGCCCGGGTCACGAGGCCGGCGTGGCCGGACGCCGCGCCCGCCGGCCCGCGCCGCCGGCCGACGAGCCGGCCCAGGAGCCGCTCGGCGCCGTCGTCGAGGCGCCGCAGCCACCGCCGCAGCCGGTCCACCCCGTCGGTCACCAGTCCGAGGCTCTGCTGCCGGACCATGCCGCGGATGCGCGGGTCGGCCGCGACGTCCGCCAGGATCAGCGGGACGACGACCTGCCGGACCTGCGGCAGCAACCCCTCCAGCACCGCCGGCGCGGTGCGGGCGACCACGTGCGGCGTCACCGCGTCGAGGACGGCCGGCACGAGCTCGGCCTCCAGGTACGGCAGCAGCTCGGCCAGGAGCATCGGCAGGATCTCGTCGACCAGCGCCGGCATGGCGCCCTCCAGCACCGCCGGCACCGTGCGGGCGGCGAGGTGGTCGGTGACCCCGTCCACCACCGCGGGCACGATCCGGTCGACCAGATCGGGCAGGAGGGCGGTCACGATCCGCGGGACGGTCTCGGCGGCCAGGTACGGCTCCAGCTCGTCGACGACCGAGCGCGCCTGGGACGCGACCGTGTCGTCGAGCGCGCCGCGCACCGCGCCGACCGTGCCGGAGACCGCCCGGCCCAGGCGCCCCGGACGCCGGCCGGCCGCGCGCCCGCCGACGGCGGCCGTCCCGCCCGCGGGCGCCGACCCGCCGCCGTCGGCGGTTCCACCGGCCGTCGCGCCCGCCTGCCCGTCCCACCGGCCGTTCCCAGGCCCGTCCACGGCGCCCTCCGTCCCGCGACGGCCCGGTGCGACCGCCTGCCCGCACGGTAGGGCCGGGCCGCCGGCCCGGCGTCATTCTCCGCGGGTGGATCCACCTTCCTGGGCGGCCTGGGCGTCGAGGAGCTCGCGGGCGTGCCGGCCGTCGGCGCCCTCCTGCTCCAGCCCCTGCCGGAACATCTCCAGCTTCGCCTCCCCGGCCGGGAACGGCGGCAGCAGCGGTACGTCCCGGTCCACCACCGCCTCGACCAGCACCGGCCGGTCGGCCGCCAGCGCCCGGTCCCAGGTCGCGCCGACCTGGGCCGGGTCGTCCAGCCGGATCCCCTCCAGGCCCAGCAGCCGGGCGTACTCCGCGTACGGGAACTCGGGCAGGTCCTGGCTGTCGGCGAACCGAGGGTCACCCTCCATCTCGCGCTGCTCCCAGGTCACCTCGGCCAGGTCGCCGTTGGACAGCACGCAGACCACGAACCGCGGGTCGGCCCATCGCCGCCACAGCCGGGACACCGTGACCAGCTCGGCGATGCCGTTCATCTGCATGGCGCCGTCGCCGAGCAGCGCCACCAGCGGCCGGTCCGGGTGGGCCAGCTTGGCCGCGATCCCGTACGGCAGGGCCGAGCCCATCGAGGCCAGCGTCGAGGACAGGTGGGCCGGCACGCCCGGGGGCAGCCGCAGGTGCCGGGCGTACCAGTAGGTGACCGAGCCGACGTCGACGCTGACCTGGGCGTCGCCCGGCAGCCGCTCCGACAGCGACCGGACCACCAGCTCCGGGTTCAGCGGCCGGGCCGGCAGCTCGGCCCGGGCGGCGGCCAGCCGGTCGGAGTCGGCCACCGCCGCCTCGACCCGGGCCCGCCACCCGGTCCGGTCCGGCAGCAGCGGCAGCAGCGCGTCCAGGGTCTCGGCCGCGTCGCCGACCAGGCCGACCTCGACCGGGTAGCGGTCGCCGATCTGCCGGCCGTCCAGGTCGACCTGCACGGCCCGGGCCTGGCCCGGCGCCGGGTAGAACTCCGTCCAAGGGTCGTGGCTGCCGACGATGAGCAGCGTGTCGCACTCGCCCATCACCACCGCGCTGGCCGCGGTGCCGAGGTGGCCCATGGTGCCGGCGACGTACGGCAGCGACTCGTCCACCCAGGGTTTGCCCAGCAGGCTGGTGACCACCCCGGCGCCGAGCCGTTCCGCCACCGCCCGGACCTGGCCGGCCGCGTGCCGGGCGCCCTGCCCGACCAGCAGCGCCACCCGCTCCCCGGCGGCGAGGAGGTCGGCGGCCGCCCGCAGGTCGTCGTCGCGGGGCAGCACCCGTGGCGCCCGCCACTCCGGCGCGCTGGCCATCACCCCGTGCTGCTGCGGCAGCTCGTCCGGCATCGGCAGCTTCTGCACGTCGTGCGGGAGGATCACCACCGCCGGCGAGCGGGTGGCCAGCGCCACCCGGAACGCCCGGTCGAGCACCATCGGCGCCTGCTCGGCCGTCGACACCGTCTGCGCGAACTGCGCGGCCACGTCCTTGACCAGCGCCAGCAGGTCGATCTCCTGCTGGTACTGGGAGCCGAGCACGGTCCGCTCCTGCTGGCCGACGATCGCGACGACCGGCACCGAGTCCAGTTTGGCGTCGTACAGGCCGTTGAGCAGGTGCACCGCGCCCGGGCCCTGGGTGGACATCATCACGCCGACCCCGCCGGTGTACTTGGCGTGCCCGACCGCCATCAGCGCCGCCGACTCCTCGTGCCGCGCCTGCACGAACTCCGGCTCCCCGCCGGCCCGCCGCAGCGCGCCCAGGATGGTGTTGATGCCGTCCCCGGAGTATCCGAAGACCCGCTCGACGCCCCAGGCCCGGAGCCGCTCGACCACCAGGTCCGCCACCAGCCGCTGCTCTCCCATGCCGGCGGAATGCCCCGGCCGGGGATCAGGAAACAGGGTCAGGCGGTGAGGGTGGCGACGAGGTCGTCGGCGGCGGCGTAGGGGTCGCGGGTGCCCGCGACGACCTCGGCCGCGAGGGAGTCCAGGGCGTCGCTGCCGTGCAGGTCGCCGATGCGGGCCCGCAGCGCCGCCACGGCGATGGCCTCGATCTCGGCCGCCGCCCGGGCCCGGCGGCGCCGCTCCCCCTCGCCCGACGAGGCCAGCCAGGCGGCGTGCTTGTCCAGCGCCGCCAGCAGGTCGCCGACGCCCTCGCCGCGGGCGGCCACCGTGGACACGATCGGCGGCCGCCAGGCCCCGGGCTCGGAGTGCCGGCCACCCAGGCCCAGCATCGCCTTGAGGTCCCGTACGGTCTGGGCCGCGCCGTCGCGGTCGGCCTTGTTGACCACCAGCACGTCGGCGACCTCGAGGATGCCGGCCTTCGCGGCCTGGATCCCGTCCCCCATGCCCGGCGCGAGCAGCACCAGTGTGGTGTCGGCGGTCGAGGCGACCTGCACCTCGGCCTGGCCGACGCCGACGGTCTCGATGAGCACCACGTCGCAGCCGGCAGCGTCCAGCACCCGGACCGCCTGCGGGGTGGCCCAGGCCAGCCCGCCCAGGTGGCCGCGGGAGGCCATCGACCGGATGAAGACCCCGGAGTCGGTGGCGTGGTCCTGCATCCGGACCCGATCACCCAGCAGCGCCCCGCCGGAGAACGGCGAGGACGGGTCGACCGCGAGCACCCCGACCCGGTGCCCCCGGTCCCGCAGCGCCCGGACCAGCATCGCGGTCGAGGTCGACTTGCCCACCCCGGGCGAGCCGGTCAGCCCGATCACCCGGGCCCGGCCGGTGTGCGGGGCCAGCGCGGCCGCGACCTCCCGCAGCTTCGGCGAGGCGTCCTCGACCAGCGAGATCAGCCGGGCCACGGAGCGGGCGTCGCCGTCCCGGGCCCGCGCCACCAGCGTGCCGACGTCCGCGGCACGCCGGGTCGTGGTCACCGGGGCAAGGTAGCTCAGACCTTGAGCAGCAGCGCGTCGCCCTGGCCGCCGCCGCCGCACAGCGCCGCCGCGCCCAGGCCGCCGCCCCGGCGGCGCAGCTCCAGGATCAGGGTCAGGGCCAGCCGGGCCCCGCTCATGCCGATCGGGTGGCCGAGGGCGATGGCGCCGCCGTTGACGTTGACCATGTCCGGGCCGACGCCGAGGTCGCGCATGGACTGGATGCCGACCGCGGCGAAGGCCTCGTTGATCTCGATGAGGTCGAGGTCGGCCACGGACAGCCCGGCCTTGCCCAGCGCGTGGTTGATCGCGCCGGACGGCTGCGAGTGCAGCGAGTTGTCCGGGCCGGCGACGGTGCCGTGCGCGCCGATCTCGGCCAGGATCGGCAGCCCGAGCTGCTCGGCCCTGGCCCGGGACATGACCACCACGGCGCAGGCGCCGTCGGAGATCGGCGACGAGCTGCCGGCCGTGATCGTGCCGTCCGGCGCGAACGCCGGCTTGAGCTTCGACAGCACGTCGGCGGTGGTGTCGCCGCGGATGCCCTCGTCCTCCCGGAACTCGATCGGCTCGCCCCGCCGCTGCGGGATCTGCACCGGCACGATCTCCTCGTCGAACAGGCCGTTCTTCTGGGCCGCGGCCGCCCGCTGGTGCGACCGGGCGGCGAACTCGTCCTGCTCGGCCCGGGAGATGTCCAGCGTGCGGTTGTGGGCCTCGGTGGAGGCGCCCATCGGGA